>CAJCBL010000272.1 GCA_903960515.1 uncultured Verrucomicrobiota bacterium
AGGTAAATAGCAGCGACAACGCGCCCGATGCGAGGACGCAATCGGTTTCGGTTCCTCGGAAAACGGTTTTAGGCCAATAACCGTGAAAATATGGGTCGCACCGACGGCAGGGCTGATTTCTCAGTCCGACAGGCTCCTAGAGGATAAATATCGAGCGTCAGCGGGTTGGCGTGCTGAGTGGGGTCGATCCAGTAGATCTCAGGCCCCATGGGGATGATGGCGCCGCGCTTCACAAAAAGAGGGATATGGGCGCGGTCGTTCACAGTCACGTTGATGGTCTGCCCTCCCGCACTGACCGCGCGGGTCCAATAGTTGATCCACTCGGTGTTTCTGGGGAGATAGACCGGCATCGTGCCGCCCGGGAAGTCGGCGGCCTTCTTATATACGGGGGCCACCAGCAGAGAATCGCCAAAAAAATACTGGTACTTCAACCCATCCGCCTCGCCCGGGCAGGCGACGGTCATGGGGCGAGTCATGGGCATCGCGTTTTCCCAGATCTCCCAGGCGCTGCGATAGATATAGGGCAGCAGTCGATAGCGCAGCATGCGGGAATCGAAGGATATCTTCTCCACCTCAGCCCCCCAGCTCCAGACATCGCGCCCCATCCACCCGTGATTGCGCGTGGTGGTCGTGAAGTCGGAAAACTGGATCCACCTCGCCGCCAACTCCGGATCGTCGCCGCCGGAATGGCCGGGAGTGTCGGTATGCAGGTAGGACCAGCCGCCTGCCGCGCCATCGGTGCTATACACAACCCCTTCTATGCTCTCCTGGAACCCGCCCCACGAGCCTTCTACATCTCCAGTCCAGTGCACGGGCATGGTCTTTTCAATGTCGTCTTCATTGGGAACCTTCTCTATGCCCAGCCCATTGCCATTATTCCCCTCGTGGTTGCGCAAACTGGGGCGCGCATAGTGACGCGCCATGAAGGCCAGCCGCTTGTCGGTTCCGCGGACCGAGCGCATAAGATCCCACACCGCCTGCTCATGCGATGATCCCGCCGTCCAAAAATCGAGCCACGGGGCGTCCAGGCCCTTCGCGAAATCGTCCCGCATATAATTCAGCCACTCGGAGCCGAAACCGCTGTCATGATAATTCATGATGATCTTGAAATGCATCGCATGCAGCTCATCGATCATCTGCTTGGGATTAGGAAAACGGCCATTGTCCCAGATCATATTTTTGGGCCAGTCCCAGTTGAGCCCGTCCCAGAACATATCGAGCACTATCACATCGGCCGGGTGCTGATGGTGCCCATATTGGTTGTCCTGCCCCCGCAGGGCGCGGGCGTGATCCAGGAAGCTCGCCTGGTAGCCATACCCGAAGCTGTCGCCCCACTGGGACTGCATGTAGCCAAACATCCATTTCGGAGGGATTGGCTCGGTGTGCGGGGCGTTGAGTCGCACCTGCGCAAAGCCCGTGGAGCAGCTCAAAACAAGAAGCGGGGCGAGCAACAGGGCTCGCCAACGGGTGGGGAAGAAGTTCACGTTCATAGACTACCGTGACGGCTCAAAAATATTTCCGGCAGGATAATGGGGTATTCGGGTTCTGAACAGCAGGGTGGAGGCCGGCCCTCCGAGGGAATGCCTACCGCCGCGGAAGCCGCACGGCAAGCCAATCCTCCACTCCCTGCCGCGGGACTGCAACGCGCTCCACGCAGCCGCGGGTATGTAGCCCCCATCGGGCAGGTGCCCGGCCCGCCGCCTGTCGCGCAGGCAAGGCGAGGAGGAAGCTGAGCGCTCGATCAGGCGAAACGAATCAGTCTCCATCACAAGCCACATATAGTTCCGGACGTGCACCAAATTTGCCATCTCTTGGCGTGCGATTGCTGAGTGGGGCCTTGAGTCCCAGAATTCAGAATTGACCTGTACCGATCAGGCCCCGCCCGAATAAAGTGCCCGCAGTATCACCGGATCGCCCCACCGTCCCTAACATGTTCCGATGCCCCTGAACCATTTTCGAGAACCTTGCCGCCCCGGCCCCTCCATCTATTTGATTGCCGGGTCAATATTACAGTCGCCGTAGCGGTGCCCCGGCTTTCGGCCATGGTCTGATTCCCCCGGTGAATCCAAATCAACCTGACGCCTCTTGATGGCATCATTGGCAGCACTGACCTTATCGGACAGGGTCGGGTGCGAGCCGATCTTGTGGCCAACAAGCAACAGGGCCAGCGCATCACCTTCCTCAATGGCGATATCCATATGCCGCTGCTCATGCCTCTTGAGCTTGGCCAGGACACTATCCCAATGCGCTTTCGCCGCTGGCGAGGCATTGTCATATCCGATCCATCGAACCGCGCGATTAACCAGATGTCCATGCAATGTGATGGTCACTTCCGCGCTAATGCCCGACGGGACAGCATCAGAGCGCAGTCCCCCGCCTCCTTCGCCCGCTTCTGGCAACCTGCTAAGTGCCTGAGCCAGCTCATTCAAGTCGGCAGCCCTAACGTCGATGGGCTCGGTGTTGGGCGCTGGGGTCGGATTCCAGTCGCGCTCCACCCTCGTCACAACGCGACCCGCCATTGGCTCCAAACCAGAGTCTATGTCGGCCGAGCCCGCAGTCACGAAACCGGCCCAAGGCGCGCCGACCGTAGAATCGTTTGCCGCGTTTAGAGCCCCCGCTCCAACGCCAATCGTACCTGGTAATTGGTTTCCCATGGCTATGCCTGCTGCGGTTTGTGTAAAAAGGGGAATAAGGGATCACGTCGTGACTCGTGACAGAAGGGCAACTGTTTTCTTATAGCTCCGACACACTCGATTCGCAGCGGTTGCGCCATATCGCTTACCCTGCCGGCCCCCCTTTGGCCGTCAAGTCGTTTATCACGAGCCACGATGTCCCGGTAAGCTTGTCCACGCCTATTTCGCTAGGACCGCCCGCGCAACCCCACGGGGCCGGGTTTATATAGCAATTCTTGGGCACCGTTTGGCACCGTTGGGGAAATGGAAACCAGCAACAGGTAGCGAGAAGGACGTCGGCCAAAGAGGCTGATTGTTGAAACAGGCGCACTCGAAATGCACGGATTCTCTGAGTTCTCCTGCGCCTCTGTGTGCTCTGTGGCCAAATCCGAGTTTCCGGTCTGGTCTCTCTGCTCTATGCGTTCTTTGCGGTTAAATATTGAGTTACCCTGTCGCAGGAGGGATCTACCTCCATGGCCTGGGTCTGGCTCAATGCTCTCTGCGGCCCAATCTGAATTTGGCCCCATAATCGACCTGTCCCTATCAGGCCCCATAATCGACCTGTCCCTATCAGGCCCTGTCCCCATCAGGCCCGGGCTATAGGCCTTCCTCGTTCCGCATTCAGCATTTCGCCTAGCCTGCTCTCGACGGCCCTATCTGAATTTCGCTGGCCGCCTCTCGTCTGCTTGTGAAACCCGCCAGCGCCGTCAACCTCCAGGACCATGTCGCCTGCCTCCGAAAACCTCGTCGCCGATCTCAAACGCGCCAACGTCCTCGTCTCCGTTCTGAGCCTGCTCAGTTGGGACGAACAGGTTCACCTGCCGCCCGCCTCAGCAGCGCGCCGCGGCGAGCAGTCGGCCTTGCTGGCGGAGCTCCACCACCAGGCGGCCACGGCTCCGCGTATCGGAGAGTCGCTGGCGGCGCTGGAGGCGGCCGGCCCGTCCGCCACGGCCGAGGAGCGGGTGCTGCGCCGCCATGCCCGCAAGGACTATGACCGGCTCACCAAGCTGCCGGCTGAGTTTGTGCGCGAGAAGGCCCGCCTCGACAGCGAGGCCTACCACGCCTGGGCCGAGGCCCGCGCCGCGCGCGATTTCCCCAAGTTCGCCCCGTTTCTCCAGCGCCAGCTCGACCTCGCCCGCCGCGAGGCGGCGCTGCTGGGCCTGCCCGACGCCTACGACCACGCCATCGACAAACACGACCCCGGCATGACCGCCGTGCGTATCGAGGCGCTCTTTGCCGAGCTCAAGCGCGACCTCGCCCCCCTCGCCCGCCGCATCGTCGAAACACGGCAGCCGACCAAGCGCGAGGCGCTTCGGGGTTTCCCGGTGGGGACACAGCGCGAGTTTCTCCAGGCGGTGACGTCCGCTCTGGGCTTCGACTATCAGCGCGGGCGTATCGATGTGTCGCTGCATCCGTTTTGCTCGGGCGATGGGCACGACATCCGCATGACGACGCGCTTCGATGCCGACAACCCGCTGGACTCGCTCTTCAGCGCCATCCACGAGACCGGCCACGGGCTCTACGAGCAGGGCCTGCCGCGAGAGTGGATCGGCACTCCGCTGGGCGAGGCGGTGGGCATGGGTATCCATGAGTCGCAGAGCCGCCTGTGGGAAAACCAGGTGGCCCGCAGCTCCGCCTTCTGGCGACACTGGGAGCCGAAGTTCCGAGCCGCCTTCGCCCCGCGGCTCGACGGCGTGTCCTTCGACGAGCTTCTGCGCGCGATCAACGAAGTGGCTCCCACCCTCATTCGGGTCGATGCCGACGAGGTCACCTACAACCTCCACATCGTGCTGCGCTTCGAGTTGGAGAAGCGCCTCTTCCGCGGCGAACTGGCGGTGGCCGATCTGCCGGCGGCGTGGAGCGCGCTTTCGCAGGAGCTGCTGGGGCTTGTGCCCGCGCACGACGGCGAGGGTTGTCTCCAAGATATTCACTGGTCGGGCGGGGCGTTTGGCTACTTCCCGAGCTACTGCCTGGGCAACATGATCGCCGCGCAGCTCTGGTACACGGCGCTGGCGGCATTGCCGGGGCTGGAGGACGATTTCGCTGCTGGGCGTTGCGAGCGGCTGCTGGGGTGGTTGCGCACGCAGATCCATGGGCGCGGGCGCCGTCTCGACACCGAGGAACTGGTACGCGAGGTGACCGGCGAGGGCATCTCCCCGCGGCATCTGGTGCGCTATCTGGGCGAGCGTTACGGCCGCTGAGCGGTAACCATGCAATCGTACCGCTTTGCGCTCTGGCAGTGCACGAAATTGTCCGCCGTAGGAGCGTGCTTGCACGCGATCTGCGCTCTGAATCGCGTGCAAGCACGCTCCTACGAATGAATAGATACGGCTGAGCGGCTCTCCCCGCGTAGCGGAACGGCTTCCGTTCGGCCCTCGTGGGCTGCCCCGCGCGAAGGCGGGACGCTTGGGAGGCGAAGCGCTGCGGAAGCGAACGGGAAAGCGAAGGCGGCAGGTCCAACCAGGCGGAAGCGAAGCGTTCCGCTGCGGCCGAGGTCGCGTAGCGGAACGGCTTCCGTTCCGCACTCATGCTTCCGTTCCGCACATCATGCGCCGCCCGGCCCGGAAGCGAAGCGCTTCCACTACGGCTGCGGCCTGCGAAGCGCCTCCGCTTCGAGCGGCGGAGGGCGCTCGCCCTGTCAGAGCCGGGGATTCAGCATCAGGGGAACCACTAGCATTTGGAGGCTTGACGTATCGGCGAAACTCTATCTTCTGGGCCTCGTTCTTTAGAAAACTTTCTGTAGCAGGATCCGAGTGCGATGCACGGACAGCCTGAACCACGTTTTGAATTTCCCAAACCCGGTATGAACTACTGGGCTCGAGAAACGCCAAAGCTCCGTGTCTCCCACGGGGTGGAAGCATCAAACCAAAAGGAGGGTCTATATTATGATCACCCTAATCATCGCCTGCGTGGCTGTTGCCGGTCTCTTTATGATCGCCGGGTACGACTATCGCAGCGTTAAAGAGTAAAACACCTCCGGCCCGGACAGAATGTCCGGGCCGGAGCCATTTTCAGAGGTCGAGATCGCGCCGGATGGGCGCGAGTGACCAACTCGGCCAACAAACCGAGCAGCGTGGATGGGCGAGGTCGGGTGGGTCGGTGGTTTGCACGTGGAGACACTTCTCGTAGCCTCCGCAGCCTTCCCTCCATGAAACACCCTCTATTCCTCGCTGCTATGATTCTCTCCCTTCTCGGTCTTCGTGCGGCCGCCGAACCTCTTGCGGTTGGCGCTCCGGCTCCCGCCCTCGTCGCCACCAGCGATACTGGCACCGCTCTCGATCTAGGAGCGCTCTACAAACAGGGGCTCGTCCTCGTGTACTTCTATCCGAAGGCCGACACCCCCGGTTGCACTGCTCAAGGTTGCAGTTTGCGCGACGCTTATGCCGAGCTCACTGCGAAGGGCGTCCAGGTGGTGGGCGTGAGCACCGACGACGTGGCTGCGCAGAAAGCTTTCCGCGCGAAATTCCAGTTTCCGTTCCCCCTCATTGCGGATACCGACAAGAAGGTGACTGCGGCCTTCGGAGTGCCCACCACGATGGGCTTCGCCTCCCGTCAGGCCTTCCTGATCAAAGACGGCAAGGTCATCTGGCGCGACCTCAAGGCCAGTACCAAGCAGCAGGCCGCCGACGTGTTGGCGGTGCTCCAGACGCTCAAGTAGGTCGGGTCTCTGACCGGATTGCCGTGCTGTAGCCGGTGCGCGGGCGTTGTATTTCTCGAAGGACCAGTCGAAGACGTGGTCCTACCCGCCGGGCCTTCGCCGATTATCGGCCGGCGGTTTGCCTTACACCCGGAACCAGCGCGCCGCTGCGGCCGTGGCCGCCACAGCGCAACCGGTGAGCACCAGCAGCGGCGTTACCACGGTTTCGAGTCCATGGCCGAAGCTGATCAGGTGGCTCAGGGCGTCCATCGCCCAGCCGGTCGGTACGCAGTGCGCCACCGTCTTCATCCAGTCGGGTGTGATCTCCAGCGGGAACCAGCAGCCGCCGAGCGCCGCCAGCATCAGGCTGGCGAACACGCACACGCCGACCACGCGGTCGGGCGCATCGAGTACCGAACCGATGAACACACCCAGCGCTGCCGCCACCCAGGCGAACACGATCAGCACCAGCATCACGCCGGGGAGGTTGGCGCCGAGGTTCACGTGAAAGACAAACCGCCCGACCAGCAGGAAGAACACGATCTGCACGAGGCCGAGCAGCCAGAGGCCGTAGATCTGCCCGGCCACGAGCTCGCCGCGCCGCACCGGCAGCGTCATCAACCGCCGCAACGTGCCGGCGCTCCGCGCCACCGCCACGGTCGAGCCGCCAAAGATGAGCAGGTTCATCATGAGGAAATTCACGAGATTGCCCGGTAACGAAAAGTTGAAGCCCGACGGCACGGGCTGCTTCCCGGCGAACGTGGCGGTGAGCGACACCGGATCGGGTTTGGCGCGCACCGCCTTCAGCGCCTCCTCGGAGGGGAGGCCCTTGAGCCCGGTGGCCGTTGAGGCTTCCAGCAGGTCGGAGTTGAGTGTGATGAGGGCGCGAATCACCCGAGCCTCGATGATCGCGGCGTCGGCAGCGCGGGTGGTGTCGATCGGGTAGACCTCGACGTTCGTATTCTTCTTCCCCTGCAACAGCGCCGTGAAGTCGGCCGGTATGCGGATGCCGACCACCGGCTTGTTCTTCGTGTCCTTTGCCGGGTCGAGGCGCCACAGCCCCTGCGCGCAGAGCAGCTCGATGAAGTGCCGGCCGACGTGCCCAGTGTCGTTGTTTTCCACCAACACGGGCGGGAAACGGTTCTCGGATTTGTCGGTGCCGTAGCTGGCCAGCGACATCATGTACATGAACAGAAACGGTATCACGAACAGCCAGATGTAGGAGGTGCGCGACTTGAGGAAGAGCCGCAGTTCGTTGCGCCCGATGATCAGGATGTTCTTCATGCGCGAGCCCCCTGCCGAAACCGCCGGCGGAACAGCCAGGACGCGAGCGCGAGGCAGAGGGCTCCCGCGAGCGCGAGCTTGAGCGCCGCCAGGACCCAGGGCGCCGTGCCCCCGCCGTACTCGAGTGCCCGGGAGGTGGAGACGAACCAGTGGGTTGGGAGCCAGGGCATGATTGTGTCGCGATAGAATGGAGGCACTTGATCGAGGGGAAACGCGCAGCCGCCGGCCATGCCGAGCGCCATCGACACCATCGTGCGCAGGGCGTCGGCTTTGCGCCGCTCGGGCAACCACGCCACGATCAGCGCCATCAGCCCGGTGGTGAACACCACATACGCCAGCACCAGCGCACCGAGCTCCAGCGGATGTTTCCACGCCACGCCGAATACCAGCGCGCCGCCGCCGAACAGGATACCGGAGCAGAGCAACAGCATCACGGCGACAAACAGCACCTTCGCCACCAGGAATGGTGCAGGCGAAAGCCGTACGGTCTGAAAGCGCGCGAAGGTGCGCTGCTCGAGCTCTCGATGGAGGTCGGCTATGCCGGTGCCGCCGAGGAAGAGCAGGAACATCGCCGCCATGCCGAGCAGCAGGTATCCGAAAAGATTGAAGCCGGCGCCGCCCGCGGCGGGGTTGGTGGTGTCACCGGTTTTCGCTGGCGCGGCCGAATCGCCCTTCGTGTACCAGACCCTCCCCTGCAGGTCGGCATTTTCGAGAGACGCGAGGGTGTCGTCGATTCGAGTGAGCAGCCGCGCCATGGAGCGGATCTCGCGGGGGCCGCCGAGCTCGGCCTCCAGCCCCGCGAACTGGCCAGCGAAGTTGCGCGACACTCCGTTGAGCCCGGTCACCAGCACTCCAGCACCCTCCTCGAGGAAGGTCGGCTTGATCGACTCTGTGGGGTTCTTGATGAGCTCGAGCCTCGTCGGCCGGCTGTGGAGGTAGTCGTCCACCAGTCCTTTGGGCAGGATGAGCACGGCGCTGAGCAGGTTGGCGTTGAGCTGGGCGAGCGCGTGTGTGCGATCGGCTGGCACGGTGTCGAGTGCCAGCTCTTGGCCTTCTTTCATTCCGGCCAGCGACCGGCAGAGGATACGCGAGCCGACCGAATCGTCCTCATCCACCACGCCCAGGCGGATACGGCCCAGTGCCTGGCTCTGCTTGCCGGCCCCACCGAAGACGCCGCCTATGAGCGCGACGGCGAACAGCGGCACGAGCAAGAAGATGAGCCAGGGCAGCGGGTTGCGCCGGGCGCGGGTGAGGTCCTTGGCGAGCAGGAGGCGCAACATGGCGGATTATTCGCGGAGGTCGCGGCCGGTGAGCTGGAGGAAGACCTCGTTGAGGCTCGGGCGCTTGAGCGTGACGTTCTCAACCTGCACGGGCAGCGCCAGCAGTTCCCGGAGACAGTCGGCCGGATCGCGCTCGCCGAGCGCGGCGACGACGAGCTGGCGCTCGGAATGCTGAAGTACGCGGAAGTGTTCGTGGAAGCGCGGCCAGGTGTCGGGCTGCGCGCCGGCCCAGGCGCCCTCGAGCGTGAAGAGGCGGTCGCCGCCAAGGCGTTCCTGCAGTTCGCGCAATGTGCCCTCGGCATGCATACGGCCGTGGTCGACGATGCCGATACGGTCGCAGAGCGACTCGGCCTCCTCGAGGTAGTGCGTGGTGTAGAGCACGGCGGTGCCGCTGGCGCGCAGGCCCCGGATGAACTCAATGATGTTGAGCCGTGCCTGCGGATCGATGCCTACGGTGGGCTCGTCGAGAAGAAGCAACTGCGGGCGGTGGAGCAGCGCGCAGCCGAGATTCACGCGGCGTTTCATCCCGCCCGAAAACGTCTTCACCGCATCCTTTGCGCGGTCCGAAAGGCTGAGCGCCTCCAACAGCTCGGCGGTGCGCAGGCGGGCGGTCTTCGCGTCGAGCCCGGCGAGGCGTCCCCAGAAAATGAGGTTTTCGGCGGCGCTGAGCTCCTCGTAGAGCGCGAGGTCCTGAGGCACCACGCCCATGAGGCGCTTGGCCGCCTGGGGATCGGCGGCGAAGGGGCGGCCACCCACGGCCACGCTGCCCGCATCGGGACGGAGCAGTCCGCAGATCATCGAGATCGTGGTAGTTTTCCCAGCACCGTTGGGCCCGAGCAGGCCGTAGATCTCGCCGGGGTTGACGGCGAAACTCACACCGTCGACCGCGCGTACGGCACCGTAGGATTTCGACAGGCGGTCAACCTGGAGCAGTGGCGACATGGCGGCGAGTGTTGGGAAACGTCCGGCCAAGTCGAGTAGATGGAAGTCATGGTGACGATAGGTGGAAGGTCATGGCGGCGATGTAACCGACCGGCGGATCCGGCCAGCCTGCCTGGTGTAGCTGGGCGGCGAAGACGCTCAGCCTTTCAGTCGTAGCTGGGCGGCGAAGCCGTTCAGCGTTCTGGCGCTGGTCCGTCCGGCTGAATGGCTTCGCCATTCAGCTACGGGAATAGAAGCACCCTTCCGGAGGCTTGCGCGGACGCGGCCGTGCGGGCAGTTTGAGCACGTGCGAACCCCGCTGCAGTCGCTCTGTTGCCCGCTGGCCCGCAGGTGGGTCCTTATCGGGGCGGCTGTGCTGGCGGGACAGCGGCTCTGGGCTCACGAACCCGCAGACCCGGCACCGGTGATTTTGAAACCGTATGTCGTCGAGGCCGAGCAGATCGATCCCGGCATCCTGTACGCCAGCGAGCCCGTTGATCGGAGCGCGGCACAAAGCCACGCTCCGGTGGCGCAATGGTCTCTGGCGGAGGCGCTCGCCGGCACTG
Source organism: uncultured Verrucomicrobiota bacterium (assembly GCA_903960515.1). Taxonomy (GTDB): domain Bacteria; phylum Verrucomicrobiota; class Verrucomicrobiia; order Opitutales; family Opitutaceae; genus CAJCBL01. The sequence continues at coordinate 10,361 of CAJCBL010000272.1, forward strand.
CGGGGCTGGTGGTGCAACCGGGCTTCGGTGACATCGATCCGCCGCGCCTCTCCGCCCGCGGCTCGGGGCTGCAGAGCGCTCCGGTCAACCGCGGGCTGCTTGTGCGGCTGGGCGAGTTGCCGCTGAATGCCGGCGATGGTTCTTTCAATACCGCACTGATCGAGCCCGCGTTCTTCGAGGGCGCGCGCTTGCGGCCCGCTTCGCAGGATCCCGCCGCCGCAGCCCTCGCGCTGGGCGGCTCGCTGGACTTCCTCGGCTACGCGCCGATGCGGCTCACGGCGGCGGCGGGCAGCGACGGGCTGCGCAAGGTCGTCGCCCAGGGCGGCGTGGCCCCGTTTCGTTTGCCCGATGCCCGCTTGGCCTACGGCACAGCCGGCGCCTTCTCCGCGATGCAGACGGATGGCTGGCGGCCGCAGAGCGAGCAGCAGCGCACTGCGGCGTTTGCTCAGGCTGCGTGGGCGAAGGGCGAGGAGCTCGCCCTGCGCACGAGCTTCTACGGCACCGATCTGAGCTACGATGTACCCGGCCCGCTCACACTGGACCAGGCGAAGTCCAATCCCGACTCGATCTCCCGGATGGCTGCCACCGACAGGCCGCGCCGGGAGACCCGTTTCGGGCGCCTAGCCGTAACCGGAGATTGGTACAGGAGTGACCGGGCGCTGAGCAGTGCCTTATCGGTGCAGCATACCCACGACTGGTTCCGCCAGCTGCGCAGCAACGGGATCGCCGATACCAGCGGCACCGACTGTGCGCTCCGGGCGAGCGGCAGCACGCGCTGGCTCAAGGCCGGTGCGCTTTGGCTGGGCACCTGGCGCGAACAGCAGCGTTACACCAATCTCGCGGGCGTCGCCGGCCCGCGTTTCGCCCACCTCCAGCAGCAGGCGCACAGCCTCACCGGCTGGGCGGACGGTTCCATGTGGTTGGGTCGTGGATTCGAGTTCACGACCGGGTACTCCTGGCTCTACGCCCGGCGCGCCACCGGCGGCACGGTGACGGGCAACTCCGACTACAGCGCGCTCAGCCCCCGCGTCGGGTTGGAGTGGCGGATGCCATCTTCGAGGTGGACGTGCTTTGCCCGCGCCCAGCGTGGCCGCGAGCCGCCTACCTTCGACGATCTGCTGGCGGTGAGCGGCCCGCCGGCCGCGCTATCCGTGGCCTGGAGACCGCTGCGCTGCCAGCGGGCGGATACGATCGAGGTCGGCGCGCGCTACGCTGCGGGCAACCGTTGCACCTTCGGCGTCACCGCCTACGGCGCTGCGTGGCGGGACGAGCTGTTGCGGCTCGCCGATGCCAGCGGTGCGACACGGGGCACTGTAAACGCGGGCCCGACACAACACCGCGGCATCGAGAGTTCCCTACAGTGCCGGCTTCTGGAGGGGTGGAACAACGTCAGCTTCCGCCTCGCCCACACTTGGAGCGAGGCGCGCTTCGCCGGCGACCCGGTTTATGGCGACAACCGACTGGCCGGCCTGCCGCAACAGGTGGGCACCGCAGAGCTGGAGTGGTGGCACAACCGGGGCCCTTTTGCTGCGCTGGGCGCCAACTGGGTGGGCGGGCGCACGTATGCCGACCACGCGAACCGGCTGTCGTATCCGGGATACGCACTGGCCACTCTCCGGCTCGGCTGGCGCCGGGATGGGTGGGGCGTGGCGCTGGAGGTGGGCAATCTGTTCGATCGCGCGCACATCGGCGCGACCGCCGGGGTGCTCGATGTGGCCCGCGATCCGGCGACCACGGCTGTGTTCCTGCCCGGCCGGCCGCGAAGCTTCACGCTATCCGTGGAGCGGCGGTGGTGAGCGCAGAGTTGTTTGCGACCACAGCCCGCACGATGCCGCGCCCCCACCACCAACGCTGAAATAGACCTGTCCCTTAAAGCGGGCTCTCGCCGGTCCTAACGCCGAATAGACCTGTCCCTTCAAGCGGGCACGGCGGCAGCAGGCCGGGCTCGGCCGTGCCACCTTCTGTCGTAGGAGAGTGCTTGCACGCGACCCAGAGAGCAGAGCGCGTGCGAAGCTCCCGCCCGCGCCGGCCCCGGCAGGAGCCTTACTCGCGTGCCAGCGCGCTTCTGCTACGGACACCGAAGCACTCGCCCTCGCAGGAGGTGATTAACGCCTCAACCCAATCGTTACGGCTCAGTAGCGCTCAGTAGAACTTCAGCTTCGGCAAATCCTGGTTGTCCACTAGGCCCACAGGGCGCTGCGCCGTATCGACGACGAGCAGGTCGTCGATCTTGTGCTTCTCGAAGAGCTTGAGCGCCTCGATAGCCAACACGCCAGAGGCGATGGTCTTGGGCGAGCGAGTCATGAAAGTGGACACCGGCTTCTGGAGGAAGTCCGGCCCGGTGAGGGCGCTGCGGCGAAAATCGCCGTCGGTGAAAATCCCCGTCAGCCGGCCGTCGGCCGGGTCGACCACCGCGAGGCTGCCGGCCTTCGCCCGCGTCATCGCCAGGATCGCCTCCTGGGTGCTGGCGGTTTGGGCGAGCAGAGGCATGCGCTCGCCGGTGCGCATGATGTCGTCGACCTTGAGCAGGAGCACCAGGCCGAGATTGCCGGCGGGGTGGAAGCGGGCGAAGTCCTCGCGGGTGAGTCCTCGGGTTTCGAGCAGAACCATGGCGAGGGCGTCGCCCAGGGCGAGGGCGGCGGTGGTGCTGGCGGTGGGCGCGAGACGCAGCGGGCATGCCTCCTTGGGGACCTTGTAGAAAAGGTGCAGATCGCATCCCTGTGCGAGGGCGGACTTTTCCTGGCTGGTGAGTGCGCACAGGCGCACGCCGAAGCGGCGCAGCAGAGGGCAAAGGCGCACGAGTTCCTCGGTCTCGCCACTGTTGCTGATCAAGATCGCCAGATCACCCTCGGCGCACAGGCCGAGGTCGCCGTGTAGGGCCTGGGTGGCGTCGAGAAACAGGGCCGGGGCGCCGATGCTGTTGAGCGTGCCCACGATCTTCTCGGCGATGTGGGCCGATTTGCCCACGCCGGAGAAGATCAGCTTGCGGCCGGCGGAGACGGTGTCGTCGACCGCGCGCAGGGCGTCCACGAAGCGTTCATCCAGTGCGGCGGCGGTGGCGACAATGGCAGCGGTTTCGGTCTCCAGGCAGGCTCGCGCTTTGGCGAGGACGGTGGCGGCATCAAGGCTCATCAAGAATTGAGTCGCAGGACTCGCCGGCGAACCTAGCGTTGGGCCTTCGTCGTTCAAAGCCAATTTCCTGTCCCCAGTTTGTCATGCGTCCCGTTGTTGCGGCATTCCTGCTCGTTCTGCTGGTGATCACCGGCGCTATGGTGCTGCCCGGGTGCCAGCCCAACGACAGCCTGCCGTTCGCCGCCGAGGTCGACGAGCCGCACTATCGCCGCGGCACCCAACTGCTGCGCAGCGGCCGCGCCCAGGAGGCCCTCGAAGCCTTCCTGAAGGTTGTGGAGAAACGCGGCGGCGAGGCGCCCGAGTCGCACATGGAGTGCGGCATTCTCTACCTGCAGCACATCAAGGACCCGGTGGCTGCCATCTACCATTTTCGCAAATACCTGGCTCTGCGCCCCAACAGCCCGCAGGCCTCCCGCACCCGCGAGCTCATAGACACCGCCACCAAGGAGTTCGCACGCACGCTACCAGCCCGCCCCTACGAGGGACAGGTGAAGATGCTCGACATGATGGAATCGGTGGAGCGGCTGCAGAAGGAGAACTACCAGCTCAAGGAGCAGATCGCGCAACTGCGCGGGCTGCCCGTGCCGGCACGGAGCTTCGGCGCCCCCAGCCCGCCCTCCCCCGCCGCGGCGGCCGGCGAGGATACCGCCCAGGCCGAGCCCGACCCCGAGCCCGTTGCTGCCCCCGCTATCCCGATACCGGCTACGCGCCCCACCCCCGCCGCGGTGCAGAGCCCAACGCGACCGCCGGCCCCGGCCGTGCAGCATCCAATTCGCCCCGCCACGCCCGCCGCTGCTGCCCCGGCACCAGCGGCCACCGGCCGGGTGCACACGGTGCAAAAGGGCGAGTCGCTCTTCAGCATCAGCCGGCAGTACTACGGCAACGGCGGCCGAGTGAACGACATCGTGGCGGCCAACCGCGGAGTGCTCTCCGACCGCTCTTCGCCGCTCAAGATCGGCATGCAGCTCAAGCTGCCCTAAGTGCCTACACTCGGGCCGCTCGGATTCACCGCTGAGGGAAGCATGCGCTTCGGTTGCCCGTAGTAGGAGCGTGCGTGCACGCGATTCAGAGCGCAGATCGCGTGCAAGCACGCTCCTGTTACGCGCCTCCAGCCAACTCCGACCCCGGTGAGGGCCTGAATCGCAAGCACGCCCCAGCAACCGAAGGCCTACCTCGTTCGCCGAATGGTTACGGCGTGGGTCCACGCCGCTCGCCTCCGCCCCCCCGGCCGGTCCTACTACTTCATCGCGCGGAAGCGGATCGCCACCCCTCCGCTGTCCGCCAGCCGGAACTCAAGGCGGTCCTGGGCCGTGACCACGCGCTTTTCGCACACCAGGTCGTTGGGCCGGGTGCGCCAGTGGGTCAGTGGTCCATCGCGATAGATCTGCGCCTCGTAGCTCCGGCCTGGAGCCAGGAAGTCCAGGGGCAACACCAGTTCGCGGGCAAACTCATCGGTAATGGCCCCCAAATACCAGTCGGGCCCGTTGCGCTCCTGGCGGGCGATAGCCACATAGTCGCCCACTTCTCCCGCCACCGCCCGGGAGCTTTCCCAGTCCGTGGGCACGTCGACGATGAACTGGAAGCCAGGCTTCGTGGTTTTCCCATCCGGCTCCACGTAGTTCTCGATCAGATCGGCGGCCATATGTACCGGGCTGTAGAGGACAACGTAGAGGGCGAGCTCCTTGGCCAGAGTGCCCTGCACTCGGTTCTCCGCGGCGAGGCCATTGGGAGCGAGGTTGAACAGGCCCGGCGTATAGTCCATCGGGCCGGCGAGCAAACGGGTGAACGCCAGCAGCACGGTGTGCTCGGGCGGGTTGGGCGGGGAGCCCCAGGCGTTGTACTCCTGGCCGCGCGCCCCTTCCCGGGTGAGCCAGTTGGGATAGGTGCGGCGCAGTCCGGTGTCCTTGACCGGTTCATGCGTGTCGACGCTGATGTGCCGTGCCGCCGCCTCGGTCACGGAATACAGATACTCGTTAACCATGAACTGGCCGTCATGCCATTCCTGGCGCAGGATGCCCTTCTCGTCGGTGTGCCGTACGGTGCCGCCGTCGGCCACATAGCCGGTCTTCACCTGCGTGACGCCGTGGCGCTTGTAGAGGTCGAGTGCCGCCCCCATCTGATTGCGATAATTGGTTACGGAGCCCGAGGTTTCGTGGTGACCGATCAAATGCACACCCTTGCTGGCGCCATAGCGGGCAACCTCGGCGAGGTCGAAGTCGGGCATGGACTTGGTGAAGGAGAACACATCCCCATTGCCGAACCAGTCGCCATCCCAGCCCACGTTCCAGCCCTCCACCAATACGCTGCCAAAGCCATGCTCGGCGGCGAAATCGATATGGCGCTTGGCGTTGGCGGTGGTCGCGCCGTGCTTGGGGCCCGAGCCCCAGGTGTAGGTGCCCACATGCATGCCCCACCAGATGCCCACATACTTGCCGGGGTGCACCCAGCTCACGTCGCCCAGTTTGTTGGGCTCGTTGAGATTGAGGATGAGGCGCGAGTTGATCAGCCCGGCTGCATCGGGGGAGATCTGCACGGTGCGCCAGGGGGTGCGGAAGCCCAGCCGGGTCTTCACCCGGATGCCGTCGTGCCAGGGGATCAGATCCGCCTTGAGAACGCCGTCGCGCCGCTGGTCGAGGGTCATGGAGGCATAGTCGACCAGCGCCGCCTCATGGATGCTCACATGCACACCGGAGGGCAGCCGGCAGGTGAACGGTGTATCCGCACGGTCCAGCGCCGCGAGCGGCGTGGTGCGGTAGAGCTGCTCGTAGGACTTCCAACTGTAGGAGCCGATCCACCATGCTGTCGTCTTGTCGGGGGTGGGAAGGGCGAACTCCGTCTTCTCGTCGATGATTTCCAGGCGGCCGTCGCGCTGCTTGGACAGTCCTTTCTGCTCGGGCACCTCGTAGCGGAAACCCAGGCCGTCGTCGAAGAGGCGCACGCGCAGTCGCAGGAGCTTGCGGGGGTTGTGCGCGCCGGCGAAGGTCACCAGTAGTTCGTTATGCTGGTCCCGCACCAGCCGCTGCTCCCCCCAGGGCTGCTCCCAAGTGGAGTCGCTGCTGGTGTTGGACTGGGCGGCGATCTGGAGGTCGCGCACAAAGCCGTCGACGTCCTTGAACTCCAAACCCAGTGCCGACTTCCGGATCACCTCCTGGCCGCGATAGGTCACCGTGTAGCTGGGCATCCCACCCTCGTCGCTGACCACAAAGCTAATGGCGCCGTCGGGCGAGGTGCGCGAGGCGGTGGTCGCATGCAGAGGCGAGAGGGCCAGGCAGCACAGCGAAACAAGCAGGGCGCGGGCGATTGCCGGAGTGGTATTCATAGCAAGGAAGGGGTTGGGCTTTGATGCCGGCGCCGGCCATTTCCCCACCCGCCCAAACGCCGGTTTGGGCAGCGAGGCCCTCGGTCAGCTTGCGCCGCCCAGCGCCACGCACTCGTAGAGCATGCGGCCTCCGGGGAAGGGGCGGGCTGAGGTGACGAAAATCTGGCGACCACCGGCGGTGAAGGGCACTGCGGCCGAGAGGCGCTCCGCGAGGTGGGGCTCTCGCTCGACGGCGGCCACCCACTCGGGATCGGCGGCCAGCACAAAGAGCCCGCCGGGATGGGCGGCGAGAATGGAAAGCACGGTGACCTTGGGGGCGCGACCGGCCGGAAGCACAAGCTCGGGGGGCGCCGCCGGGGCCGGGACCGGCGCCGCCGGGCTGGCGACCTGGGCCTGCTTGACCTCCAGCTTGATCATACGGGCCACCGACTCCGGGCCGGCCTCACCCAGACCGGCGCTTACCCAGTCGAGGAGCAAATTGCGGACGTCGTTGAGCTCGGTGGCGTGGGCGATGGGCTCGATGCCGCCGGTCTTGCGGATGGCTTTTACGAGACTGGAAACCTCCTTGAGATAGACGTTCTTCTGGGCTCCGGGGATGTAATACATCACCACGAGGTGGACGGCCTTGCCGTCCTGCGCTCCGTATTCGAGGCCCTGGGCGGACCAGCCGATGGCGCAGAACAGCTCGCCTTCCTCGCGGCCGGCGCGCACGTGGGGCACTCCCACGCCAAGGCCGATGCCGGTATTGCAGGCCTCCTCCCGCTTGTTGATCTCCTCGATGGTGTCGGTGCCCACCTCGATGTCGGGGTTGGCGTCGAGAATGCGGGCGAGGAAGCCCAGGGCTCGGGGCTTGCCTCCCACATCGGGCAATTCGAAGAGTCGGCCTTCCTGCAGGGCGTTGAGAATGCTGCGCATGGGAGTTGGGCCGCGGGTGGGGGCGGCTCAACAGGTTGCGCAGCGGCGCGGAATCAATCGAGCCCGAAGCGGCGCGCGAACCACATTTTCACGTTGTGGGCGAGCACGCCATAGGTGGCGAGAAAGCCGAGCATCCAGAGGAAAAACACTGGCGGCAGCGGCTCGAAGCCCAGGACACGGGCCAGCGGCGAGAACGGCAACCAGCAACCGATCGCCATGACGGTGACGGTGGCGAAGGCCAGGGTCTTGGAGGCGCGGCTTTGCACAAAGGGTATTCGGAGGGTTCGGATGATGTGGACGATGAGCGTCTGGGTGAGCAACGACTCGACAAACCATCCGGTGTGGAAGAGGCGCTCGAGCACTCCGTTCTGCTCCGCCGAAGTGCCCGGGGCGCCGAAGGTGGCGCAGCCGAAGAAATACAGCATCAGGAAGAAGGTGGCGTAGTCGAAGATCGAGCTGATCGGCCCCACAAAGATCATGAAATTGCGGATGCTTCGGATGTTCCAGCGCCGGGGCTTGGCGAGGTACTCCTCGTCGACGTTGTCGAGCGGGATGCCCAACTGGGAGAAGTCGTAGAGCAGGTTGTTCACCAGCACCTGGATGGGGGCCATGGGCAGGAACGGCAGGAAGGCGGCGCCACCGACGACGGAGAACATGTTCCCGAAGTTGGAACTGGCCCCCATGCGTATGTACTTGTTGATGTTCCCGAAGACCTTGCGGCCCTCCATGATGCCGTCCTCCAGCACGAGCAGGCTCTTCTCCAGCAGGATGATATCGGCGGACTCCTTGGCGACATCGACCGCGGTATCCACAGAGATGCCGACATCGGCGGCCTTCATTGCCAACACATCGTTGATACCATCGCCCATGAAGCCGACCACATGCCCCTGGGCGCGGAGGGTTTTAATAACCTTCTCCTTCTGGTCAGGAGTGAGGCGGGCAAGGACGTTGGCCTCCTCGACTTCCTTGGCGAAGGCGGCTTCGTCCATCGAGGCGAGCTGGGGGCCGGTGACGATGCGGGTGATGGGCAGGCGCACGTCGAGACAGACCTTGCGCGTAACCAGTTCGTTGTCGCCGGTGAGGATCTTCACGGCGACGCCGGAGCGGGTGAGCGCATCGATGGCGGTGGCGGAGGTTTCCTTGGCCGGATCGAAGAAGGCGATGTAACCGAGCAGGGTGAGCTCGGATTCGTCGGAAACGGTGAATACCTGCTTGGTGCGGTCGAATTCGCGGTAGGCGATGGCGAGCACGCGGAAACCCTCGGCGGAGAGGGCGCGGTACTCGTCCATGAGGTCGTCGCGGATGAGGTTGATCAGCGGGTTGATGTCCTCGTCCACCTGGTAGTTTTCGCAGGCGGCGGCCACCTCTTCCACGGCGCCCTTGCAGATGAGCACGTGGCGGTCTTCGTAGTCGATGACCACCGACATGCGGCGGCGCTTAAAGTCGAAGGGGATCTCGTCCACCTTGCGGCAGTCGCGCTCCACATCGAGTTCGCTGTGGGCGAGGATGGCGCGGTCGAGCAGGTTGCGCAGGCCGGTCTGGTAGAAGCTGTTCATGTAGGCGTAGCGCAACACGTCCTCGCTGGAGCGGTTGGTTACATCCACATAGCGCTCGAGCACCACATGGTCCTGGGTGAGCGTGCCGGTCTTGTCGGTACAGAGCACGTCCATCGCGCCGAAGTTCTGGATGGCGTGGAGGTGCTTCACGATGACCTTCTTGCGGGCCATCATCAGGGCGCCCTTGGAGAGGCACACGGTGATGATCATCGGCAGCATCTCGGGGGTGAGGCCCACGGCCACCGAGAGGGCGAAGAGCAGGGCCTCGGCCCAGTTGTGGGTGCGCAGGCCCACGATGAGGAAGGTGGCCGAGACCATGACCACCATGAAGCGGATCATCAGCCAGGTGAAACTCTTGATACCCTTGTCGAAGCTGGTGAGTTCGCGCTTGCCCCCGAGCTTGGCCGCGAGGGAGCCGAAGTAGGTCTTGCCGCCGGTGGCCAGCACGATGGCGCGGGCCGATCCGCTGAGGGCGTTGGTGCCCATCAGGCAGGCGTTGGTGAACTCGAAGGAGGTGCGGCCTGCGGGCTGGTTGGTGTCGGCATTCTTCTCCACCGGCATGGATTCACCTGTGAGAGCGGACTGGGTGACGAAGAAGTCCTTGGCCGATAGGATACGCAGGTCGGCCGGGATGAGGCTGCCGGCGGCAAGGATCACGACGTCGCCCGGCACGATATCCTCCAGAGGCACCTCGACCTCCTTGGCGTCACGAAGGACGGTGACGGTGGTCTTGACCAGCTTCTGGAGCTTCTCGACGGCGCGGGTGGAGCGGGCCTCCTGGATATAGGAGAGGAAGACGCTGAGGAAAACCATTCCTCCGACCACCACGGTGGAGCGGATGTCGCCCATGAAATAGGACACACCGGCGATAACCAGCAACTGGATGACGAGCGGGTTGCGGCAGCGGTGGAGCAGATCCATCACCATCGATTGCCCACCCCCGGCGGCGACCGTGTTGGGCCCGACCGAGTCGAGGAGCGCGGCGGCCTGCTCCGCGGTGAGTCCGTTGGGCGAGCTGCCGAGCTCCTGCAACAATTCAGTTTCCGGCAGGGTGTAGTGGCTGTTGTCGGCTGGCACGGGGAAAAAGGCTGGAGGCTACGCTGAAGGCTGAGGGCGGAAGGCTTAAGGCGGAAAAGGGGAAACGGGGGAATACCCAATAGCTAGGGTTGCCGGCTAGGAGGGGGCTCGCGCGAAACCCTCAGAGCCACTTGCGGCGCTTGAGGTGGAAGAAGAGCACCATTGTGCTCACAACCATGATGCTCACAGCCACCCAATAGGCCGGACGGGAGGCGAGCAGGGGCGAGTGGCGAAAGTTCATCGAGAACCAACTTCCAATGACCATCATCGGGATGGTCACCGCAGTGAGCCCGGTAAGCACCCGGATACCCTCGTTGGTCTCGTGGGCGGAGCGGTTGAGGAAGAGCTTGAAGATGAAGATGAGCTGCTCTGACCAAGCCTTCACCTGCTCCTCCATGCGCACCAGATCGTCGGAAAGATCGCGAAGGTAGGGCAGGAGTTTGGGCCGGAAGAATGCGTTGCGTCCTGCGGCGAGGGCTACGGTGAGCTCGCGTTGCGGGCGCAGGATCTGGCGCAGGGTGGTGATGTCCTCGCGTACGTCTACGATGCGCTGGGCCAGCGGCTCCTTGCTGCGGGCGAGCACGGCGTCCTCGATGGTTTCGATCTCGAGGCGCAGCGACTCAAGGGCCGGCTCATAGTGTTCGACGATGAGATCGAGCAGGGTGTGGGCAACGCGGTCGGGCCCGCGCAATGCTGCGGAGGGAGAGCGCAGGAGCCGCTCGCGGCAGGTCTCCACTGCCTTGAGTGGGCGGCGGTGGAAGGTGAGCAGGAAGTTCTTGCCGAGAATGAGGTCGAGCTCGGTGGTGGTGAACTTCTCGGTGCGCGAGTAGTCCACGGCGTGGGCCACGATGTAGACGTAGTTCTCATACTCCTCGTGCTTGGGCAGCGGCGAATCCTGGAGACAGTCCTCGATGGTCACCGGGTGCACGGCGAAGAGCTCCTGCATGATCTGCCGTACCTCCTCCACAGTGGGCTCGGTGAGATCGACCCAGAGCATCACCGCCGGATCCAGCCGAAGCGCTGCGAGCGACTCGGGGGGCGGGCAGCCGGCTACGAGCTTGGAGTCGCGATAGACGACGCTGTGAATCATGGAAATTGCGGAGTCCGGAATGCGGACTGAGGAGTGGCCTGCCGGATCGCCGGTATGGCCGGGCCGTTTGGTGCTGTGGTGTCGGTATTCATTCCGCAGTCCGAGATCCCAAATCCGCAATTCTCAGATCCATCCCCGGCGGCGGCACCACAGGAACATGCCCAAGGTGGAGATGAGCATCACGCCCAGTGAGACCCAGTAGCCGTAGGGGCTGGCGACCTCGGGCATGTGCTCGAAGTTCATGCCGTACCAGGTGCCGAAGAGTATCGGCGGCATGGTGATGGCGGTGAGTGCGGTGAGCACTTTGATGCCTTCGTTGGCCTGGCTGGCGGATTTGTTGAGGAAGAGGTCGAAGGATACCAGCAGGGCGTCGCCCAGGGTGGTGAGCGCCTCCTCCTGCCGGATGAGGCTGTCGCGCAGGTCGCGGAAATACGGCAGCATGAGAGCGCGGATGATCTTGGTGTCGCCGTGGGCGAGGCGGCTGATCACATCGCGCTGGGGCCTCACGATCTGGCGCAGGGCGGCCAACTCGGAACGGATGGCGAGCAGGTCGGCTGTAAGGTTCTCGGCATGCTCCTTGAGCACTCGCGCCTCGATGCGCTCGATCTTGCTGCGGAGTTCGTCGAGCACCGGTGTGTAGCGCTCGATGAGCTGGTCGAGCACCTGGTGGGCGAGCCGGTCGGGCCCGCGGGCGATCACGCCGGTGGCCTTCGTGCAGCGCTCGACAAGCCACTCGATGGACTTCAGGGGCTTGCGGTGGAAAGTGACCAAAAACTCCTTACCAAGGAAGAGATCGAGCTCGGTGGTCGTGAGCCGCTCGGTTCTCGAGAGATCGACGGCGTGGGTGACGATGAAGAGATGGTCGTCGTAGTCCTCGACCTTGGGGAGGCTGGAGGGAGCGATGCAGTCCTCGATGGCAAGCGGGTGAAACTGGAAAACACTTTCGAGTACGAGCTTGATCTCCTCGTCGGTGGGGTTGTCGAGATCCACCCAGAGCTGGAGCCCTTTGTCGGCGCGGACAAGCTTCATGGCCTCGGCTTCGAGGTCACTGGCAACGAGCTTACCTTCGCTGAATACGAACGAGCGAATCATGCGGGGACGCCATCGTGGGTGGCGGTGGGCGCGAAGCAAGCCACGGGCAGGGAAAAGGAGGCGGCCTGGGGCGCTCCCTACCCCGCCTCCGGTGGATAAGGAAAAAGCGGAGCTGCCGGGGCGGACCTTGGCCTACAAGAAACGCCGGGCGGCAGGGCCCGCTCCGGGCAGGCGCCGTGTATTACCGGCACTCCGGGAATCCCGGTTAACCGGCGCTCAGTTCGGCACGTGCGCCTCAGGCTTTCACCAGCAGGCGGGCCTCGGCTTCGAGCAGCGGGCGCATGAATTCCTCAGCGGTCTGCGCAGCCATCAGGGCCTCGCGCACGGCGGGATTTTTGAGCACCCGGCAGAGGGCTCCGACGAGGGTTAGGTAGTCGCCGGGCTGCGACTTGGGCGTGGCGACCACAAAGATGAGGCGCACCGTCTGCTGGCAGTTCTCAAAGTAGACTCCGGCCGGGCTGCGGCCCACGGCGAGAACGATGTCCCGGGCGTGTTCAGTGCGGGCGTGAGGCAGGGCAATCTCGTTGCCGATACAGGTGGGGTCGAGGCGCTCGCGGGCCAGCAGCTCGTTGTAGAAACGCGGGTAGTCCGTGATGTCGGGATGGCCTTCGAGCAGCCGGGCCACCTCGTTGATGGCCGCAGTGCGCTTGGTCTGTTGCACCTGCAGGAGGATGCGGGAGGGATGCAGGAGTTGGGCGAGGCGGACGGGCATACGCGTATTTCGGCTCGGCGGGTGAGATCCTAAAGGAGGTTGCAGCAATCTCCCCTGCAGGAGGGGCGAGGCAAGGCCGGAGATGCGCGTAAGCAAGAATACTTCTGCTGCCGCACACTCCTCGGCCGGCTACGGCATGGTAAAGCTGAAACACTGAAGGCTGATCAGCGGCTTTCTACCGTAGGCGCGTGCTTGCATCCGGACCCGGGCCCGCCCCGCGCTGATCGCGTGCAAGCGCGACCCTGCGATTAAGCACTGTGTCTGAACCATCGACCGCTGATCCCGGGTGCTGAACGACTTCGTCGCCCAGCTACGGCTACGGAACCCCACGTAGCTGAAGCGCGAAGCGCTTCAGTACTCGCCTCAGTTCACCGTCTGGCCGCGGATCTGTTGGAGCGCCCGGAAACCGCGAGCAAGCACCTCCACGAGTTCGGCGGCGCGGAAGGGCTTGAGCAGGCAGTCGTTCATGCCGGCGGCCAGCAGGGTGGCATGGGCGGTGGGGCCGGCCATCGCAGTGAAGGCGACAATCCACGGGACTGCGGTATGGCCCGACTCGCGACGAATGCGGCGGGTGGCCTCATGGCCGTCGATACCGGGCATGCTGATATCCATGAAAACGAGATCGAAACTCTCGTTGCGGGCCAGCTCGAAGGCCGCCTGGCCGGTGCCCGCCGTAGTCGCGGCGTAACCGAGACGCTCCAGCATGAGGCAGATCGCGCGGCGGTTGGCGGCGTCGTCATCCACCAGAAGGATACGCAAAGGCATGCGCCGGGCCATCGAGCCGTCGAACTCGGTCGCCCCGCCCGCGGGTGGGCCGGCGAAGGTTTCCTCAGGGGCGCCGAAGGCTTGGAGCAGCAGCGCCTTGAGGTAGCTGGGCTTCACCGGCTTGGCGAGCAGGGTGGTGTAGCCGGTGGGTACGTGGCTGCCGTTGGTGTCGAGCAGCAGCAACGGCAGGCTTTCCCGACCCGCGATGGAATGGATGATCTCGGCCACTTCGGCACCGTCGCGCGCGCCCAAGTGGCGGTCGAGGATGACCACTTCACAACCAGCCGGGCTGCGAAGCAGGGCCAAGGCGGCGGCGGAGCGCTCGACCTCGCAGGTGACCATGCCCCACCAGCGGCACATGGTGGAGAGGGTGTGCCGCAGCGTGGTATTCTCGCTGAGGATGATCGCGCGGCGGCCAGCCAGCGCAGCCTCCTGCCCGGCGTCGGGCGGGGGCGGGGCGTCCGGGGGGACTTCGGCGGGCAGGGTGAAGTGGAAGGTGGTGCCGCGGTCCACCTCGCTCTCCACCCACATGCGGCCGCGCAACAACTCGGTGATGCGGTGGGCGATGGCGAGGCCCAGGCCCGTGCCGCCGTAGTGGCGGGTTGTAGCCGAATCGACCTGGGAGAAGGGCTTGAAGAGCCGGTCCATGCGATCGGGCGGGATGCCGATGCCGGTATCGCGCACGCTGAAATGCAGCTCAAGCGGCTGGCTGGGGAGGCGCTGTACGGATACGAAGACCTCGCCCGAGGAGGTGAACTTGAGCGCGTTGCCCACGAGGTTGAAGAGGATCTGCTGCAACCGGGTGGAGTCGCCCAGTATCAAGCTGGGCACGTCGTGGTCCACCAGGAAGCCGAGCTCCAGGTGCTTTTCCATCGCCTTCGGGGCGCTGAGATCGAGGACGGTCTCCACCACGGTGCGCAGATCCACGGGGGCGCGCTCGAGCTCAATGCGCCCGGCCTCGATCTTGGAGTAGTCGAGGACGTCGTTGATGATCTCCAGCAGGGTGTTGCCGCAGTGCCCGATGGTGCGGCTGTATTCGCGCTGCTCGGGGGTGAGATCGGTGCTGGAGAGCAGTTGGGCCATGCCCAACACGCCGTTCATAGGCGTGCGGATCTCGTGGCTCATCACCGCCAGGAATGCGCTCTTGGCGTGATTGGCCGCCTCGGCGGCGCGGGCCTCCTCCTCGGCGTCGCGGATGGCGCGCTGGAGACGCAGGTTGAGCTGGTCGGCATTGGCCTTCTCGGTACGCAGGCGGGCGTTGGCCTCCATCTCGCGTTCCTCGGCCAGGGCGGCACTGAGGCGCATGCGGTAGGTTACCCAGCCGATGAGCATCGAGAGGGCGAGGATGCCCGAGAGGGCGGCACCGGCGACCTGGCGGAAGGTGTTGAGTCGCTGCTCCAGGTCGTGTGCCCACATGTCAACTCCGGCCACGCCTACGAACTCGCCGCGGGAGTTATGAAAGGGAGCGAAGGCGCTCATATACGTGCGCACCTGCTCGGGGATGGGGCGCTCGTCGGCCAGGGCCAAGTGCTCGACAAGAGCGCGCCGCAGCATGGTGTCCTGCCCGGTGTAGACGAGGCCTAGCGGCGGCGGTGGCCCGGTGTCGTCGGGCGGGCGCACGAAGTAGGCGGTATCCAGGATGAAGGTCACCTGGCCGTCGTGCAGCGTGGCGGTGTATATGTAGATGAGATCCTGGGTGGCGCGCTGCATCTTGACCAGCGGCTCCAGTGCGCGCAGATGCTCGGGCGAACCGGTCTGTGCGGCGGAGGTAAGCGTTTCGTGGAGATCGCCGTCGATCTGCACTGCGGCGGCCTTGGCCAGTTGTACGAGTTCGGTGCGCACCGACTCGATCTGGGCGCGGCGGGCATAGGTGTAGGTGTAGGCGAGCACCCCGCAGGCGACGACCATCACGGTGAGGGCCAAAAGGAAACCCTCACGGACCGGGTGGATCTGGCGTTGGGGATTCGTGGGTACTTGGGTGTCGGGGCCCGCCATGTCAGTGCAATGCAATGCCGGTGGCGGGTCGGGCAAGCAAGCGCCGTGTGCACAGGCGGGAGGCGGGGGCGGCGCTCCGCCCTCGGGTCATGCGACCAGGCGCCACGCTCGCCCGCTGAGCGGCGGGCCAGCCGGCCGCCGCCTGCCCCGAAATCATCTTGGCTGGAGAGTACTGGCAGGCGTTCCCGAGCGCAGCTCGCGTGCACGCCCGCCTCTACGAGGGCGGGGCCCGAAGCGCTCTGGCCCGCAAGAGCAGGGAAGCACCGCGGGGACAGGGAGCCGACCCGGGCTGCGCGGGGAGGCGTTGGTGAACAATTTGCTCTCAGCCTTCGCCGGAAACGGACGATGAACAGGGAAACGGTTTTTATGAAACTCCGCGATTCCAGGGTGCTTGATCGTAACGCCGGCGGGTGCCTGTGGCCGCTGGCGACCAGGAGGTCTGTCCCATGACGGTGAGCGAAGAGGTGATGCAGCGGCTCGAAGCCGTGAGTTTCCCCACTCCTCCGGCCGTTGTCGTGCGCTTGGTGCAGTTGCTGTCCAAGGACAATGTGACCGCAGGGGAGATCGCCGACACCATGGCCCTCGACGCGAGCATGGCCACCCGAGTGCTCCAACTGGCCAACTCCGTGGCGCTGGGCGCTGGCTCACAGGTGGACTCCATTCCCGAGGCCGTGCTGCGCGTGGGCGTGGAGGGCGTGCGCGACATCGTATTCTCCCTGGCGATGGTGGGGGCGATGCGCCCTGCGCATTTCGACTATCGTCCGTTCTGGCGGCACTCGCTGGCGGTGGCCTTCACCGCGCAGTCCTTGCAGTCGCGGGCGCAGCACCTCAGCTCGCCCTTCCCCGAGACCTACACGGCCGGGCTGCTCCACGATATCGGCATGCTTGTGCTCGACCGAGCGTTGGGCGCCCAATACTGCGACGTGCTGGCGGCAGCACGCACGACTGCGAGGCCGTTGTCAGAAATAGAGCACGAAATGCTGGGCACCGACCACACGCTGGCGGGTGGTCGCATGCTGGAGATCTGGCATTTCCCGGACCTGCTGGTCGACGCGGTGCGCCACCACCACAAACCGTGGGTCACGGGCCATGTGGTCACCCGCCTGGTACATCTCGCCGATTTCATCTGCAACCGCCAAGGCATCCATCACGGGTCAGGTCACTTCCCTCAGAGCTGTGCCGCGCGCATCTGGGACGAACTCGGCATTGACGAGAGCGAACTGCCCGGAATCGTGGCTTCGGTGCAGACCGATCTAGCCCGAGCCGAGGCCGTGTTGGCGACCGCCTGATTCCCCATGATCTCTGTAGCCGAATTCACAAAGCGCCTCGACACGGTGGATTTCCCCGCCGCCCCGGAGGTGGTGGTCCGCCTCTCGCGCATGCTCTCCTCGGCGGGGGTGAGCGGCGAAGAACTCGCCGAGGTGTTGGCCCTCGACGCCGGCGTCGCAGCAAGGGTGCTACGCCTGGCCAACTCGGTGTATTTCCGTGGCAGCGGGATCCGCTCCATCGAGGAGGCTGTGCTGCGGGTGGGCGTGGATGGCGTGCGCGATGTGGTCTTCGCCCTGTCGCTGGTGCGGGCCTTCAAGCCACTGCATTTCAACTACCATTTGTTCTGGCGCCACGGGCTTGCGGTGGCGCAGGCGGTGCTGGTCCTGCAGAAGCATGCCCTCAATGTCCCCGCGCCGATCCCGGAGCTCTATGCGGCCGGATTGCTGCACGACGTGGGCATGCTGGTGCTCGACCGCACGCTGGGGGAGCCCTACGGAGCGATCCTCGCCAGGGCCCGCGAGGAAAAGCGGCCGTTGTATGAGGTCGAGCGGGAGGTGCTCGGCACCGACCACGCGGATGTGGGCGGGCGCTTGCTGGAGGCCTGGAGGGTGAATCCCGCACTTTCTCTGGCGGTGGGCGGCCACCACGACCCGCTCCACCATGCCAGCCACGCGGTGCAGTTCGTGCATCTGGCCGACTTCGTGGGCAACTTCCACGGGGTGCACCACGGCACAGGCTGGCGGGCGGAAACCACGCATCAGGCGGTTTGGGACGACTTGGGGATCTCCGAGCGGGAACTGCCGGCGATCCGCTCCGAGGTTGCCGCCGGCATGGCCAAGGCCGACGCCATCCTGGCGATCGCGCATTGAGCTGTACCCAGGCACTTGAGGCGGCTTGCCGCTTTTGTGCGGGCTTGCCCGGGCTTGGCTCCGGCGGCAGCAGCAGACAGGCTCGGAGTCGATGGATACCGACATCGTCTGGCCGGCCTGGTTGATCGCCGCTCCGCTCACCCTGCTCATGCTCTGGCTCACCCTGCGCGCAGGGCGGCGGCTGCGTCTGCTCATGGATACGCCAACATCGAAGGCCAGGGGCGTGTTCGTGGGCCAGGTGGAGCTGGCGGGGAACGCGCGGATTGAAACGCCGTTACACAGCCACCTGGCCGGATGCGGGTGCGTGTGGTTCCGCTTCAAGGTGGAGGAGCAGTGGGCCCGCTGGGAGACGGAGAGCTACACCGACAGCAAGGGTGAGTCCAAGACGCGCCAGGTGCACAAGACCGGCTGGACCACGGTGGAACAGGGAGGCGCCACCCCGGCGTTCTATGTGGAGGACGAGACTGGCGCTGTGCGCGTGCTGCCAGAGGGCGCCGAAGTGGAGCCGGAGCCGGTGTTCGCCCAGACCGTGGATCGCAGCAACGCGCTCTATTACGGCAAGGGGCCGGCGCACGGCGTATGCGATTCCACTGGACACCGGCGCTTCACCGAGGAGGCGATCCCGCTGGGCAGCGAGGTGTTCGTGGCCGGCCGGGCCCGCGAGCGCGAGGACGTGGTGGCTCCTGAGATCGCCTCCGATCCCGCGGAAAACCTCTTTCTGATCAGCTGCCGGGGCGAGGAGCGGGTGCAACGCGGATACCGGCGACAGTTTTGGGGGTTCGGGGTGGCGCTGCTGCTGCCGCTGCCCATCGCCTGGCTCATCCAGCGCGCGCAACTGCCGGAGGACGGCGCGCCCTGGTGGCCGGCGTTGGCGTTGGCGCTCCCGCCCGCCATGGCGTGGCTGTGCGGCTGGCTGTGGATGACCTTCAACAGCCTGGTGCATCTGCGCAACCGGGTGGCGCAAGCGTGGTCGTTGGTGGAGGTGCAGCTCAAGCGCAGGGCGGACCTCATCCCGTCGCTGGTGGCCGTGGTGGGCGGGCTGCGCGACCATGAGCGCACCGTGCAGACCGAGCTGGCCGCTCTGCGTGCCCAGGCCATGGCGACTCCGGTGGGCTGCGAGGGCCCGGACTTCGCCGGTGCTGCGGCGGCGGTGTGTGCGGTGGGCGAACGTTACCCGGAGCTGAAGAGCAACGCTGCATTCCTGCGCCTGCAGAACGAACTCACGGATACAGAGACGCGCGTAGCCCTGGCGCGCGACTACCACAACACGATCGCCACCCACCTCAACACCCGGCTGGAGATCGTGCCGGACCGCTGGGTGGCGGCGCTGGCCGGGATGAAGCCCCGTGCGCTCTGGGCCGCAGAGAGTTTCGAGCGGGCTGCAGTGCCGGTGCACCTGTCGCCGCCGTAATGCTACCGGCGCAGGGGCCCGGGACGTCCGGGCAGCCTCGTCGGTCCTGCCAGAACTGATAGGAGCGCCCCAGCCGCTCCACGGATAAGCCTTTATCTTGGCGGGGGCTTCCCCAACTTTCGCGCACCCCTTTTCGAAGCCACCCCATGATCGCATCATCCCCGGACCAGAAATCACCTAGTCGCAACGACGGCCGCGCCCCCCGGGGCCCTGCGCCTTTCGCCCCACTGCTGCGGCTGGCCGCCTTGGTACTGACCTCTCTCGCGGCCCCGGTGGCGATCCTCGCAGCGGAAGCGGCGGCCCCGGGCGGCGAAGCACTGCGCCAGGTGGAACAGTACAACTTCTCCATCCATATTCTGGCGATGCTGCTGATGGGGTTCGGCTTCCTCATGGTCTTTGTCCGCAACTACGGATATAGCGCCCTCACCGGCACCTACCTCGTCGTAGGCGTCGGCCTGCCCCTCTACCTGCTGCTGCGCAGCACCGGGCTGATCTCCTCCGAGCCGGTGGCCGCCGATTCCATTCGCTCGGTGCTGCTCGCGGAGTTTGCCTGCGCGGCGGCGCTGATCTCGATGGGGGCAGTGCTCGGTCGGTTACGGTTGTACCAATACGCCATTCTCGCAGCCCTTGCCGTGCCCGCCTACATGCTCAACGAGTGGCTGGTCCTCGACGGCGGCCTGGGCTTCACCCGGGGCTTTGTCGACGCCGCCGGTTCCATTGTCATCCACGCCTTCGGCGCCTACTTCGGGCTGGGCCTGGCTGTAGCCCTCACCTCCCCACAGCAGAAGAACCTGCTCATCGAGAGCGACGCCATCTCGGACCGCTTCTCGATGCTGGGCTCGATGGTCCTGTGGATCTTCTGGCCGAGTTTTTGCAGCGCCGTTGTCCCCGCAGAGCAGATGCCCAGGACGGTAATCGCCACCCTGCTGGCTCTCTGCGGCGCCACGCTGGTGACCTTCGTGGCCAGCTCGCTGCTGCGCAAAGGGCGCCTTTCCAGCGGCGACATGGCCAACGCCGCGCTGGCCGGTGGCGTTTCCATCGGAGCTACCTGCAACCAGGTGAGCCCCCTGGGCGCTTTCGCCATCGGTGCGGCCGCCGGTGCGCTCTGCGTGGTAGGATACACCTGGGTGCAACCCAGGCTTCAGCGCACGCTCAAACTCGTGGATACCTGCGGCGTTCACAATCTGCACGGCATGCCCGGCCTGTTCGGCGGGCTGGTGGCGGCGGTGCTTGTGCCGGGCTGCGCACAGGCGCAATTGGCCGGCATCATTGTCACAGTGGCTCTGGCCTCGGTGGCCGGCGTGGTGGCCGGTTACCTCATCCGGGCCACCGGATCGAAGGTCGAGGCCTACGAGGGCTAGCCCAGGCCCCGGAACACCGGGTAGCGCGGCCGCCGCAAGCGCAGTGCCGGCTGCGCTTCCCTGCTCTTCGTCAGCTTCCGCGGTTGCCCCCGCGCACCCGCCCGCCCTTTCTTCACCCAATCCCCTTCCGCAGATGAACCAACCGCCACTCGCCGGTCCCAAAGACAAGCCCGCACAGCGTATCCCTGACTTGGAGATCAAGGACGCCCAAGTGATCTTCACCACCCTCTGGAACGACCTTGAGGAGGAGCGGGGCCGCGAGACTCTCCACTTCCCCAAGGAGATCATCCTGCTGGGCGGCGCCCCGGGCGCGGGCAAGGGCACCAACACCCCCTTCATCATGCAGGCCCGCGGGCTCACCTGCCCGCCCATCGTCATCAGCGCCCTGCTCGACACCCCCGAGGCTCGCCGCCTCAAGGACGCCGGCAACATGGTGGGCGACCGCGACGTCATCGGCATCCTGTTGCGCAAGCTGCTGGAACCCGAATACCAGGACGGCGCCATCATCGACGGCTTCCCTCGCACCAAGGTGCAGGTGGAGTGCCTCAAGCTGCTCGTGGCAAAGATGCACGAGCTGCGCCAGGAGTTCTTCGTCTCCCCTCTGGGTATCCAGTTCCGGCAACCCACCATCCACATCATGGTCCTGTTCGTCTCCGAGAAGGAGGCGGTCGCCCGCCAGATGAAGCGTGGGCGCGAGATCAAGGTCCACAACGACGAGGTCCGGCGCACCGGCGTGGGCGAACTCCTCGAGGAGCGCGTCACCGACCTCGACGAGGGGCTGGCCCGCCGCCGCTACTGCGTGTTCAAGGAGCAGACATGGGAGGCGCTCACCTCGCTGAAGGAGGTCTTCCACTACCACTTCGTCAACGCCGAGGGCCCGCTCCAGGAGGTTGAGCGCAACATCGTCCACGAACTCCAGTACCAGAGTTCGCTCGAACTCGACCCGCGCACCTTCGACCGCCTGCGCCCCATCAAGCTCGCCAGCGAGATTGTAGTCCACGCCCGCCAGGAACTGGTCAAGCGCCTGGACAGCTACGAACTGGAGGACTCCACCCGCTTCGCGGCGGTGGTCTCCTTCATCGCGCGCAAGATCATGCCCATCGTCCAGCGCCACGCCTTGGCCGGCATGTCGATGGTCAACACCGAGGATCCGCTTTTCGACGACTCCGCCGCCATGGCCATGCTCATCGACGTGCTCTCCGAGCGGGGCTTCATAACCGTGGTGGATGTGAACCGCATGGAGGTGCCCGAGCGCGTGGACCTGCAGACCGGCGAGATCCGCTGCCGCACCAAGCGAGTATATCGGGTGCGGATTCAGTTCGAGGGCTCGAAGATCCGCCGCGGGGCCTGAGCGCCTGGGTACAGACGGCGCTCCGGCGCCGTCCGCGTCAGCCCACTCTTGCCCCCGCCCGGGCCGGCCCCACGCTGGGCCCATGCTCCGCCGCCTCGACCAGATTCTCGCCTCCCTCGGCTACGGCTCGCGCCGTGAAGTGCGTGAAATCATCACACGCCGCCGCGTGACCGTCGATGGCGTAGTGGTGCGCGACCCCGCCGCCAAGGCCGCCGCCTCCGCTGTGCGCCTCGACGCCCTGCCTCTGGAATTTCCCGACGGCCTCTTTGTCGTCTTCCACAAGCCCGCCGGCTGTGTGTGTTCGCACGATACCCGCGAAGGCCAACGCATCTACGACCTGCTCCCCGCCCGCTGGCTCGCCCGCAACCCCGCCGCCACCACCGTGGGCCGGCTCGACCGCGACACCACCGGCCTGCTACTGGTCACCGACGACACCGCGCTCGTCCACCGGCTCACCTCGCCCAAGCACCATGTCGACAAAGTCTACGAGGCCACTCTCGACCGTACGCCGGAGCCGCGGCTGATCGAGGAGTTCGCCCGCGGCACCCTGCTGCTCGAGGACGAGGAGAAGCCCTGCGCTCCCGCCCGGCTCGTGCTGCGCGGCGGCGCCGAGGTCGAGCTCACGCTCACCGAGGGGCGTTTCCACCAGGTGAAGCGCATGTTCGCCCATTTCGGTTACGAGGTGCAGCGCCTGCACCGCAGCCGCTTTGGCGACTACACGCTTGGCGGGCTCGCCCAGGGCCAGTGGCTCGAGGTGCCGCGGCCGAGCTGAATCCGATCTTCGGTTCTTGTGCCAGCCGAGGATACGGCGAGCCTCGTCCCCATGCTCTCGCCACGCCTGGCCCTCGCGGTCCTCCTCGGTCTCGCCACCGCTTACGCCCGCGCCGATCTGATCCTGCAAGCTCCGCAGGCCGCAGTGGTCGCGGGCGAGGAATTCGAGCTGGCCGTGCTGGTAACCAACCCGGGCTCCGAGCCCGCCAACCTGCCGCCCCTCGCAACGCTTTCGCTGATCGCCCGAGCCGATACGCGCTCGGTCTCCGCCACCTTCCGCGCCCACGAACGCTCCAGCGACACCGTCACCCCCTTGGCCCCCGGCGGCTTCCGCCGCGTGGTGCTGCGCGGCCAATTGCCGGCCGACTACACCGGCCTGGTCGTGCTCGACGCCTCCACCAGCGGCGCCGGGCGTGTCGCCGTGGAGTTCACACCCGCAACGCCCGCAGCGTTGGCCGCCAGCACCTCGCCCGCACCCGCAACCACCGCAGCCGCCAGCGCCCCCGTTCCCACTCCGCCACCGCGCAACGACTTCGGCATCGCGCCGCACGAACCGATCTACTTCGCCGTAGGTGGCAACGGCGGGGCCAACGCCCGCTTCCAACTCAGCTTCAAGTTCCGCCCCATCGGCCCCTCCGACGACCGCGTAGCCGGCCGCGGCTTCTGGGAGGATGCCTATGCCTCCTACACCCAAACCTCGCTGTGGGACCTCCACTCCCTGTCCAAGCCGTTCACCGACTCAAGCTACAAGCCCGCACTCTTCTACTACCGTTACGACACCGGGTCGGCCTTCCTTGGTGGCCGCCTAGGCATCGCCGCCGGTTTCGAGCACGAGTCCAACGGCAAGGGCCCGCCCGACAGCCGCAGCATCAACATGGTTTTCGCCCGGCCCACCCTGCGCTGGGGCCCGCCCGGCGGCTGGCAGTTCCTCGTATCGCCCAAGCTTTACTGGTACCTCGACAAGAGCGAAAATGCCGACATCACCAGCTTCCGCGGCTACGGCGACTTCCTCTTCGCCGTAGAGCATCCCACCAGTTGGAAACTCGCCGCCACTCTGCGGGCCGGCACCTCAGGCAAAGGCAGCGTGCAACTCGACGCCTCGTATCCGTTCTCGCGCATCAACGACTACTTCCCCCTCGGCCTGGTGCACGGCTATCTTTGCTTTCAGTATTTCAACGGCTGGGGCGAAAGCCTGCTGCAGTACAATGTGCGCGCCGACACCCAGTTGCGCGTCGGGTTCATGGCCATCCGCTGAGCGGTCGTGGTTCAGTCCGGTTGCAGGTCCGTACTTTCGCCTCCTTACCTCCTAGGGGCGCTTAAAGCTGGAACCTGGAGGCTGAAATCGAAAGCCGAGGGCCCAAGCCCAGGGCCGTGGCCCCTGCGGCTGCTTCCCGGGGATCGATAGTGGGGCCGGGGAATAACATTGAATAGTCACCACGCCCGGAGACACTGGCGGCGCATGCGCGCCGGCTCTCCCCACTCGCAATCGCTGCGTATCGCCGCCGTCTACGCGATCGTGGGGGCGTGCTGGATTCTGTTCTCTGACCGCATCGCCAACGCGCTTGTCCGGGACCCCGGTGCGTTGCTGTTGGTAAACACGCTCAAGGGCTGGTTCTTCATCGCGGTCACCGCCCTGCTGCTCCACCTGCTTGTGCGCCGCCAACTCGTGCACACCACCGGAGCGACCGCCGCCCGGGCCGCTGCCGAGGCCGGCCGGGCCCGCGCCGAGGGCCAGCGTGAGCGCGCCCGCGAGGAGGCCCTCGCCGCCGGCCAACGCCTCGCCCTGGCCACCCGGGCCGCCCATATCGGCACCTGGGAACTGGATGTGGTCAGGGGGACTGTTCTCGCCGACGAACAGATGTCCGCAATCTACGGTTACCGCGCGGGGGAGGCCCCCGGCACGCTCGCCTCCTGGTTGGACCGCATACATCCCGGCGACCGGGAGATCCTCAACCACCAAATACAGGCGGCACTCGAGGGCACCCGGGAATA
Source organism: uncultured Verrucomicrobiota bacterium (assembly GCA_903960515.1). GTDB lineage: Bacteria > Verrucomicrobiota > Verrucomicrobiia > Opitutales > Opitutaceae > CAJCBL01. The sequence continues at coordinate 35,038 of CAJCBL010000272.1, forward strand.
CCACCCTCAGTTCCGCCTGCTCTTGCCCGACGGGCAGATCCGCCACGTGGAGGGCCACGCCTCCGTGCAACGCGGGCCCGACGGCCGCCCGCTGCGGCTCATCGGGGTAAACAGGGACATCACCGAACGAATCCTTGCCGAGCAACGCTACCGCCTGCTCGCCGACAATATCGGCGATGTGCTCTGGACCCTCGACCTGGAGACGCGCCGCTTCACCTACATTTCCCCCTCTGTCGAGAAACTGAGCGGCTACACCGCTGCCGAAGCGCTCGCCCATAGCCTGGAGGACTGCCTAGCCCCCGCATCCCTGGCGCTCGTCAACGCGACCCTTCCCGCCCGTGTACAGGCTTTCCTCGCCGGTGATCCGGGCGCCGTCACCCAAACCCAGGAGCTGGAGCAATACCACCGCAACGGCTCCACGGTGTGGACCGAGATCGTCACCACATTGCTACACAAACCGCCGGGCGGGATCGAGGTCCTCGGTGTAACCCGAGACATCAGCCAGCGCCGCGCCGCCCAAGTCGCGCTGAACGTCAGCGCCCAGCGCCTGCGCCACGCCGAGGAGCTGGCCGGCATCGGCCACTGGTCCATTCAACTGGCTACCGGCCTCGTCGAGGGGTCGGCCGGAGCAGCCCGTATCTACGGGCTGACGCCAGCTCGCTGGGACATCGCCACGGTGCAGGCGATCCCGCTGCCGGAGTACCGGGCCGGTCTCGACGAAGCCCTGCGCGCCTTCGTGGCCGAGGGCCGGCCCTACGATGCGCATTTCAAGATCCGACGCCCAGATACAGGGGCCATCACCTCGATCCATTCACGGGCCGAATATGATACCAGTACCCACACCATATTCGGCGTCTTCCAAGACGTTACAGCCCAGGAGCAGGCGCTGGAAGCGGTCCGCAGCAGCGAGGCGAAACTGCGCCTGCTGGTGAGCAATGCCCCAGTCGTCCTCTTCCAGATCGACGCCGCCGGCATCTTCCGCATGTCCGAGGGCAGGGGGCTGGAGAAACTCGGACTGCGCCCCGGCCAGGTCGAGGGCCAGTCGGTATTCGAGGTCTACCGCGATTTCCCCGAGATCGTCGCCCAGGTGAGAGCAGCTCTCGCGGGCCAGACGATCCAAGGAACCACCACTATTGGCTCAACCGTATTTGAGACATTCTATTATCCGCTGCTCGATGCCGACGGCCGGCTTACCGACGTCATCGGTCTTGCCGTCGACGTCACCGCCCGCAAGCAGGCCGAGGCGCAGCTTCGGCTTCGCGGCGCGGCATTGGAGGCCGCAGCCCACGCCATCGCCATCACCGATGCCCGTGGCTCCATCGAATGGGTCAACCCGGCCTTCACCAAACACACCGGATACAGCTCCGAGGAGGCCCTCGGCCGCGACCTCGGCAAGCTCGTCCAGTCCGGGCAGCAGACCGCCGACTTCTACCGCCACCTCTGGGCCACCATGGCCGGTGGCGACACCTGGCACGGAGAGCTCGTCAACCGCCGCAAGGACGGCGCCCTCATCGCCGAGGAGGAGACGATCACCCCGGTGCGCGACGAGCAGGGGCGTATCGCCCACTACATAGCCATCAAGCAGGACATCACCGAGCGCCGGCGTCTCCAGGAACAGGTTTTGCGCTCCCAACGCCTTGATAGCGTGGGCCGCCTGGCCGGCGGCATCGCCCACGATCTCAACAACATCCTTGTCCCCATCCTCATGGCGCCCTCGCTGCTGCGTGAAACCGTCACCGACCCCGCAGCCGGCGAGATACTCAACTCCATTGAGACCAGCGCCAATCGCGGTGCCGCCATAATCCGCCAGTTGCTCACCTTCAGCCGCGGCAGCGGCGGCCAACGCGTGCCTGTGCAACTGCGCGGCATTGTTGGAGACATGGCTTCCATCATCCGCGAAACCTTCCCCAAGGATATCCGTACCAGCACAGACCTGCCCGCCGAGCCCTGGCCGGTGGAGGGCGACCCCACCCAGCTTCACCAAGTGCTCATGAATCTGTGCGTGAACGCTCGCGACGCCATGCCGGAAGGCGGCGGGCTTACCATCGCGCTGGAGAACGTCGAACTCGATGCCGCCGCCGTGGCCGGACACCCGGGCGCATCCCCCGGGCCGCACATGATGCTAGGAGCCTGTCGGACTTCGGCCTCCAGTCTCAATAAGCGCGAATTGAAGCCTCGTATTCTCATTTCGTTGCCAAAAAACCGCGCCGCGAACTCGTATACGTTCCTGTAGCCGCTTTGGGTGCTCAAAGTCCGACAGGC
>CAJCBL010000273.1 GCA_903960515.1 uncultured Verrucomicrobiota bacterium
GGGCTGTGGCGCAGGGCACGCAGGACGTTGAGGCCGCCCCAATCGGTGATGGGCAACAGCGGTCGAGGAGCGCTGCGTTGGCGAGCGCCATAGCGGCGGCGATACGCTGCCAGATGCAGCGCGACAAAGGCCTGCGAACCGAGCACGGCCGAATCGGTAAAGTAGCGTACCCGGCAGCGCAGCACCGTGGAGAGAGGTAGTTGGCCCTTTTGTCGCAGCACTTTGTGGAAGGCGTCCGGGGCAATGGTGGCGCCAGAAAGCCGCGGGGCCGAACCGGTGCCAAACAGGCCGATACGATGCGCGGCGTGGGCTTGTTGCCACTTCCCGCCATGCACCTGGCACAGGCCTGCTCGGGCAGTGGCATTGCCGGCCACCGCCTCGCCGTAGCCGCAGAAACGGTAGTCCTTGGGATCGGTGACCAGGCCGGCGCGCACGGGGTTGAGGTCGATGTAGAAGCCCATGGTGCGCAGCGCGTTGCCGGCGCATTCCACCAGCACGGACTTGAAGCGCTCGGCAAAGAGCGTGCCATAGCGGCGGTGGGCCTTGTTGAACCAGATGGCGAAACGCTGCTTCAAGAGTTTCATGAAGTTGGAGACATCGCCCATCAGCGCCAACTGGCGACGCCTCCACTCCTCTCCCTCGGGCCCGCCGGCCACCAACTGCGCTTCGATTACCTCGTTCCGTGCCTGCTGGTACTTGGTCGGCTTGGGGTGAAGCAGGCGGTAGCGGCGCAGCAATTCCGTATCCGAGGGGATGATCTTCTGCGGGACGCGCACCAAGATGTGGAAGTGGTTGCTAAGGATGGCGTAGGTGAGGATTTCGACCCCACAAAACTCCGCCACCAACCAGAGCTGGCGTCGCAGAATTTCCTTGGCTGGTTCGTCGATGAGCCGCTCCCCCGCCACCACCCGTGTCATGCAGTGGTAGGCTGCCGGCCCCTGCTCAGGTGAAACCTTGATACGCCCCAGCCTCATAACGCCCGCATTTTAGTCACTACTGGGCTTATGTCTAAGATTTCCGACCTGTCCCTTCTTCTTGGGGGAAGGTGGGGGCTCTTGCTGGTGTCGCCTGCGAAGTCTTGCCGGGTTGTCATCACGGTCATGCGACCTTGCGAATCATAGCTGTAGGCGAGCGGATAGGTTTGCGAGGGGGACGAGCTGGCCCTAGGGCGTAGGTGTGTGAGTCCTCGCTGGCATCGGGGGGGGGGGGCGCTCGAGCAGACCGCGCTCGTTCTAGAAGCTCTTTGTGGTGAGGGATCGCCCGGCGATCTCCGGATACGGAGCTTTTGCGTTGTCCGTCTGGCTGTCGGCGTAATAGGTGGTGGTCGTAACGGGTAGCGAGGAGGACCGAGTATGGAGTGGGCGCCGTGGTGGCCCCTTCCCTGCCTTGGGCGTCGTAGGAATACGTCACTTCGCGAATTTGAGATCCATGATTTGAGATTTGAAAGGTGGAGTGGATGCGACCGAAGAGGTAGGCGGTGACGGTAGAGGTCTGGTCGGGGGCGGTGGACTTCACCTGCCACGAGCCGTCGCGGGTGGCGGGATATAGAGTCTTCTGGTGGGAGCTGGCGCCAAAGGAAGTGGTCCAGGCATGGCGGCCGTCCACGCTTCGCTCCTGGATGGAGACGACCAGCGGAGTGTCGGCGGCGGCCTGCGACGAGAACTCGGTGGTGGTGGTGGCCACGGGGATAAGTTGGCCTTCCCAAACCTTGGTGGCGAAGGCGGAGGTGGTGCGGTTGATACGGTCGGGGTCGGCGTAGTCGATTCGGCCGTTGCGGTTGGTATCCACAGGGTGAGGTAGCGCTCGCCGCAGGCGTTGTAGGCGTAGAGTGTGGCGACGCCGTCGGGGTCGACGGAGCGCTCGAGCTGGCCTTTCCGGTTGTAGAAGTTCTCTGCGTACCAGCCATCGGCCACCACGGCGCACAGGGTGCGGCCGGCCATATCCGACCACGACTCGGTCCACTGGGTGTCGCGGTAGGCGGCGGCGGGTGTGCCGGAGGGGCGGGGGCGCCGATCAGGAAGTTTGCGCTGGGGTAGCGCAGTTGTGCCGTTATCCAGTTTCGGGTTGCTCCTGCCCGGGACGGCCCGAAAACACCTTTTGCCCGCATGAATCCGCAATCCTCAGTCCGTGATCCGCAATCTGCCGCCCGCCCGCGCTTGGCCCTGGTCAACTACGGCATGGGCAACCTGCGCAGCGTGGCCAAGGCCTTCGAGGTGGCCGGCGCCGAGGTGAAGATCGTCGAGCAGGCTGCGCAGATCGAGGGGGCCGACGGCTTGGTGCTGCCGGGGGTGGGTGCGCTGCCCGACTGTGTGGAGGCGCTCAACGCGAGCGGCTTGGGCGAGGCGGTGCGCCGCTGGATCGGCCAAGACCGCCCGTTCTTTGGCGTGTGCCTGGGTATGCAGGCCCTCTTCGACTCCTCGGAGGAGGGGGATTGCCGCGGGCTTGGAATCTTTCCGGGCACGGTGAGGCGTTTCCGTTTACAGCCCGGGCTGAAGGTGCCCCACATGGGCTGGAATCCGGTGGTTTTCCGCCAGCCCGCCTCGCCGCTGGCCGCCGGGATGCGGCCGGAGGGCGAGCCGTTCTACTTCGTGCACAGCTACCACTGCGTGCCGGCCGACGGGGCGCTGACCTTTGGCGAATGCGACTACGGTGGCGCGTTCGTGGCGGCGATCGCCCGCGGTCGGTGCGTGGCCACTCAGTTCCATCCCGAGAAGAGCCAGGCGGCCGGCCTGCGGCTGTATCGCAATTTCGTTGGGTTGTGCCGGGCCGAGGGGGCCTGATCCCAGTCAGCTTTCAAGATACGGGCCTATCGCCGGCAAGGACGCTCCCACGCGGACTCGGAATTGGTCTCAAGGAGCCTTTGACTAGGCGGCCCGGACCGATGCGGCCCGGGGCAGCAGATGTCCGCATACCGGGTATGCGCGGCCGCTGGGGTATCTAAAATCAAGATTTCTTGTGAGCCGGGCTTTGCAAAAGTGCCGCAGAAGTGTTTTCTCACGCCACCATGCCCACCGAAGCTACCCTTCGCATCGACGACCACGAATTTAAGCTGCCCATCATGGTCGGCTCCGAAGGCGAGAAGGCCATCGACTGTCGCAACCTCCGCGCGAATACAGGGTACATCACCTACGATGAGGGCTATGGCAATACCGGCTCCTGCGAGAGCCATGTGACGTTCATCGATGGCGAGGTGGGCATCCTGCGCTACCGCGGCTATCCCATCGAGCAACTCGCCGAGAAGTCCGATTTCGTGGAGACATCGTATTTGGTCATGCACGGCGAGCTGCCAACCCCCGGCCAGCGCCAGCGCTTCTCCTCCTATCTGCGGGAGAACGCCGAGCTGCACCGCGGCCTCTACCGCCTCCTTGAGGAGTTTCCGGCCGACTCCCACCCGATGGCAGTGCTCTCCGCCGCGATGAACGCGCTGGGCTGCTACTATCCGCACCTTTCCACCAACAACCACGAGCGCGACCTCAAGAACTACGAGGAGGCCTCGGCCATCGCCGTCTCCAAGGTTCGCACCCTCACCGCCATGTCCTACCGGTTGAGCAAGGGCCTGGCTCTGGTGCATCCGAAACGCAACCTCACCTACTGCGAGAACTTCCTGCACATGATGTTCTCCGAGCCCTACCACGATTTCATCCCCGAGCCAGAGGTGGTGCGCGCCCTCAACCTCATTCTCCTGCTCCACGCCGACCACGAGCAGAACTGCAGCACCTCCACGGTGCGCATGGTCGCCTCTGCCGGGGCCAACCTCTTCGCCTCCATCTCCGCAGGCATCTCGGCTCTCTGGGGCCCGCTCCACGGCGGAGCCAACATGGCGGTGATTGAGATGCTCGAGCAGATACATGCCACCGGCGACGACGGCTCGCGCTTCATCGAGGCGGCCAAGAACGGCAAGGCCCGCCTGATGGGCTTCGGCCACCGCGTCTACAAGAACTACGACCCGCGCGCCAAGATCATCGGCCGGGCCTGCGACAGCGTCCTTGCCAAGTTAGGACGCAAGGATCCGCTCCTCGACATCGCCCGCCACCTCGAGCAGGCCGCCCTCAAGGATCCCTACTTCATCGAGCGCAAGCTCTACCCCAACGTCGACTTCTACAGCGGCATCATCATGCGCGCCATCGGCATCCCGCTGAACATGTTCACGGTGATGTTTGCCATCGGGCGCATGCCCGGCTGGATCGCCAACTGGAAAGAAGTCGCCGAGACATCCAAGTCGCGCATCTACCGTCCCCGGCAGATCTACACCGGCCAGACCAAGCGCGACTACGTGGCGCCCAATCTGCGCTGAGAAGGCCGGCGGGCGTCTGTAAGTTTCTGGCGGCGACCATTTGGTCGCCGCCTTTTTGTTGGTACAAATTGGGGGAGTGGATGGGCTGTCGCGGGCAAGCGCGAAGGGGGAGCGTAGGCGAGACTATTTTCCGCTGGACGCGTCCAAAAACCTATTGACGGTATTTTTCGAAAAACCCATATGTTGTGTCTCCGGCTTTGGTCGCCCACAACCGGTTGTGGTGAGCAACAAGTAAACAACTCTCTGCATCTTTGTGTGGCCAAAGCTCCCGGACTGTTGTTTTTCGGCGCCGTTCGCCTGCCTTTCACCTCTTTTACCGTTCGCAATTCTGCCTCCCTCCCATGTTCGCCAAACCTCCCTCCGCTCGCCCCCTGAACCTCCTCGGTTCAGCGCTTGCGGCTGTCTGGTTTTGGCGCACTTGGCGACGTTCGGCCCCCGCCGCCAACGCCCTTTGCGGCGGCCGATCCTGATTACCCGCGCGAGCCCCCGGCGCCGCGCGGTGCCGGGGCTTCGCCATTTTCACGCCCCATAGATTTCCGCCCCCCCCCGTCCGCCGCACGCATCTTAGGAATGACACCGCACTCCAGTCTCGAGCACGACTTCGCGCTCAAGGGTATTGCCACCACATCGCCACGGGGCGCCGCAAGGCGCCCCGCGCGCTACGGCATTCTGGTGGAGGACTGTCGCATGGGCCTGAAATCGATTTGGCGGATCGCGCCCTCGCTCGCCTCCTACCCCCCTCACAGGGCCCTGTCCCTCTGAGCCCTCGGCTCTTTCTCCCTTCTCCCCTCTCCCTCACTTCACCGTAGCACAGTACTGCCCACGACAATGTCCGCAGAACTCTCGTACCTCTTTACTGAAAGAACCCCTTCCATGCCTGCGTCGGATATCCTCATCACTGTCAAGAAACGCGACGGCAAAGCCGCCCCCTTCAAACTCGAGCGCATTGTGCGTGCGATCGCCCTCGCCGCCTACGGATCCAAGCACGGGGAGACCAAGAACCCGCACCGCGACAGTGCCGAGCAGCGCTACGGGCTCGAAGAAGCCGACTTCCGCGATGTCTTCAATCTCGCCGCCGAGGTGCGCGACATGGTTATCGAGAAGTTCGGCACCGCCGGCGCCCCCGGAGTCGAGGACGTGCAGGATCTCATCGAGCTCACCCTGCTCAAGCACGGCCGCTACGAGATCGCCCGCCACTACATTTTCTACCGCATCCAGCATTCCGAGCTGCGCCCGGTTACCCACGGCGACTGCGGGCTGCAGGACTACATTGCCATCAGCCGCTACTGCCGCTTCGACGAGAAGCTGGGCCGGCGCGAGATCTGGTCGGAGGCCGTCGAGCGCGTGGCCCAGATGCACCAGCGCCGTCTGGTCAAGCACGCCGACCGCGATATCAACACCGCCATGCGCGATCTCGTCGCCAAGGGCACAGTGTCCGTCGATGCCGCACGCGACGCCGGCCCGCTGGGCACCGTATCCGAGGAGATCCGCCGCTCGTTCGACCTGGTGAAGTCCAAGAAGGTGCTGCCTTCCATGCGCTCTCTGCAGTTTGGCGGCCGCGCCATCGAGGTGTCCAACGCCCGTATCTACAACTGCACCGCCTCGCCGGTAAACCGTGTCGAGTTCTTCCGCGAGTATTTCTTCCTCCTGCTCAGCGGCTGCGGGTGCGGCTTCTCCGTGCAAAAGCAGCATGTCGCCCAGATCCCGGCCCTGGCCGCCCGCGGCGACGAACTGGAGATTCCGGTGAAGCACTACCCGGTGCCCGACACCGTAGAGGGCTGGTCGGACTCGCTGCACGAGCTCCTCCAGTCCTACATCCACGGCTACAAGGTGGAGTTCTCCTTCCACCAGATCCGCTCGCGCGGCTCGCTGCTGCGCACCAGCGGAGGCAAGGCCCCGGGCCACCTCCCGCTCAAGCGCGCTCTCATCCGCGTGGAGGAGATCCTCTCCGGCTCGGCCGGCCGCCAGCTGCGCCCGATCGAGGTCTACGACATCTGCATGCATATCGCCCAGTCGGTGCTCTCCGGTGGTATCCGCCGCTCGGCCACGATCTGCCTGTTCAGCCCCGAGGACGAGGAGATGATGGCCGCCAAGACCGGCGACTGGTTCCGCAGCCATCCGCAGCGCTCCGCCTCCAACAACAGCGCGGTGCTGGTGCGCGACCAGACCCCGCGCGACGTCTATCAGCGCCTCTTCGAGTGCCAGAAGCAGTACGGCGAGCCCGGCTTCTACTTTGTGAACGGCTCCGACCCCGACGTGCTCCCCAACCCCTGTGTGGAGATCGCGCTCAACCCGCGCCTGGTCGTCACCTCGCGCGAAATCGACAAGTTGCGCGCCTACGGATACACCGGCCCGCTTGAGGAGGGCATGGAGCTGTGGGGCTGGCAGATGTACAACCTCTCCACCATCTCCGGCGCCGCCGCCGATACGCCCGAGCAGTTCTTCGCCCTGGCCCGCGCCGCGGCCCTCATCGGCACCGTGCAGGCCACCTACACCGAGATCCCGTACCTGGGGCCGGTTACGCGGGTGATCAACGAACGCGAGGCCCTCATCGGCGTGTCGATCTGCGGCGTGCTCGACAACCCGGAGATCCTACTGGATCCCACCATCCTGCGCCGCGGTGCCGAGGTGGTGAAGGCCGTGAACGCCGCCGGTGCCGCCGCCCTTGGCATCAGCCGGGCCGCCCGCACCACCTGCGTGAAGCCCGAGGGCACCTCGTCGCTGGTGCTCAACGCCGGCTCCGGTATCCATCCGCACCATGCCCGCCGCTACTTCCGGCGCGTGCAGGCCAGCAGCGGCGACCCGATGTTCCGCTGGTTCAAGCAGCACAACCCGCACATGTGCGAGAAGTCCGTCTACAACGAGGGCACCGAGGTGATCACGTTCCCCGTCGAGGCCCCGCCGCACGCCCTGCTCAAGGACGATGTGCCCGCTCTGCGCCTGCTCGAGTACGTCCGCCTGGTCCAGGAAAACTGGGTGCAGGGCGGCCGCGCTGTGACCACCTACACCGACGCCCACCACAACGTATCCAACACCATCACGGTGCAGCCCAACGAGTGGCCGGCGGTGGCCGAGTTCATCTGGGACCATCAGCACGCCTTCACCGGCGTGGCCCTGCTGGGCGCCAGCGGCGACAAGGACTACCGCCAGGCCCCTCGCGAAGCAGTCAGCACCCGCGAGGACGTGCGCAAGTGGAACAGCCTCCACTACAAGCCGGTGGATTATGCCAAGGTTTCCGAGAAGGAGGACCACACCGCCGGCCACGAGGCGCGCGGCGCGGCCACCGCCTGCGCGGGTGGTTCCTGCGAGCTGAGCCTCTGATTTTGTCACCATTTGGGGCTGATAGATCGGCCCACCTGGGGCGGGCGCTTTTCGGAGCGCCCGCCCTTTTTCGTCCCTGGCTTCGTCCGGCCGGATACGGGCTCGGCGCAGAGGCCGGCGCGGGGTGGCCAATGCTGTTTCGCTTCCGGGCGCAGGCAGGGGCGCGAGGCTTGGCGCCATATTCATTCGTAGATGCGTGCTTGCACGCGATTCTGAGCGCAGATCGCGTGCAAGCACGCTCCTGCGGTGGGCCCCGGAGTTCGTGCACTGCCAGAGCGAAAAGCGGTACGGCTGCATGGGTACGCCTTAGCCTCCAGGGCACATCCATCAGCGGGCCGGAACCGCCCGGCCGGCTCGGTGCGCTGCTTCAACCAGTCCCAAAGGCGGGGCACTCGGGGCTCGCAGTGTCGGGCGCGGCAGGGCTGCGGGCTGCCAACGGGGCACTCGAACTGCTTTCGGGGCCGGCAGGCGTCATTGCGGTTGTGCGCGGGCTGTGGGTCGGTTCATAGTGCCTGCCATGTTTGTCGACGAGGTAGTCATTAAAGTTCGCGCCGGAGACGGCGGCGACGGTTGCACCAGCTTCCGTCGCGAGAAATTCATTCCGTTTGGCGGCCCCAGTGGCGGCGACGGAGGGATGGGGGGCGATGTGGTGCTCGAGGGCAGCCACGACGTGAACAATCTCAACGACTACAAGTTCAAGCCGCACTGGGCGGCCGGAGACGGCGAGAACGGCCGCAGCAAGGACCAGTACGGGGCCGGCGGGCGCCCGGCCGTACTCAAGGTGCAGCTGGGCACGGTGGTGGCCAACGAGGATACCGGCGAGGCCCTCGGCGAAGTCACCCAGATCGGGCAGCGCCTGGTCCTGTGCAAGGGCGGCTCCGGAGGCTGGGGCAACATCCATTTCAAGTCGTCGGTGAACCGCACGCCTCGTCGCGCAAATCCCGGCACGGCCGGAGCGCATGGCAGCTACCGGCTGGTGCTCAAGAGCATGGCCGACGTCGGCCTGGTGGGCTATCCCAACGCCGGCAAGAGCTCGCTGACCAATCACATCACCCAGGCGCGGCCGAAGATGGCGCCGTATCCATTCACCACTTTGCAGCCTCAGGTAGGCGTGGTCGAGTTCCCCGAGCTCTACGAGCGCTTCACTCTGGCCGACGTGCCCGGCCTCATCGAGGGGGCCAACGAGGACCGCGGCCTGGGCCATCGTTTCCTGCGCCACATCGAGCGTTGCTCCCTGCTGCTGCTGATCGTCGACATGGCGGGGGTGGACGGCCGCGACCCGCGCGACGACTATGAACACCTGCTCCAGGAGTTGAAACTCTACGATCCGGCGCTGCTCAAGAAACCGCGGATGGTGGCGGCCAACAAGATGGATCTGCCGGAGGCCACGGCCAAACTCGCGTTGTTCCGCAGCAAGCACAAGGTCGACGTCATGGAAATCTCCTGCCTTGGCGACCTCGGCTTGGAGGCTCTCAAGCTGGAGCTGCTCCACCGTGTGCGCAACGGCGGGAAATCGGCCCGCCCCCAGCCGGCAACCAAGAAGCCGGTGCCCGTTAAGCAGAAGCCGGCAGTGGCTAAGCAGAAGCCGGCGCCCGTGGCAAAGAAGCCCGCAGCGAAGCAGCAGCCCGCGAAAAAGCCTGCGCCCGCGAAAAAGCCTGCGCCGGTGAAGAAGCCCGCGGCCGCGAAAAAGCCTGCTCCCTCCAAGATCAAGCCAGTAGCGGCGAAGAAGCCGGCGCCAGCGAAGATCAAGCCTGCGGCGGCCAAGGGCGCTGTGGGCAAAACCCGCCCGACCAAGAAACCGGCTGCCGGCAAGTCCCGCTTGAAGTAGCCACCGGGTCATACAGGTGGTCGCGAGGCCGGCCCGATAGCCCAACTCCGGGCTTGTCGGGCCCATCCTTCCACAGCCACCCTACCTCCCCCCTCCATGCCTCCGTCCCCCATTCCCACCGAGCATCGACAAGTGATGATGCGGGCCAACCGCGCATTGGGCGCGAGTCTGGTGGAGCACAACCTGATCACCATCGAGGTGCTGGAGGCCGCCAACGAGCGCTTGCTGGAGTTGATGGCCGACGAGAACGCCGAGGCCGTTTCGCTGCTGCAGGTTCTGGTCAATGAGAAGCAGGCGCTCACCGAGGGGCAGTTGCTCAGTTACCAGAATGAGGAGATGGGGCTCGGGTTGGTCGACCTGAGCAACTACGACCAGCCTTACGAGCTGCGAAAGCGTATCGACATCGGCGCTTGTTACGCCACCTGGACGGTGCCGTTCGACATCGAGGAGGGCATGCACTTTCTCGCCAGCGCCTACTATCTCAGCCCGGCGGCGCGCTCCTACTGGGAGCGGTTTCTGGACACGCCGATCCTCTGGTTTGTGACCAGCACCGAGAATATCAACGACTTCCTGCGCAAGCTGAAGCTGGAGCGCGAAAACGAGGGAATGGGCGTACGCGCCAGCTGAACACCGCACTGCACCCATGCCGCTCGGACGCCTCCAGACTCTGCTGATCGACAAGCTCGAAGAGATGCGCCGGCTCACCGCCGACCAGAAGGCCGCCATCGTGGCCACCCCCGAGGACCTCCCCGGTGAGAAGCTCGACCAGTTGCTCGTGAAGGACTACCGGCTCACCCCGTTTCAGCTCCTGCTGGGCAAGTCGAAGGCCTACGGTTTCGCCCCGTTCCTGGTTTCCCGTTACCGTATCAACCCCGCCACTTTCGAGCATCTCAGCCGCGTCTTCTGCCAGCAGAACATCGTCCTGCCGGTCGGGCAGGTGGGCGACACGATCATCGTAGCCCTGGCCAACCCCTTTGAGCTGACCGTCGCCGCGAAGATAGGAGAGCTCACCGGCAAACGCGTAGTCCGGCTGCTCAGCATCGAGAAGGACATTCGCGACAAGCTCGCCTCCGATGCCAACCGCGAAAGCCAGCAGTTCGACGATGTGGCCGGCAAGATCGGCCTCGAGTTCAAGGAGGTTGAAAAGGAACTGGAAGCGGTCGACGCCACCTCCGAGGAGTCCGCCCCCATCATCCAAATGGCCAACCGGATCATTGAGGACGCGTATCTATCCGGCGCGAGCGATATCCATATCGAGCCCCGGGAGAAGGAGGTCATGGTGCGCTACCGCATCGACGGCAACTGCCAGGAAAAGCTTCGCCTGCCCGCCAAGGCCGGCCCGGCCCTGGTGGCCCGCCTCAAGATCATGTGCAACCTCGACATCGCCGAACGCCGGATGCCGCAGGACGGACGTATCATCTTCAAGAATTACACACGCAAGAACGTCGACATCGATTTGCGCGTATCCACCGCGCCGCTCAACCACGGCGAAGGCGTGGTCATGCGTATCCTCGACAAGCAGAAGTCCACGTTGCCCCTGCCCATGCTGGGCTTCTCCGAGGAGAACCTGGCCAAGTACCGAGAGGTGATCCGCCAGCCCTACGGGATGATCCTGCACTGCGGGCCCACTGGCTCGGGCAAATCGATGACGCTCTATTCCGCGCTCAACGAGATCAACGCCCCGGACCTTGTCATCCGCACCGCCGAGGATCCTATCGAGTACACCCTCGAGGGTATCAACCAGATGCAGATGCATCGCCACATCGGCCTGACCTTTGCGGCGGCGTTGCGAGCCTTCCTGCGCCAAGACCCCGACATCATCCTCGTCGGTGAAATTCGAGACAAAGAGACCGCCGACATCGCCGTCGAGGCGGCGCTCACCGGCCATCTTCTGCTTTCCACTCTGCACACCAACGACGCGCCCAGCACGATCGCCCGTCTCACCGACATGGGCATCGAGCCCTTCATGATCTCGTCGTCGCTGCTGTGTGTGTGCGCGCAGCGCCTCATGCGCCGGGTCTGCAAGGTTTGCCGTGTTGTGCATCAGCCGATGGGCCGGGAGAAGGAGATTCTGGAGCAGGCCATCGGCTGGAGCGGGCAGATCTTCAAGGCCAATCCCCGCGGCTGCCCCAAGTGCGGCAGCATGGGCTACAAAGGGCGAGTCGGTATCCATGAGCTCATGGTCGTGTCGCCCGAGCTCATTGAAGGCATCAACAAGGGGCTCGAAACCGCCGAGCTCAAGAAGATCGCCATGCGCACCGGCATGAAGACCCTCCACCAGGACTCGATGCTCAAGGTCAAGGAGGGGCTCACCACGATGGAGGAGTCCCTGGGCACTGTGCCGGTGGATCTTTGACGGCGAAGCGTGGTAGGATCGGTGCCGTACATGGCCCGATGCGACGTGCCCTCTAGCATCTCGTTTTCTGATCGGGCCGGCCGGGCCTCTCTCGCCCATGCCGTCGAGGCGTTTTGCTTGCACCGGGCTTTGCCTCGCCAGGAGGCGCGGTGGAGCGCAGTACTGTGGCCTTTTCGCTTCGATGCCCGAGCGTAGTCTTCGGGATATTTCAGAATATTGAGAAGCGCACTATGTCGGCTTGCGCCCCGAAGCCGGGCTTGCCCTCCAACGCCCTTTCGCCCAAGGTCCGTCCTGCCCCCTGCGTCCAACAATCAAACCTAAACGCAGATGAAGAAATCAGTACTGTTCCTAGCCGGATTGGGTGCTTGGTGCGTGGGCCTGATGGTCATGTCCATGCCAGCGTCCGCCGGCGACACCCCCGAGAAGAACGCGGTTAAGACCACCGTGGTCACCCATCGCAACGAGCAATACGACCTCAATAAGGACGGGAAAATCGATGAGCAGGAACGCGCCGCTATGAAGGCGGATCGCGCTGCCAAACGAGAGGCCCGGCTCTTGGCCAAGTACGACGTGAACAAGAACGGCCAGCTCGATCCCGATGAGCAGGCCAAGTGCGACTCCGATCGTCAGGTCCGGCGGCAGAAAGCCGCCGAGCGTCGCAAGGCCAAGGCTGCGGAGCAGGCTGCTGTAACCAGTGGAGCGGCACCAGCGGCCACGGTTGCAGCCCCCACTGCGCCGGCTCCCACAGCGGTGGCTCCCTCGTCGGTTCCGGCGGCGGCGGCCCCAGCGACTGCCCCTGCGGTGACTCCGGCTACAGGCCCAGCAGCAGCGGCGCCAGCGGCGGCTCCCGCCGATGACGACGAGGAAGACGAGGTTGAGAACCACAAGCCCTGAGTCCGTCTTCCCTACGGCGGATCCCAGCTCGAGCCCCGGCCCTGTGCCGGGGCTTTTTGCCGCCGCTTTTGCCCGCAGGCCGGCACTGGGCAGGCGAGCACCGGAGGGCTTCGATGCCCGACCCGCCGCGACCGTGCCTGCTGGCGGAGGCTACGGGCGTAAGCGGCGGGCATGAAGTGTTCGGCGCGCTCCCACCATCTCCATACTTCACCGACAACCGAAACCGCCCCGTGCATGGCCGGTTTCGTGCTCTCGAACCTGCGGCTAATCGCTGCGAATCTGTGGACGCGCCGGGCTTGTATGCCGGCACGCCTCCGCTACGCTCGCCACTTACCTTTTCCCCATGCACCGCATTGTCGCCCGGACCCAGCTCAGCCCCAACGTCACCCGTCTCGACGTCGAGGCTTCACGTATCGCCCAAATCCGCCAGCCCGGCCAGTTTGTCATCGTGCGTCGCGCTGAGCGCGCCGAGCGGATACCGCTGACCATCGCTGACACCGACCCCGTGGCCGGCACCATCGCGCTGGTCATTCAGTCGGTGGGCAAGAGCACCCGCGAGCTCGTCGAGCTGGCAGTGGGCGATTTTATCCGCGACATCTCCGGTCCTCTGGGCATGCCCACCGAGGTGATCGAAAAGGGGCGCGCTCTCTGCATCGGAGGCGGCGTAGGCACGGCCGTGGTCCACCCTATCGCGCAAGGGCTGCACCGGCACGGCGTGTCGGTGGTGAGTGTGATCGGCGGCCGCTCGAAGGAGTGGGTGATTTTTGAGGAGGAGTTGAAACGCCTCGGCGAAGTGGTCGTCTGCACCGACGACGGCAGCCACGGTCGCAAGGGTTTCGTTACGGATGCAGCGAAGGAGCTGCTCGTGGCCGGTGGTATCGACATTGTCTACGCCGTTGGCCCCGTGCCGATGATGCGCGCCGTGGCCAATCTCACACGCCCGTTTGGCGTGCACACCATCGTATCGCTCAACCCCGTGATGGTCGACGGCACCGGCATGTGCGGCGGCTGCCGAGTGGAGGTTGGAGGCGAAACCAAGTTTGCCTGCGTGGAGGGGCCCGAGTTCGACGGCCACAAGGTCGACTTCGACCTGCTCGCCGACCGCCTCGCCACCTACCGCCCCCAGGAGCAGGCGGCCGCCGCCCGCTGCGGCGCCGACTGCCGTATCGGTCTCCAGAAATAACTTTCAAGCCCTCTCCCCACCCGTCATGGAAAAGAAGCTTTCCCCCAAGGAGCGCATGGCCATCCAGCGCCAGGCGATGCCCGAACAGGATGCCCTCGCGCGCTCCCAGAACTTCAAGGAGGTCAACCTCGGGTTCGACGCTCAGTTGGCCGTGCTCGAGGCCGAGCGCTGCATCCAGTGCAAGGACCCAAAGTGCGTCAATGGTTGCCCGGTGCGCGTGAACATTCCGCGCTTCATCGGCCTCATCGCCGAGGGCGATCTGGCCGGCGCCGCCCGTAGCCTCATCGGCGACAACGCTCTGCCCTCCGTCACCGGCCGGGTGTGCCCGCAGGAGACTCAGTGCGAGATCGAGTGTATCCGTGGGGTGAAGAGCAAGCCCGTGGCCATCGGCTACCTCGAGCGTTATGTAGCCGACTGGGCACTCCAGCACAGCAACGGCTCCAAGCCCGCCCCCGTGGCGCCCACCGGCAGGAAGGTCGCCGTGGTCGGTGCCGGCCCGGCCGGGCTCACCGCCGCAGGCGAATTGGCGAAGCAGGGACACGCCGTCACCGTATTCGAGGCGCTCCATCAGCCCGGCGGCGTGCTCGTCTATGGCATCCCAGAATTCCGCCTGCCCAAGGCGATCGTCGACATGGAGGTGCAGCGGCTGCGCGATGCCGGCGTGACCATCGAGTGCAACGTGGTTGTGGGCCGCACCTACACCCTGCCCGAACTGCGCGAACAGTTCGACGCCATCTTCATCGCCAACGGTGCGGGGCTGCCCGTGTTCATGAATGTGCCGGGCGAGAACCTCAAGGGCGTCTACTCGGCCAACGAGTATCTCACCCGCGTGAATCTGATGGCTGCATACGAGTTTCCCTCGGCCGACACCCCTGTGCTTGTCGGCAAGCGCGTGGTCGTCGTGGGTGGTGGCAATGTGGCGATGGACTCGGTGCGCACCGCCAAGCGCCTGGGCGCCGAGGTCGCCAGCATCGTCTACCGGCGCACCCGCAAGGAGATGCCGGCCCGAGTCGAGGAGATCCATCACGCCGAGCAGGAGGATGTCCATTTCGAGTTCCTCGTGGCTCCGCTCGAAATCGTGGGCAACGACAAGAAGTGGGTCACCGGCCTGAGGTGTGTGCGTATGCACTTGGGCGAACCCGATGCCTCCGGCCGCCGCAGCCCCACGCCGATCCCCGGCTCCGAATTCGTGCTGGAGTGCGATGTGGTCGTGGTGGCCATCGGCACACGCGCCAACCCGCTGCTCACCGCCACCTGCCCCGAGCTCAAGCTCAACAAGCGCGGCAACATCGAAACCGACGAGGACGGGATGACGAGCATCCCCGGGATCTTTGCCGGCGGCGACATCGTGCGCGGCGCAGCCACGGTGATTTTGGCGATGGGCGACGGCAAGCGCTCAGCCCGAGCGATCGGCGACTATCTCCAGAAGTTGGTTCCGGCCTGAGCCGCGGCTCAGCCGTCCGGTTATAGGGCCGCAGCGAGTGTCCGTGCCGCTGGTGCACTCCGGTTGGCAACTGGAGTTCAGTGGGAGGGCCAGTTGGTAACTGGCTCTCCGTTCAGCTTTTCAGTGTTCGGCCCTGCACCGGTCTGTGGCTAAGCAGAGCGATCGCGCCGACTGCAAGGTCGCTCCTGTGCCCGGCATCTGGATCTCCGAGTGGCGGCGATGCCCGCGCCGGCTGCCCTTCAGCCGTGAGGCTCAGGCACGCAGATCGCCGCGCCATTTTGCCGGCCGTGGTGAGCTGCCCAGCACGGCCGGGGGCTGCCGATTGAGGTGGATCAACAGCAGCCGAGTGCTCCTACTTCACTCCAATGTCACCGCCTGAACAGACGGCCGGACCGCACGACCAGCGCCCGCCTGAGGATCTTGCAGAGGCGGGCGTTTACTCGACGAGCGAGCAGGGTGATGCCCACGGGCTGGTGGTGCTGGCTATGGGCCTGTCGTATTGCCTGTCGCCGTGCGATGGATTCTTCCGCCTCCTGGTGGAGCCGGGGCAGGTGGAGGCGGTGCGCATCCAACTTGCGAAGTTCGACCGCGAGAGCATCGGCTGGCCGCCGCTCCCGGTGCTTCCGGAGTCGCCGATGGCCCAGCTCGCGCTTGGCGGGCCGGTGGTGTGGGCGCTGGTGGTCGCCGCCGTTTATTGGGGACAATGCGAGTGGCCCGACCGGCTGGAGGCGCGCGGCGCGCTGGATTCGCAGGCGGTGTTTGGCGCCGGGCAGTGGTGGCGGCCGTTCACGGCCCTGTTCCTGCACGCCGAGCCGGCCCACCTCTGGTCGAACCTGCTGCCCGGGGTGCTCGTGTTTGCAGTGGTGTGCGCGAGCTTCGGCCGGCTGCGGGGCTGGCTGCTGCTGGGGCTGGCGTCGGTGGCCGCGAATACGGCTGTAGCCGGGCTGAGTTTTCCCCGTGAGTATCGCTCGCTGGGGGCCTCCACCGCAGTGTTCGCCGGCCTGGGACTGCTCACCGGGCGCGCGGCCTGCCTAGCGTGGAGGAGTGTACAGTCGCGCCGCTGGCGTGCGGTATTTGTGCCGCTGGGAGCCGGAGGCACTCTGCTTGCGCTCCACGGGGTGGGCGGGCCGCGCACCGATGTGGCCGCGCATCTGGCCGGCTTCGCCATGGGCCTGCTGGTCGGGGCGTTCTCATCGCTCGGCGGGGCGCGGGCCGCTCGGAGCGCTCCCGCATCGGGGTGGGGCCCAAAGTAGGAGCGAGCTTGCTCGCGATGGCTTGTGGAGCGGCCTCGCGTGGGGATCGCGTGCAAGCACGCTCCTACGACGGAGGGGCGCGACCAACCGCAGGCTGATCGGGCGCGAAGGTGCGCCCGATCTCACCGCGTCCGGCTTCAGGGCGTGGCTACGCGGAAGTCGATCTGGCGCTTGCCGCGATCCACGCGGTCGACACAGACCTCGATGCGCGAGCCCAGCGTGAAGCTGCGCTTCTTCTTGCGGCCCACCAGCGAGGCGCCCCCGCCGGCCACCGAGTAGAGGTCGTCGGTAAGCGTGGAGACGTGGATGAACCCGTACGCCTGCGAGTCGACCAGCTCCACGAACATGCCGTGGTTGCGTATCTCCAGGATGGTGGCGGACAGGGCGGTGCGCTTCTTCTTGGTGAGCTCGCGCTCGAAGTACTCCAGGAGCTTCACCTTCACCGACTCGCGCTCGGCCTCGGTGCTGTTCTGCTCGGTGAGGCTGAGGTGCTCGGCCAGCGGGCCCATCAGCTCGGCCCGGTATTCGAAGCGCCAGCCCTTGGGGGCGGGCTGCCCTTGGTGCTTGATCAGGTACTGGTCAAGCACGCGGTGCACCACGAGGTCGGAGTACCGGCGGATCGGCGACGTGAAGTGCGTATAGTCCTTCTTCGCCAGGCCGAAGTGGCCGTCGGGCTTGTCGCGGTAGCAGGCGCGCTGGAGGCTGCGCAGGAGCTGCGTGCGCAGGATGTGGCTCTGGGGGTGCGCGCGCACCTTGGCGAGCACCCGCGAGAGTTCCTTGCGCTGGTTGAGGTCGCCGGCCTGCAGGCCCTGGGTGGCGAGAAACTCGCGGTATTCGTTAAGCCGGTCCTCTTTGGGGTCGTCGTGCACGCGGTAGACCGAGGGAATCTGGTGGCGGCGGGTGATCTTGGCCATGGCCTCGTTGGCCAGCAGCATGAACTCCTCGATGAGCTGGTGGCTCTCATCGTTCTCGATCTTCACGATACGGTCGGCGTAACCCTCGGCGTCTACGAAGATCTTGGTCTCGGGCATGTCCAGATCCAGGGCACCCTGGCGGAAACGCTCGGCGCGCAGCTTCTCGGCCACGCTCCAGAAGGTGCGTATCATCGCCTGCAGCTCGCGCAGTTCGCCGGCGGCGAGGCTGGCCAGGGGCCGGCCGGTGGAGCCGGTCTGGTGGGCGGGCGGCAGGGGCAGGCGGCGGATCTTCTCCAGGTCGTCCTCCTTGAGCAGGGCGTAGGCCTGGCGGTAGGTGAGGCGCTTGCGGCTGCGGATTACGGTGTTGGCAAACTCCGTACCGGTGATCTGCCCCTGGCGGTTGAAGGTGAAGAAGGCGCTCTTGGTGAGGCGGTCCTCGGCCTCCTTGAGCGAGCATAGCCCGTTGGAGAGCTTGAAGGGCAGCATCGGCACCACGGTGCCCACCAGATAGGTGCTGTTGCCCCGCTCCTTGGCGTCGCGGTCCAGCGCGGTGCCGGTGCGCACATAGGCGCCCACGTCTGCGATGTGTACGCCGATACGCAGGGTGCCGTCGGCCCGGGTCTCCAGCGAGAGGGCGTCGTCGAAGTCCTTGGCGTCGTCGGGGTCGATGGTGCAGGTGGGCACAGCGCGCATGTCGAGGCGGTGCTCGCAGTCGCAGGGGCGCACGGAGTCGGGCAGGGCGGCGACCTCGGCCTCCACTGCGGGGGGGAACTTCGTCTCCAGTTCGTACTTGTGGTAGATCGCGGCCAGTTCGGCGCGCGGCTCGAAGGTGCGTCCCAGGATCTCGGTGATCTCGCCCTCGGGGTTTACGTGGGGGTTGTTCCACTCGAAGAGGTGGACGACGACCTTGTCGCCAATCTGCGGAGCCGGCACGAGCGGCGCGCGCTCCGGGGCGTCCACATAGACGTCCTTGGGGAAGCGAGGGTCGTCGGGGGCCACGAAGTAGAACTGGCGGGTGCGTTGGAGTGAGCCGGTGAGCGTCTGGCGGGCGCGCACGAGGATGCGGATCACGCTGCCAAAGCGCTGGCCGGCGGGCACCGCGCGCTTGGCGGCGGCCTTGCCGCGCAACGGGCGCTGGGCGGGGGTGGCGCCGCCGCTCAGGCGCACGACCACACGGTCGCCGTGCATGGCTGTGCCGGTATCCTCGGCACCGATCTCGACGGGGTCCTGCTCGGGGGCGCCTTCGGCGGCCTCCACTCGCAGCAGGCCGCGGCCGCTGGGGCGGATCTGGAGGATACCGGTGACCAGGTCGGCGTCGGCGGGCAGGCAGTAGCGGTCGGACTTCACCCGCACCACGGAGCCGCGGTCGAGGAGTTGTTTGAGCTCAAGGTCGAGCTTGCGGAATTCGGGCTTGGTGAGCCCCAGTTTTGCCCCGATTTCCTGGCGCGTGAGGGGCACGTAGTCGCGACGCCCCAATAGTTGGAGCAGACGCTCTTGGTTTTTCATCACGTCGAAATTGGGATGGAAACGCGCCCGGCACAACCTCAGTTTCCCCTCCCATGAACATCGTGCATGCGGCCAGCGAGCTGTTTCCGTTCATGAAAACCGGGGGCTTGGCCGACGCCGTGGGCGGGCTCGCCCGGGCGCTGGCCCAGGCCGGGCACGACGTGGCTGTTTTTGTTCCAGGATACCGCGCGGCTCTCGAGCACCATGAGGCCGACGGAGCCGAGAGTATCCATCGTCTTCAGATCGAGCTGGGCGGCCAGTTCCTGCAGGCCGACCTGCTTCGCCTGCGCCTGAGCCCGCGGCTGACGATCTACTTCGTGGCGCGCGACGAATACTTCGATCGGCGGGGCGCCTACGGCACCAGTGACCGCGACTACGACGACAACGCCGAACGCTTCATCTTCTTTTCCAAGGCCGTGGCCGAGGCCATGCGCCTGATCGACCTCAAGGCCGACGTGCTCCACACCCACGACTGGCAGACGGCCCTGCTGCCCCTGCATCTGCGCCTGCTGGAGCGGAGGCACAACACCACGCTGGCGGTGCAGACGGTGTTCACCGTGCACAATCTCGCCTTCCAGGGCACGTTTCCCATGGGGGTATTCGGTCTCACGAACCTTCCGGAGGAGTTCCGCAGCGTAGATGGCTTGGAATTCTTCGGACAGGTGAACCTGCTCAAGGCAGGACTGCTCTTCGCCGACCGGGTGACGACGGTGAGCCCCACCTACGCCAAGGAGATTCAGACGCCCGAGTTTGGCTGCGGGCTGGAGGGTGTGGTGGGCACCCGCTCCGGAGACCTCGTGGGCCTGCTCAACGGGATAGACAACGCAGTGTGGAATCCGGAGACCGACCTGTTGCTGCCCGCGCGCTACTCTGTCGACGACCTTTCCGGCAAGGCCAAGTGCCGCCGGGTGCTGCTGAAAAAGTGCGGCTTCGATCAGGAGTCCACGGCGCCCATTTATGGCATGATCTGCCGGCTCACTGAGCAGAAGGGCCTCGACCTGCTGCTGGGCGCCAGCCGCTTCTTCGAAAAGGAGGACTGCCGGCTGGTGGTGGTGGGCATGGGACAGAACCACTACGAGGAGGCGTTGCAGGAACTGGCCCGGGCCAATCCCAAGCGCATCGCCCTGGCTCGGGTGCTCGACGAGCCCATGACCCATCTCGTCGAGTCCGGGGCCGACTTCTTCCTGATGCCATCGGTGTTTGAGCCGTGCGGGCTCAACCAGATGTATTCGCAGCGCTATGGGACCGTCCCTCTCTGCAGTCGCGTGGGAGGGCTGCTCGACACCGTAATCGACCTTGAGGACCGTCCCGATTGCGGCACGGGCCTGCTGTTCACCCCCTCCGCGCAGGGGTTGGGCTGGGCGCTGGAGCGCTCGCAGGTGCTGTTCCGCGACAAGCCGCGTATGGAGGAGGCGATCCGCCGCGGGATGCGCCGCGATTTCAGTTGGGCCGCCGCTGCCCAGCAGTACGAGCGGCTCTACCGAGAGGCGCGCTGAGGGTGACCGGCTGGTGGAGGCTGGACGTGGCGGCGTCGAACGTTTTCGGGTAGGACCGGTCTGTGACCGGTCCGGAGCGGGGAATCCCGCGCTCCCTTCCCGAATAGACCCGCCCGGTATCGGGATGGCGGAGCCATTCAGCCGGCGAAGGTCGTGACTGGTATTCTCGTAGCTGGGCGACGAAGTCGTTCAGTTTTCCGTTCAGCCACTCGGCGCGGAAGTGGGCGGAAGGCGGAACGCGGAGACGTGAACAGGACTGAATCGCTTCGCGCTTCAGCTACTCGGAGTCGGCGGTGCTTCGAGCAACCGCAAATCGGCTATCTAAGATCGAAAATGCGGGCAGCGCTCAACCGCTGCGCGTCGGCTGCAAGTGGGCCGATCCCGCCCGCTATTTGTGCGCCTCGTGCAGCGCGACGATCCCGAAGGTCATGGGCCGGGCGCTCACCTGTGCGAAGCCGGCGCTGCGGATCTCCGCCGTCATGGCCGGGCGGGCGGGAAACTGCTCGATCGAGCCTCCGAGGTATTCGTAGGCGCCGCGGTCGCCGGTGAGCCACGACGCGAGGTGCGGCAGCACATGCCGCAGGTAGAGGAAGTAGAACGGCGCGAACCAGCGAAACGGTTGCGAGAACTCGAGTACGAAGAGCGAGCCCCCCGGCCGCAGCACCCGGTGCATCTCGCAGAGGGCCTTGTGGCGGTCGGCCACATTGCGCAGGCCGAAGGAGATGGTGAGCACGTCGAACGCGGCGGAGGGCAGCGGCAGCGCCATCGCGTCGCCCTGGCGGAACTCGATCTTGGCGTAGGCTGCGGAGCGCGTCTTTTTCGAGACGGCCTCGTCGAGCATCGGCTGGCAAAAGTCCATGCCGGTGATACGCACTCCAGCGGGCAGGCCGCGGGCCAGGGCGAAGGCGACGTCGCCGCTGCCTGTCGCCAGATCTAGGGTATCCTGCGGGCGCTGGCGGGCCACGGCGCGGCGCAGGCGCCAGCGCCACCACACGTCGGTGCCGCCGCTGAGGAGGCGGTTGGCGAGGTCGTAGCGGCGGGCGATACGACCGAACATCGAGTGTACGGCGAGAGGGTCGGGCATGGGCGCGGTCCGCAGAATGCAGAAGGTGGGAGAGCCGCCAAGCGGTGAACCGTGGGCGGCAAACTATCGACCGGTCCGTTCCGCCTGAGGCAAGGAGCGGGAAGAAGCGGGACTCCAGAAGGGACAGGTCGGAAATCTTAGACATAAGCCCAGTAGTGACTAAAATGCGGGCGTTATGAGGCTGGGGCGTATCAAGGTTTCGCCTGAGGAGGGGCCGGCAGCTTACCACTGCATGACACGGGTGGTGGCGGGGGAGCGCCTCATCGACGACCCGGCCAAGGAAATTCTGCGACGTCAGCTCTGGTTGGTGGCGGAGTTTTGTGGGGTCGAGATCCTTACCTACGCCATCCTTAGCAACCACTTCCACATCTTGGTGCGCGTCCCGCAGAAGATCATCCCCTCGGATACGGA
>CAJCBL010000274.1 GCA_903960515.1 uncultured Verrucomicrobiota bacterium
CCCTGAATGCAGAGCTGCAGTGGGCGCGGGCGTGGTGGCCGGCGCTCCGCGGAATGCCACTTGGAAAGTGGCGCTCCGGGAGGACCACTTGGCAAGTGGTGCTGCGTTTGCCGTGATCGCATCAGCCTTCCCCGGTGGCAGCCTTGCCGTAAGCGGCCCTGCAGCACTGCTGGAGGAGCCACAAACAGGCGTTGGCCGGACACTGCGCGAGAGATTGTCCCCAAACTTTTGCTGCCCCTGCTAGCGTTTTTGAGGGAATGCCCTACGCTGCCGCCCCCTCATCCATGGCCAAGAAACCTGCCCCCGCTGCGCTCACCGCGCCCCCCCGCTTCGAATTGATCACGCTCGGCAACGAGCTGCTCCTTGGCCGCACGGCCAACAGCCATCTCACCTTCATCGGCGGTCAGCTCGCCCGCTGCGGTGTCGCCTTGGCCTCCAATGTCGTGCTGCCCGACGATGCCGAGCTCATCGCCGCGCACTTGGCGCATATTTGGGCGCGTGCGGCGGTGGTGATCATCACCGGCGGCTTGGGGCCCACCTGCGACGACTGCACTCGCGACGCTGTAGCCGCAGTGCTCGGACAGCGACTCGTCTTCGACAAGGGAATCGAAAAGGCCATCGCCGCACGCTTCGCCAAGCTCGGCCGCGAGATGACTTCCAACAACCTCAAGCAGGCGTGGCGCCCCGAGGGCGCGGAGGTATTGCCCAATCCGTTCGGCACCGCGCCGGGCCTCTGGATGGAGCAGGATGGCAAGATCGCGGTGATGCTGCCCGGCCCGCCGAACGAGCTTGAGCCGATGTGGGCCAGCGAGGTGCTGCCGCGCCTCGCCCGGCGCAAGCTGGTGGGGCAGCGGGAAAGTTTCATCCAGTTGCGCACCGCCGGGGTGGGCGAGTCGGCACTGGAGACGAAACTGGACGCCGTGTTGGCAGGGTATCCTGGAGTAGGAGTAGCCTACTGCGCGCATCCGTGGGCTGTAGACGTGCGGCTGGGCTGGGACGAGGGCCGGGCCACCGAGGCGGAGGTGAAGAAACTCGCCGCGGAGTGCACCGCGCTGCTCGGCGACGATGTATTCAGCGTTGGCGACGACACTCTTGCCGAGACCGTGGCCGATCTGCTCCGCAGCGATGACAAGACCCTGGCCGTGGCGGAGTCGGGCAGCGGCGGGTTGCTTGCCAGCGTGTTCACCGACCTGGCCGGCGCATCCAAGTTCTTCCAGGGCGCGGTGGTGTGCTACCGCAATTCGGGCAAGGTGATCATGCTCGACATCCCCGAGTGTCTGCTCAGCCAGCACGGTGCGGTGAGCGCGGAGACGGCGGCGGCGATGGCCACCGGAGTGGCGGAGAATTTCGTGGCCGACTATGGGTTGAGCATCACCTGCTGCGCCGGGCCCGGAGCCTGCGACAGCAAGACGGCCGGCACGGTGTTTGTGGGGCTGCATGCGCCCGAGGGGGTGTGGTGCAAGCGTCTGGAGTATCCTGGCAATGGAACTGCGGCGCGCGCCCGCGCCATCAATGCCTCGCTCGACTGGCTGCGCCGCGAGCTGCTCCGTGCCCATCGGGCCAAGCTGGCGAAGCCCGCCAAGGCCGCTCAGCCCGACAATACCGCTCAGCCTGTGGAAATGGCCCAGCCCGCCAAAGCTGCCAAGCGGGCGAAAGCTGCCCAGCCCGCCAAAGTTGCCAAGCCGGCCAAATCCGGCAAGCCGCGTAAGGCCGCCAAGCCAGCAAAGGGGTAGCCATGCTTTTGTAGGAGCGTGCTTGCACGCGATTGAGTGCGCAGATCGCGTGCAAGCACGCTCCTACGAGAGACACCGGAGCTCGGCCACTGTCCGAGCGCAAAGCGTTTCGATTGGGGGTCGGACCTTGTGTCCGGACCGGGGTGAGGGAAGCAGGGGTGCGGGGTGGCGGCATGCATCTCTGCCTGCCGTAGGTCGGGCGCTGCGCGCCGTGGGCTTGGTGCGCGCCGCTTCGCCCGCCGGTTGCGCTGCCTAGCCCAGATCGCTTTCAAACTGAGGACCTAGCGCGTGCACGCACGCTCCTACAAGGGCTCGGCATTGGGCTCCCCTTGAACGAGAACTGGAATCACCAGACTTCCGAGCCGCTGGCGTCCGCCTCAGCAACGTCGGGGTTGGCGGGCGCCGGTTTCTGTGGCTTTGCCGGTGCAGCGGAGCCCGGAAAGCCCGCGGCCAGCGTCTGCTCGATGAAATCCAGAATTTCGTTGCGCCCCTTCTTGGTCAGGGCCGAACAGGCGAAACAAGCGGGCGGATCGATCTCCAGGCCCTGTAGGGTTTTTTTGAAACGGGCGATGGCTGCCTGCACCTGGCCGGGCTGCTTGTCGGTCTTGGTGAAGATCAGCGTGTAGTCCACCCCGCAGCCGGCTAGCCAGCCGATGAAATCCAGGTCGATCTTCTGCGGCGGGAGCTGGGAGTCGATGAGCACGAAGGTGCGCAGCAGGCTGGGGCGCTTCTCGAGGTAGTCGGCCACCGACACGTTGAACTCCGCGCGCTCGGCCTTGGCGCCCTTGGCGAAACCGTATCCGGGCAAATCCACCAGCCGCCACTGACCGTTCACTACGAAGAAATTGATCAGGCGGGTCTTGCCGGGCTGGGCCGAGACCATCGCCAGCTCCTTGCGCTCAGCCAGCAGGTTGATGAGCGTGGACTTGCCCACGTTGGAGCGTCCGATGAAGGCGAATTCGGGCATCGACGCCGGCGGGCACGAACGCAGAGCGGAGGCGCTGATCTCGAAAACAGAGGAGAGGATTTTCATGGGATTCGGGAGTGGCGGGCCCGGGCTGCCGTGTCGGTGGGGACTCGGCGGCGGAGATCGCAGAGGGCATGCTGTGGCAGGAAATGCGGTGAAGGCGATCCTGCGGCGAAGAAAATGAGGGAGCAGCGCGGGGCAGGGGAGCGTAGGAGAAGGCAGCAGGCAGGGATGCGAGGCCGGAAGGCGCCGAACGGAAACCCGAATGCCGAAAACGGGAGGGGCTGAGGCGGTAAGGGGAAGTTGGAGGCTGAAACCTGAAGGCTGAGCACTCCGGGCGATCCGCAATCCGAATTCCGCAATCGGCAATGCGAGATCGACGTAGGAGCGAGCTTGCTCGCGATTTCAGTGTGCGGGGAGCGAGACCGAACCCGGATCGCGTGCGAGCACGCTCCTATGCCGGAGGTGAAGGCGCTCTGCCCTATCGCAATCGCAAAGCGGCAATCCGAAATCGAAAATCTCCGGGGCCCTGAATCGCTCCGCGCTTCAGCTACGGAAAGGGAAGGCTGAAGGCGGAAAACTGAAGGCTGAACACTCCGGGCGATCCGCAATCCGAATTCCGCAATCGGCAATGCGAGATCGGCGTAGGAGCGAGCTTGCTCGCGATCTCGGTGCGAGTGGAGCGAGAACGACCCCGGATCGCGTGCGAGCACGCTCCTACGTCGGAGGGGAAGGCTCCGCTACGTCGGAGGGTCAGGCTCCGCCCAATCGCAAATCGGCAATCCGAAATCGAAAATCTCCGGGGCCCTGAAGCGCTCCGCGCTTCAGCTACAGGACGGGAAGGCTGAAGGCTGAGCACTGAAGGCTGAACATCTCGGGCAATCCGCAATCCGAATTCCGCAATCCGCAATTCCGGGGCCTCTTCGCTCTCCGAAACCAGCACTCCCCTAGGTGCTGGCGCAGCCCGATTTCACCTGCTGCGGGGACCGCCACTCGTCGCCGTTTTCGAAGCGATCCTGCTGACGGAGAGATAATGGGCTTTACTCCCGCCCAAGGGCTGAGCACAACACCCTCCCTTTAACCACCAAACCGCCACACCATGGGAAATCTCAAGAAGAAGCGCCGTCTGAAGATGGCCAAGCACAAACGACGCAAGCGCCTGAAGGCAAATCGCCACAAGAAGCGTACGTGGCAGAAATAACCCGGTAGCGGGTCAGCGGGCGCCGAGCAGTCGGCGCCCGTGCTTTTTTGCTAGCGAGGGTTCAATGCGGCGGCCTTGAAAACCTTGTCAAAACCCCTACCGCCGCAGTAGTGCGTTTTTAGATCTTGTAGAATCGGCCGGTTTTGGCCGAGATAGGGTGAACCTACTAGACATGTTCCCGCGCCGGCCCTTTCAGGGAGCGCACACAGTAAATCCCCATGCGACTTTCAGGTAAATCCAGCGGCTACTTCATCGAGGTCGGCGAATACTCCACGCTTGTCGCGCAGACCAGCTCGTTGGACGCCCCCTTGGTGATCCAGAAGGTCGAGGAGTTGGCCAGCCGTGAGATCGCCGCAGTCGGAGCTGTCCTGGATAAGATGTCGGGCGCCCGTAGGGCGGGCACGTATCAGCATTCCGTTTGCGGGATTTACCCCGAGCGGCGTTTTATCCGCCGCGCCACTCTGGACCCGAAGCGCCTCAGGGATGCCGGCTATTTGGACGAGCTGCTCACTACCCAGTTTCGCGCCGAACCCGAGAAAATGGTCTTGGCCTTGCTGTCGGCTACCGACGGGCAAGCGCTAGATCCGAGCAGCCCCGGCACCAAGGAAGTGCTGTTTTGCGGAGGCTACTCCGAGGATTTCTCGGGAGCTCAAGCGGCTTTTCTGGCCCAAGGGGTGTTCCCCGAAAGCTTGGAGTTGGGGTCAGTCGGGATGATGGGCACGATGATCAATCTGTTGGCCATGCAGGGCAGCAAGACTCCCACCCTCGTATTGGAGGTAGGCCGCGAAACCACCAATTGCTATATCGTGACTGCTTCCGGGGTGGATCTCTCCCGGCCGATCCCGCACGGAGTCAATTCGATGATCCCGGTGGTGCAGAAAGAGCTCGGGCTGCGCGATGAAGAGGCTGCGGCCAAGCTGCTTTTCTCCAATACCTTCGATTTTACAGGGATGGGTACTGTGTTGGTGAAGAAACTCCTCAAGGAACTGCAATCCTCCATCGGTTTCTTTGAGGTGCAGACCGGACAGTCCATCGGCCAGTTGGTTTGTTCGGTGATCCCGCCAAACTGCGCCTGGCTCAGCAGCACGCTTGCTTCCTCGGTCGGGGTCGCGCTCATGCAATTAGACCTCAAGGTTTGGATGGAACAGCAGGGCATCCAAGTAGCCGCCGGAGTGGCACCGGATGGAGTGCCGGAGTCTTGGCTCGGACTGCTCGGGTTGATGGGGCGCTATAAACTCCCGCAGGCACATCAATGAAGGCAAACAAACAGAGTTCACTGACTCGTATTTCGTGGCATCCGAATTTTCGGATCGTCGAGTCACTGCCCGATACCAAGGTGATTCGCACCTCATTCTTGGTCAATTCCGTCTCCGTTGCCTTTCTCTTGGCTGCCGCGACTGTTTTTGTGCTTCGCGAACAAGGTTTGGCTGAGGTCCGTGGACAAACCTCTGCTTTCGAGGCCCGCATTGTTGCAAGCACGCCTAGGTACACTCAGGCGATCAAGCTTCAGAAGGAGTTCTCCGAAGCGGAGAAACGACTTAAGGAAATCGAGGCTTTCGTGACAAATGATTTTGTGGCTTCTGGGGTGCTCCGCCAGCTTGCGGATACCTTGCCTAAGTTCCTCACTCTCGATTCCGTCGCGATGAATCCGGATGCAATGCACTTGCGGGGGTCCATTGTTGGACCAGATCGCAAAGCAACCGACATCGCTACAGCATATGTTGCCCTATTGAAGGCGGATGTTCTCTTTTCGCCGCGGTTGGAGAGTGTCGAGGTGAAATCCATTGATCGGGTCCCCGAGGCCAATCGTATGGTCTTCGAGATCGAGATGAAGTTTAAACCCCGCAAATAGACATGGCCTCGCTCCCTCCTCTCCTTCAACGTTTTCCGATCGCCTCGGGCTGTGTGGGGCTTGGGTTGTTGCTGCTGGTTGGCTTGTATGTGCGCTCGAGCACGCTTGACGAAGCCAAGGCCGCGCTGGGCGAAAAGGATGCTGAGTGCGTCAAGATTGAGAAAAACGTCCAAAACGCTGTCGGTATTGACAAACAGGTGGAGACCCTTAGTGCTGGCTTGGCCAAGCTTGAAGCCAAGCTGATTCGCGCTGGTGACGTGGGGCCCAATAAGCAATATTTCTACGATTTTGAAGCTACCTCCGGGGTGAAACTTACGCCGCGCCCCTTGGAGAAGAGTTCCTCCAAGATTAAGGGAGCAGTGAAGAGCTCCGCTTTCCAGCCTTCCGGCTATAATCTCGTGGTCGAGGGCCGTTTCCCCCAAATCATCGCTTTTCTTGAGGCGCTGGAACGGGGCACCCATCACTACCGCCTTGTGGACTTTGCGGTGCAGCGCCCCGGTCAGGAACAATCGACCGAAGGCAGCGCGGCTAAGGTCGTCTTGAATATCAACCTCGAACTGCTGGCATCATCGTGAGAACTCTGCGCACAGCTTGTTTGATCGGCTCCGTGATGATTGCCGCTGTAGCCGCTTTGGCTCAGGGAGCCGCAGCGATCTCCTTGCCCGCCGCGAGGGTCTCAACTCTGGCCATCGCCGAGCGCCTATTATCCCCACCGACTACCTCTCGGCCAGCACCTCCGGCAAAGGACCCCTTCTACCCGGGCGCTAGCCACTTGGTGGACACAGCGCCTACGCCCGGCGCCGGTGCGGATTTGATGTCCGATTCGGCTCGGCTGGAGCTGCTCGCTGCCCAGATCCATCCCTCCGGCAGTGTTGAACTTGGCGGAGAGCCCCAACTTTTGTTTATAGAGAAACGACAGAAAGTCGGCGACAAGATCGCCGTGTTGCTTGCTGGCGTGGAGTATGAGGTAGAGATCGTCAGCATCGACAAGACCCGCTTCCGGATTCGCTACAACACAGTGGAAACCACCCGACCCATCAAATAACCCCCGACTTCCGTATGAAAAGAAAAAGCATGCTTCTCCTAGTTGCCGCCGCAGTTGCGTCGCCTGTCATGGCGCAAACCGGTGCGCAATCCCCCGAAACCCCCGCTGCGCAGCCCGCCCCCGTAGTTGCGCTGAGCGAGAAGAAGGACCTCATCTCGGTCGATTTTCCGAATGAGGAAGTTCGCACCATCCTGCGCAATGTGGCCGATCTGTTCGAGCTCAACCTTGTCGTCCCCGAGACGCTGCAGGGTCGCACCTCGATCAAGTTGCGCAATGTCACCTGGCGGCAGATTTTTCGCGAGGTGCTCACTCCGCTCGGCTACACCGTGCTGGAGGAGGAGAATATCATCCGCGTGGTGAGCCGGGCTGATCTGGCTCAGGAGCCAACCACCACAGAAGTCTGCGTGCTCAACTATTCGCGCGCCAGTGAGATTCTGCCCACTATCGCCTCTATGGTCGACACCAGCGAGCTGGTGAAGGGCAAGATCCAGATCGATCAGCGCAATAACGCCTTGGTCATCACCGAGCGCCCCTCGAAGCTGGAGAAGATCAAGCCGATCATCGCCCAGTTGGACGTTGCCACCGCGCAGGTCATGATCGAGTCCAAGTTCATTGAGGTCACCACCGGCGACGGCAAGGACGTGGGCATGAATTGGTCATCGCTAAAGAACCTCTCGGTCACGCAGGGCAAGATCGAGGCGAAGAATCAGCAGCTATCGTCCTACCAGCCCGCAACCGAGGCGGCATACAACCCCGACGGGTCTCTCCGATCTGCAGCAGTGCCTGAGTCCTATACCTATAAAGATGGCTCGCTTGCGAATAATTTGTCGAATTCGCTGAATTCTCTGTTTAACGCTCCGCAGTTGGTTACCTCCACCTTCTCCATGTCTGAGTTCGGTGCGGTAATGTCGCTCTATCAATCCGCCAGCAATGTACGGATGGTCTCCAACCCGACGGTGGTCACCCTCAACAATGTTGAAGCGGCGATCAATATCGGCCTGGAATACCCGATTCCGAGCTACACCTACAACTCCGAGCGCGGCAGCTTCGAAGTTAGCGGCTTCATCTACAAGCCGATCGGCATCAACCTCAAGGTCACGCCCCAAGTGAATAATGCTGGGTTTGTGAAGATGAACATCCTGCCCGAGGTGTCCAGCATATCGGGTACGGTGGACTTCGGCGGCTCGACCGGTGCCAAGATTCCGATCATCTCTACGCGTAAAGTCGCCACCCAGGTTTCGCTCAAGAATGGGCATACCCTCGGGCTGGGCGGCCTGATCGAGGACCAGACCACCAAGGGCACCACTAAGGTGCCGTTCCTCGGAGAGATACCGGTCATCGGCTCACTCTTCAAGTCGAAGAGCACCTCCAAAACGACTCGCAATCTGGTCGTCTTCATTACGGCCAAGACGCTCGATAGTGGCGAGGCCAAGGTGGACGAAGTGTTCAGCTCCGAGCTGCTCGGTGGGGCTGGCATTGCGAAGAAGGATATCCCGGGTGCCCGTTCGGCGGTGCCCGCCTTGAACAACTGAGTTTACTGTCAACCCTTAGCCCCGAGGCCTTGAGCCTCGGGGCTTTTTTGCGGGGTGCCGCCGAGGCGTTTGCATGGTCACTTCCAAGCAGTTGTAGGAGCGTGCTTGCACGCGATTCCGGGGCCGGGGCGATGTAGGGCTCCTGTCGCCGAAAATACCCAGACGGTCCGGCGGCGAGCGCCGACCCTACCGCAAGAGACTCGCCCCCGCCCGGTTCAGGCATCCACGTCTGCGATAGGGCCGGATCTTGCGTCCGGGCCGCTGAGGGAGCGCCACCGCGCTCCGCTAACGCAGATCGCAGGATGATGAACGCGGAACTCAGACGGAAGTAGGGGGTAGCAGGGATCCCTCCGTCGTTCCTCCCTTCCGCCGTCTTCGTTCAGCCTTAGCCGTGGTAATGCAGTCGTACCGCTTTGCGCTCTGACAGTGCACAAACTCAGGTGCTTGCCGTAGGAGCGTGCTTGCACGCGATCTGCGCTCTGAATCGCGTGCAAGCACGCGAATGGCCACGGCTTAGGCTGCCGCTTCTCGGCCGGGGTCACGAGGTGGGAACCAGCCAGGCCGCAGCCGACTTCTTGCGACCGGAGCCGACGGTCAAACTCAACTCAACCCGTCCACGGGGCGGGCACCGAGGCTGCAGCAAGTCTCCATTCCGCTAAGGTGTGGAAGCCGGAGAGCGGACCCCCGGGCAATCGCAAATCGGCAGTCCAAAATCGAAAATCGCGTGAAGCGCTTCACGCTTCAGCTACGGGGAAGAGGAAGGCTGAACGCCGAAACCGGAGACCGCACGCCGCAGTGCTCCGGCCATTCCGCACTTCGCCTCCCCCCTTTGGCCTTCAGTACTCAGCATTCCGGCTTCACCTTCGCAATTGCCGGTACACCGCCGCACTGGCTGGTTTCGAAGTGCTCGGTGATTGCGATCCTTCCAGCCCATGCTAGGGTGAAATCCATGAACCAACTGCTCGAGCGCATCACGATCAACCCCGAGCTCTGCCATGGAAAACCCGTCATTCGAGGACTGCGGTTTCCGGTGGAATCCATTTTGGAGTACTTGGCTGCGGGCGATTCGTTTGAAGACGTGCTGCGCGAGTTTCCCGAACTGGAACGGGATGATCTGTTCGCCTGCATGGAATTCGCCAAACGCTCGCTCCAGTTGAAGAGCCAACACCTCGTGCTGGCATGAGATTCCTTGTCGATGCGCACCTCCCGCCCGGCCTCTGCGCTCTGTTGCACGCTGCAGGGCACGACGCCATCCACACGACCTGCCTCCCGGCTCGGAATCAAACCACGGACAGGTGTGATCAACGATTTGTCTGACGCGCAGGAGCGAGTCGTAGTCTCCAAGGATTGGCCAAGGATACCGACTTCTATTACTCGCACGTGTTGCACCAGCGCCCTTGGAAGTTGCTGTTGGTGCGCACGGGCAATATTCGCGCACAGGAACTGAAGGAGCTTTTCCGGTGCCAACTGCCCGTCATCATCCAATCATTGGAGACGAACTCTCTGGTTGAATTGGATCGGATCTCGGGGCAGGTCGTGAAATATGGTCGCCTGGGCATTGGATGCGGGAATCCACGCCTGCGGTAGGTGTCGGGCCTTGCGTCCGAAGCGGGCTGGGGCACCGCCTTCAGCCTTCAGTCTTTAACTTTTCGGTATCCATGAACGCACGTGGGTAACTGGCATTCTTTCTAGTTCAACCTCCGTCCTCCGCTCCGTTCTCCTCCGCCTTTATGCCTCCGGGTTCAGCCATTCTCTTTGCCCTCTGTGGGCCAAATCGTTGTTCGCTCGGCTCAAGCGCAAATCGGCAATCCAAAATCGAAAATGCCGTGAACGGTGGACGCTTGCGAGTAGGACCACTCCGACCGGCTTTGAATCGCCCACTACGGCATGGAAAGCCGTCCGGGCTGCCTTGATGGAGCGGCATGCCGTACCAGATGCGAAACACGAGGCCCCCCTGAGCGCGCTCAAACGGAGTAGGGCACGCGAATACTAGGCTCGCGGACCGGGAAATCCTTCGCGTTTCGGGTAACCAGCAGCACCCCCTCCACCCTTGCGGTCGCCCAGACAAAGGCATCGGGCAAACGCAGCCGGCGATCCCGCCTCAAACGCACCGCTTCCTCCGCAATCTCGGGAGTGTGGGGATGCACCATGAAAGTGGCCAGAAACTCACGACAACCGGCCTCCTCTGCGGCCCCATCGGCGCCGCACGCTGGGAGGTGCAGAGTTCGAAGTCGCGTTCACGAGCGAGGAATGCCGATCCCGTGTGCTTGCACGCGCTAGTGCCTCACCTTGAAAGCGAACTGGAATAGGGCCCCATTTCCTTCGGACGAAGCTCCGAACCGGTGTCTGTATTCCTGGTTCGGAGTCATGTCTCCGCGCCTGTGGTATGCCCGGCGCTCCGCGCCGGCGGCCGGGTTGCACTGTCTTAATTCCTTAAATACGGCGCTGGAAGGCGGGACGCCGATTGGCCGTGCCCCTGCAGTGCGCTTGTAGGGGCGGACCTTGTGTGAGGGCCGTGCTCTTCGGAAATGCGGAGCGGTCCGTCGAAGAGCGACGACCCTACAACGTACCCAAGGCTCACTGTATCCGACTTTTCGCGGCGCTCCTCCCCTGTTGTGTCCTCCGTGGCCTGCCTGAAGTGTCGAGAATTAGAATACTTCAACCCCTCTTGCGTTCTACTCCGCATCTAGGCCTCTTCTCTGCGCTCTTTGCGTTCCTTGCGGTTAAATGAAGTAGAGCGTAGCGGGTAGCGAGTAGTGAGTAGCCCGGAAAAGCTGCGGGCCGTTCGTCTCCACCTTCCACTTCCGCCCTCCGTTCTCTGTGTTCTCCTCCGCCGCCGAGCACTTCAACCTAAACCTTCAACTTCAATCGCTCCTCCTGTCTCTGCGCTCTTTGCGTTCCTTGCGGTCGTCGGAAAGGAGCGAGGAGCGAGAAGCGGGTAGCGAACATGCGCCCGGCCTGCAAAAGTTTCCCACTCCGCCTATCTCAATTTCCCGTGCCCTCCGTGTCCTCTGTGGTTCAAATTTCCGCTCTCCGGTATCCTCCCGGATTTCCCCCGCTTTCAGCCTTCAGGTTTCCGCCTTCAGCCTTCAATTCACTGTGCCCTCTGTGGTTTAAATTCCGCTTTCCGATCTTCTCCCGGATTTCCGCCTTCAGCCTTCAAGTCTCCGTGTCCTCTGTGGTTTAAATTCCGCTCTCCGGTTTCCTGTCCCCTGAAAGCCAGTTGGTAACTTGCCATCCATTTTTTGGTGACGGACTTCCCGTTCCCTGTGACCAAGGAAGGCCTCCGCCCCCCGCGCTCCGCTAACGCAGATCGCGGAATGGTGAACGCGGAACTCAACCCGGAGGGCCAGTCAGCAACTTTCCCTCCCCGAAAGGCCGGCTGATAACCGGCGCGGGGCGCCGCCCACGCTCCTCCGTTCTGTGGCCTACCGGGAGTAGTATGTCAGGAAAATTGCAATACTCTGTCGTCGGTCTTTCCCGTGTCCGCAATCGGGAGGCGGCAAGCCCTGTGAGGCCAGTTGGCAACTGGCGCTCCATGCAAGGCCGGCTAGCCACCGGCCCTCCTTCCGCTTCCGACTCAAATCTCGCCTCCGCCGTTCTGCACTCTGCCTGCTCCGTTCTTCCGCAGCCGTAACCATGCAATCGTACCGTTTTGCGCTCCGGGAGTGCACGAACTCCGGCGTCCGCCGTAGGAGCGTGCTTGCACGC
>CAJCBL010000275.1 GCA_903960515.1 uncultured Verrucomicrobiota bacterium
GCCTGTCGGACTTCGGCCTCCAGTCTCGATAAGCGCGAATTGAAGCCTCGTATTCTCATTTCGTTGCCAAAATACCGCGCCGCGAACTCGTATACGTTCCTGTAGCCGCTTTGGGTGCTCAAAGTCCGACAGGCTCCTAGGCGCGGCCGGGCGCATGAGCGTGCATGCACGCGATTCCCGCCACCACGCCTGCCTTATCCGATGCAGGAGCGGTTTGCGCGCGATCCGGGGCACCCCGGCCTTGTCTGATGTTGTAAGCGTGCTTGCACGCGATCCGGGGCGCAGATCGCGTGCAAGCACGCTCCAAAAAAAAGCACTTCCCCGGGGCAAGCGGGGGAAGTGCTTCAAGTGCATGATTACGGTTGAGGCAAGCCGGGCAACTCGATCAGACCAGGCCTAGGGGACCGCATCCCTTGGTAAACCTCGAAGTCATTCACCTTAAAGATCATCTCATGGCCGTAGGTATCGCAGATCTCCCAGCCCAACTGCACACTGGTGAGGGTCGGATTGCTCCAATACGGCTGCCCTTTGAAGGTTTGGGCGCTGATCCACTTGAAGAACTCCGAGAGATTGAGCGTGGTACGGGTGACCGGGAGACCGGAGGTTGGCAAAAAGGAGATACAGTTGGGCCCGCTGCCCCCCTTGCCGGTGTAGACGTTATACGTCTGCCCATTGATGATAACATTGCGCCACGTTGGCAACGGGCCGCTACCATCGTACTGTTCGGCGATCGGCTTGATCCCACCATTCCAGTCGTTCCATATCATCACTTCGTACTGCTCTCCGTCAGCCCAAATATCGAAGGTGTGATCAAACACGCCGGTCCGATCACTGGTAACATCGAAGACGGCCATAAGGGGCTGGGTGGCGTTGGCCATATCGTTCACCGGCTTGCCAATCTTGATCGAGGCACACGGGAAGGACCCGATATACTGCTCGGCCTTCAAGTTGGCCTTCACCATCCAATCCCAGTAGCAGTTGGCGTAGATGGTCTGCTGCCAACCCGGAATAGCCCCCCACACATTGCATGAAATCGTCGCCCCAAAGTAGTCTTTCCATGTGCCAAACTGCTCGGAGGAGATCCAAGCCCAATCCGGATTGTGATCTTGAGAGATCCGCACCGCCAAAGACGCCCCGCTTGAATTCATGACCTTGACCGAGCCGCTGCGATAGCCAAGGCTGGTGTTCGTCGCTGCAGTGACCGCGATATAGCCATTCCCCGTACCGCGGGCGGGGCTCACGGACAGCCAAGACTGGTCGCAGGAAGCCACCCAGTCTCCCGCGCAGACAACATACACATCAAAACTGGCATCCAGCCCGGTGTAAGCGAGCGTAATAGCCGAGGGGGTTACGGTAAACGGAGCGACCTTGAAGCTGGCAGTGATCGTGTGGGAGCCCACAGCAATGTTCTCAAAAGTATACGCGTTCACCGGGCCCACGCTCTTTCCATCCACCAAGACCTGGTCCACGATATAGCCGGAATCGGGCGCGATGGCGAAGGCGAGGCTATCGCCCTTGGCGACCGGAAGGCTACCCGCCGGACTGATGCTCCCATGCGCACCGGCGCTGGCGGTGATGGTCGCCACCATATCCAAGTGGGTCCGCTCCCAATCGTTGAGCCCGCCACCGAAGGAATCTACGTCGAAGGCGACAACGCGCCAGAATGCGCGGGGATCAGAGTCGATAGTGCCTGCCCGGCGAACGTTGACTCCGATCTCAGTGCCGTTGCCTGAGTAGTCGGTCGCAAGCGGCTTCCACGCGATCAAGTCGGACGAGGACTCGAGGAGGTAATGCTTACCGGCTACGCCAAACCAGCGCACTATGAGATCTCCCGAAGCGTCGAGCGCTGTGGTGGCGGCAAAGTGGCTGAGCGCGCTGAACGGATCGGTGCCAGCCCTAGCCTCGGCCAGGTTTGTCGCGCCATCGCCATCGGGATCGGCCGCAGGTCCGCCAGCATTGGGATAGAGAGCGGCCCACACGTCGGAGATTCCGTCGCTGTTGCGGTCAAGCATGACATCCCGGCGAGGCGATGTGACGGTAACATTGAACTGCGTGGAGGTAATGGCCCCCTCGGGATCGGACACCTCAACATGAACAATGAACTGGCCGGTTTGATTCGGCGCAGGGGTGTAGGTTACGGTGCGGTCTGCTCCGCTCCCGCCGAATGTAACCTGCGAAGGCGCAAATCCCACCACCGGAAGCAACTCGTTGCCGTGAACAGTTAGATCGGCCGCCGGTGACTCCATGTCGCCAATAGTGAAGGGAATAGCGACGGTCGCGGTGTTAACCAAGATGGTCTGGTTCGGGATAGCGGAGATAGTCGGGGGCGTATTCGGGACTATCGCTGCGGTGATCGCGATGCCATCGATCCTGGGCATGTTGGCCGTACCGTTGCTAAAGGTGATCGAGATCTTGCCGCTCGCATCGGCGATGGCGGTGAAGCTCTTCTCGACCGCCTTGTTCTTGCCGCCAGCGGCTGCGAAAATATCGAAGTTGCTCAACACCGGGGCACCGTTGATCGCCACATTGAAGAGCCGGCTTCCGGCTCCATCCCAATAGGTTTCAGCGAAGTACAGGACGACCGTATACGGCCGGCCCGAAATCCGCCCGGGTATAATGTAGGACATCGATCCGTAGCGCTCGCTTTGTAGCACGCCCTGCGGGACAAAAGTGGTCAGCAGGGACGTGTCGATTGCAGCCGTGGCCGAGGGCGCAGCCGTGCCACCCGAAAAGTACCTATCGGCAACGAATATGCCCGTGGTCGGGCCTCCGGTGCAGATATACAGGTTGGGAGGCGGAGGGATTATGGTGACGGCCGCCACCCCGGTAGCCCACTTTGTAGGATCGGCAACACTGGTGGCACGCACATGGTAGTTACCTTGAGCATCGGGCGCGGTGTAGACACCTGCGGAGTTGATACTGCCGCCGCCAGCCTCGACTACCACCCATGTGACTGCGGTGTTGGCGGTGTTGTTGACGGTGGCAGTGAACGTCGCTGCACCTCCGGTTAGCACGTGTTGAGTCGCAGGTGCCACGGTGACAATGACTGGCGGGAGAGAAGCGACTGTGATGGTGGCAGTTCCCCACATTGTAGGATCTAGCACGCTGGTGGCACGGACATGATAGACGCCCTCAGTGAAGGGGGCCACATAGTGCCCAAGTGCGTTGATGCTGCCGCCCCCAGCCTCGACAACCGACCATGTGACTTCGGCACATTCAATGCACGGGAGCATATTGAAAACGTAGGCCCCAAAGTCAGCAGAGCCGCCCGGTACAAGATTTTGCACTTCAGGATTCACGACGATTCGCGGGTCCCCCCACCACTGCCTCTCGCCTTGGTACACTTCGAAATCGTGGTTCGTAAAGGTCATTTCCCGAGCGTGGGTATCACAGATCTCCCAACCGAGGTCTACGCTGCTGAGGATCGGGTTGGCCCAGTACGGCTGCCCATTGAGGGTTTGTGCACCTATCCACTTGAGGATAGCCGACAGATCGATCGTGGCTTTGGTGATCGGGGTGCCCGAGGTGGGCAGGAAGGAAATGCAATTGGGTCCAATCTCGCCCCGACCGGTGTAGACATTATATACCTGCCCACCAATGGTCACATTTCGCCAGGTTGGCACGGCGCCATCGCTATCGTATTGGGATGCAATCGGCTGGAGCCGACCACCCCAATCATTCCATATCGCCACCTCATAGAGGTCACCGGCGGCCCACAGCTTGAAGGTGTGATCGAAAACGGCACTCCGATCGGTGGTAACATCGAAGACTGCCATTAGGGGCTGGGTGCCGTTGGCCACATCGTTCACTGGCTTGCCAATCCTTATCGAGGCATGCGGAAAGGACCCGATATACTGCTCGGCCTTCAAATTGGACTTCACCATCCAATCGCAGTGGCTGTTAGCGTAGATGGTCTGCTGTAAAGCGGAGACGCTATAGACACTATTTGAAATGTCTGCGCCCGAGGAATCTCTCCATCGGCCATACTGATCCGAGGACGACCAAGACCACTCGGTGGCCGCCGCAGCTGTGGAAGCAAGGCCAATGGCCGATGCGATTAGCGATGCGAGCCCCAGGGCTGCAGCACAGGCGAGACGCCTAGTCATACCGAAACGGGATTCAGCTTTCATACTCGAAGCAATTGTCGTGTTTAGGGGTTTGCCAGCTACCGGGGGGGGCGCTTTCCGGTATCCGACTCCGGCAGCCTAGCAGGTAAATGGGTGGCCGTCATGTCATAGAAGCCTATGCACCGCAACCGGACCGTATATTTGCCTGCGGTACAACGGCTTGCACTGCTTCCCCTTCCCCGGCGAGGTGAATATTAACGGCGCGGCACTGCGCAATTGATGAGCGAACACATCGGTGCCCCCCGGTAGGAGCGTGCTTGCACGCGATCTGCCCCCCGAATCGCGTGCAAGCACGATCCTACCAATGGATGACTGAGGCTCCATCGCCTCCCAATAAAAAAGGGGCCAACCCGTTTAGGATTGGCCCCAGTAACAAACAACTCGAAAGACCTAGATCAACCGCAGGTAGCGCCCAGAAACCCTCGCCTCAAGTATGCCGTGCCTGCGGATGAGACAAATCATTGTCATAGGCCGCCGTAGGGAATGCTATAGTCGCTGGTGATCGTGAAGGTCGCACTCAGCGGCAGGTTGTCGGAAGAACCGCCAACCTTGACCGTGTAACTGCCCTTTTCCACAAAGAAGTGGCTGAGCGCCAACGACCAGTAGCTGAGCTCGTTCGGGGTAAGCACGAAGGTCACTGTCTTGGTCTGGCCGGAAGCCAAAGTAACCCGCTTGAAACCTTCGAGCTGCTTCACCGGCATGGGAACACTCGCGCTGGCGTGGCTCAGATAGAGCTGCGCCACTTCGTCGCCGGCCACAAGTCCCGTGTTGGTGACATCGGCCGTCACAGTAATGTTTCCAGAACCCGGCGCCGAAGCCGTAACACGGATATTGCTATAGGCGAAGGAGGTGTAGCTCAGGCCAAACCCGAATGCGAACTCGGGCGTCAACCCCTCCTTGTCGAACTTCTTATAACCAAACCCGGCAACTTCATCACCCGAATAGTCGGTCTTGTTCCAATCGGGCAGTTGGCTGTCGGTCTTGGCCATGGTCACGGGCATCTTGCCGCTGGGATTTACATTGCCGAAGACGATATCGGCGATGGCGTCCCCGCCCCGGATACCGGGGTAGTAGGCGTAGAGCAGTCCCTTGATATTACTGACGCAGCGATTTACGCCGCAGGTGCCACCGGACTCGATCACGACGACGATGTTCGGATTCACTGCGGCCAACTGGTTGATCAGTTCCTGCTGCCGGCCGGGCAACTGGAAGCTCTTCTGATTGGTGACCGAATCGGTGGTCCGGTCGAGAATGCCGTCGCCGTTCTCACCTTCCTGGAACTTGTCGAGACCGCCGATGAATACGACAGTCTTGGAGTTCCTGGCGGCGGTAAGGGCGGCAGCGAAGCCGCTCGTATCCGTGCTATTTACATCGCAGCCCTTCTCGTAGTTGAGCGTGACGCCGGTGGTCTTGTTCACGAAACCCTGGTAGGGTGTCACGGGATCTGTGGGATCGATCCAACTGCTACCGCGGCCGTCGAGAGCCATGCTCTTAACATTGGGGCCGATGAGGGCGATGGAATCGGCGTTGGACTTGAGCGGCAGGATACCGCCTACGTTCTTCAGCAGC
The DNA here is from genome assembly GCA_903960515.1 of uncultured Verrucomicrobiota bacterium. GTDB lineage: Bacteria > Verrucomicrobiota > Verrucomicrobiia > Opitutales > Opitutaceae > CAJCBL01. Next base: position 5,697 of record CAJCBL010000275.1, read on the forward strand.
ACGATGCCCTTATGGGCTTCGATCAACGCGACAGTCCGATTTTCGGCCGAGTTGAGATCACTCCCATTGCCTGGGGGCATACCGTCGATGACGCCGGAATCCACCTTGGCACGAAGAGCCCTGCGAACGGCCTGATCGAGAGTGGCCATGGGAATCTGCCCATTGTTCACATTATTGAGCAACTCGTTCATGTAGTGGTCGCTGCCCATGCAGATGTCGTTGCCTGCGGCGATGGAGGCATTGGTATTCTGCACTTCGTTCCAATCCGAAACCACGAAGTATTTGAATCCTAGGCGGTTGCGGAGGATTTCAGTCTGCAGGGCCGAACTCTCAGAGCAGGTCGGGCCATTGACCTTGCCATAGGCGTTCATAATGCTGAACACATTGCTGTCCTCGATGATGATCTGGAACGGCTTGACGTAGAGATCCATCAAGGTGCGGTCGTTCATCGTATCATTTTCGTTGTCCTTGTTGGATTCCTTGTTGGTCTTCACGAAGTGCTTGGCCGTGGCAACCATGCCATAGGCTTGCGCGCCCTTCACGATACCGGCGTTCACCTTGCCGGAGAGGTAGGGATCCTCACCTCCGGATTCAGGGCTTCTGCCATAACGGGGGTCTCTGTTGATATCCACAGCAGGCCCAAGCATCTGATTGCGGCCATGGGCGCGGAATTCCTTGGCCATCGCCCGGCCCACGATCTGCATATATTCGGGATCCCAAGTAGCTGCGGCTGCGATGCCCACGGGGAACACGGTAGCGGGGGTCCAGTTGGTGCCATGGGGTCCATCGGCCTGCTGGAAACCAGGAATGCCCAACCTTGGGTTCTCCGGCTGCCCGAAGTACTGACCGCGCAGGCCGAAGAGCTGGTCCGCCTTTTCAGCCGTGGTCATCTTGGTGATATAGCTCTCAACCCGAGTGGCAGTGTCTGTCTGGGTGACGGTCACGGTCTGGGTCAGGCTGGTATCCGTGGGGACGGCAATGGTGACCGTCGCGGTGCGGGTTCCCGTGGTGAGCGCAGTGGAGCTCAGGGTGATGGTGCCATCACCAGTGCCCGAGGCTGGGGCCACCTTGAGCCAAGCCTGGCTGCTGGTCGCCGTCCAGGATTGGTCGGTGCTCACCGCCACGCTGCTACCCGCGCCGGAGGCCGGCATGGTCAGGGTGCCGGGAGTGGCGCTGAGGTAGTGCCCAGCCCGGCGTCCGATGACTTGGAAGTCGTACAGGGAATAGCCCCACGCCGTACCGCGCACGGTGCCGTTCATGCGAATGTAGCGCCCAACCCCAGTGACGTTCAAGGTCTCTACGCCACCGGCTCCCGTAGTCGTGGAGTAGATATCGGACCAAACAGAGTCGTCGGTCGAAACCTGGATCTTATAGGCCTTTCCAAAGGCACCTTCCCACTTGAGCACCACGCGATTGATCGAGAATACGCCGCCCAGATCCACCTTGATCCATTGTGAATCGGTGGGAAGGCTGGACCAACGGGTGGTCGCACTGGCATCCACCGCGTTGGCGGCCACAAAAGTGCCCTCGGTGCTGGAAGCCGTGGCGGTCTTGCCAAGGGCAATGTTTACATCGGGAGCTTGGGTAACCGAAACAGTCGCTACGAGGGGACTCCCAGCGGGGCCCCTTACGGTGACCACAGCACTGCGGGCGATGGTGCCGGTGTTCGCGGTGGCGCTGATCGTGATAGTGCCATTGCCGTTGCCTAGGAGGGGGGCAACCGTAAGCCAACTCTGGTCGCTGCCGGCGGTCCACGCACCAACCGCAGTGACGGTCAAGGTAGCAGTGCTGCCCAAGTCGACAACGGTCGGACTCACGCTAAAGGTCCCGTCGACCTTGAACGTGGGGATAATGCTATGGGCTCCAGCGCTAATGTTATTGTACGTATAGGTCCTCACTGCGCCCACGGTCGTGCCGTCCACCAGCACTGCTTCGACGACATAACCCATGTTGGGGGTGATCGCGAAGGCTAGGCTTCCGCCCTTGGCCACATAGGATGTGCCTGCGGGAGTGATGCTGCCGTTGGCACCGGGGTTGGCGGCTATGGTCGCCACAACCTCGGGGTGAGTCTTCTCCCAGTCGTTGAGTACGCTTCCGGGGGAAGCGGCGTCGAATACGACGACATGCCAGAAGGCGCGAGTAGCGGAGACTGTGCCAGCAGGGCGCACGATAGCCGCGAGCTCGGTGCCAGTGCCGGCGTATTCAGTTGCAAGCGGCGCCCAGGTGATCAGGTCGGTGGAGGTCTCGATATAGTAACGCTTGCCCGCGACGCTGGGCCAGCGGACGATGATATTTCCGGAAGCATCGCGTGTGGTTGTGGCGAAGAAGCGACTGGCTGCACTGAGGGGATCGGTGCCGGCCTGGGCCTCGTCGAGGTTGTTCACGCCATCGCCATCGGGGTCGGCGGCAGGGCCGCCAGCCGTCGGGTAGAGAGCGGCCCAGACGTCGGAGATGCCATCGCCGTTACGATCGAGCATAACAACGGGTTCCGGGGCCTTGACCTCGACAGTGAACGAGGTGGAGGCACTGAGTCCACCGCCATCGTTTACCTGGACACTCACGGTTGCCGTGCCGGATTGGCCGGCAACTGGAGTGACGGTGACTGTACGATTGGCTCCGCTGCCGCCAAAGACGATATTGGCCGTCGGGATAAGGGCCGGGGCATTCGAGCTACCCACCAAGGTGAGGTTGGCCACCGGGGTCTCCGTATCTGCCACAGTGAAGGGGATAGCGGTGGTCGAGGTGTTGATCGCGATGACCTGGCCCGGCATCGGAATCGGGGCGATGGTCGGCGGAGTATTTACCGGTCCGCTGCTGGTGATGGCGAGGCCGTCGATCTTCGGATTGTTGGCGGCGCCGGCCGTGAACTCGATCAGGACCTTGCCGTCCGCACCCACCGTAACCGGGAAGTCCTTCTGGACTGCCTTGTTCATGGCACCGGCTGCAGCGAATATATCGAAGTTAGTCATCACCGCAGTGCCGTTTATCTTGACGTTAAACTGGCGCCCACCGGCTGCGGTAGCGTAGGTCTCGACCATAAATAGCGAAACCGTATAGTTGCCAGCCGTAACCCCGGAGAAGGTGTAGGTCATCGGCCCCCAACGCTCGTGCTGCAGCACCGACTGGGGAACAGTTGCGGTAAGCAGCGAGGTGTTGATGGCCGCCGTGGTGACGGCGACTGTGCCCCCCGTGAAGTAGGCATCAGCGATATATTCACCGATAGCCGGCCCACCCGTGCTAATGTAGGTCGGGATCTTGAAGGGATCCACCTTGGGGGTCACCCGGATGGCGTCGACCTTCGGCGAATCCGCTGCACCCTTGGTGAAGGCGATCACAAGCTGGCCGTTGGCATCGGCCTTCACCTCGAAGGTCTTCATGATAGCCTTGTTCTTGCCGCCTGCGGCAGCAAAAATGTCGAAATTGGTCAGAACCGCAGTGGCGTTAATGGCCGCATTGAACCGGCGCTGGCCGGCCGCAGAGAAAGTCCCCTCGGCAAACAGCAGGTCCACAAGGCATGTCTGATTGGCTGCGAGCTGGGTGAGTGTATAGGTCATCTCGCCGTAGCGTTCATCCGAAAAGACGGCTTGGGGCGGGACCGGAGCCGGGAGCAAAGAGGTGTCTACCGGGCCAACGACGGTGCCCGTCGCGCCGCCTGTCACCCAACCATCGGCGACATAGCTGCCGGAAGCCGCGCCACCCACGTTGAGCAGCAAGGGATATGTGGGGGGCGGGGAAACAGGGTCCCCATAATACACTTCAAAATTATTAACCTTATAAGTCATCATGCGCCCAAGTGTGTCGCAAATCTCCCAGCCGAGCTGCACGCTGGTGAGAGTCGGGTTGCTCCAATAGGCCTGCCCATTCATGGTTTGCCCGCTAATCCACTTGAGGAACGCCGAGAGATTGAGCGTGGCCTTGGCGATCGGGTGGGTTGTGGGCAGGAAAGATATGCAATTGGGACCGCTGCCGCCCTTGCCGGTGTATACATTATAGGTTTGCCCGTTAATGGTGACATCGCGCCAGCGCGGAATCGCACCATTGCCATCATAGGCGTCGGCGATCGGGTTGAGGACATTCCAGTCGTTCCAAATCATCACCTCGTAGGTCTCGCCGTTGGCCCACAGATCGAAGGCATGATCGAACACGCCGCTCCGGTCTGTAGTCACATCGAAGTCGGTCATGAGCGGTTTTGCGGCGTTAGCAACATCGTTCACCGGCGTGCCGATATTCTTGGATGCGCGCGGGTACGACCCGATATACTGGTCGGCCTTCAGGTTGGAATCCACCTGCATCTTGCTATGAGAATCAGCATAGATGGTCTGCTGAAAATTGGTGGCGCCCCAGACGCAGTTCTCAAGCTGCCAGCCTGCGGCATCAGTCCATTTTCCATAGCGCTCCGAGGAAGTCCAATTCCAGGCGAGGGCTGATGTGGTGAGCGATGCGAGCCCAATGGCCGCAGCACAGGCGCATAGCCTGCCTATACCGAAACGGGATACAGCTTTCATACTCGAAACAGGTGACGTATTTAGGGGTTGGGGTCTACTAGCCACCGGCAGGGTAACCGGTGCACCCCCCACTTTAACAGTTTCGGCACGCCGCGTCATGTCATAGGAGTCTATGACTAAGCCGATCAGGCAGCCGCAGCCCAACTCTCCATCGCTAGGGGCAACTCGGCGTTGGTGTAGAGCCGCTTACACAAGGATGGAGCGCAGTGATTGCCGGATTCTTACCGGTGCTCTACTGTTCTTCGCCCTCCTCCCGTCTTTCCGTCAATCGCAACCATTCAGCCCCCACCGCAAAACGGGTTTCGCCCGGGACGGGAAGAAACAGGACGCTGTTTCCTAGGAGTAGCAGGAGCGTGCTTGCACGCTCCTACTACGTTAGGCGCCAGGGTTGGGACACTGTCCAAGCGCAAGCCCGAGCGAATGAATGGCTACGGTTCAGGGGCAGGTGACCAGCGGGTTCAACCGCGGCGCATTGGCGGTAGCTACATCACCCCACGCCACTGGCGGCGTGCGAAACGACTCCGAAACTATGCCCCAGCTTATGAGCTGGTTGATGGTGTTCGCATCATGCCAGTTGGCCTGCGGGGCGTTGTATTCCCAACCTTCGGAGAGCACGCCCAGACCGGTGAGCTCGTGAAATTCCCGCCAAGTGTTCGACCATGTCCCGTTCTGGATCGTCTCGGTAGGTACGCCGTAGGCGCATACATAGCTTATCATATCCATGGGCATGGCCGAGAACCAGGCCTGAGCTCGCGCACGTAACCAAGGAGCGGTGTCGAGCACGAACACCACATTGGGCAGCTCCTCCTTCACAACCGTGAGGAAATCCCGCAGGTATTCACCGGCCTCGGCGTAGGTGAAGCCGCCGCCGATCTGAGCCGTCTCGTCGATGGCATACTGGAAATAGTCAGGCTCAGTCATCCACATGATCGGCTCGGTTTTGCCCCATACCAAGGCAATTTGGGCGGCGAGTCGGCGGTGCTTGTCGAGGAGCCTTTGCTTGTGCTCCCGAATATACTTCGTGCCATGGGTGCACAGGCTGGTGCTCAGCCCCTGCTGCTGCGCGATATCGCAATCCTGCAGGTTGAGATCGGCCCGGGCAGTGAATGCTATGACATACCCTATCATCATCGGAGTACGGCCGGCGAGCACCCCACCCGTCTTGCAGGCGTTGAGCATCGCACCTACGTGGTCACCCATGTCGTCGCCGGTGCTGCCAAGCCACGCGCGAATATAGGTCAAGTTGCTCGGATACTGATGGCCCGTGCCGTACCAATCTTGGCCGTAGTTCATGGTGCAGCGAGAGAACCCGAGGCCTGAGCCGCCTCCGGTGCCGCGCTGGGTGAGCGCCACGGTTTTGCTCAACCCGCTGCCCGCCGGCCCATAAATAGTGACGGTGGCGCTGCGGTTGGCTGCATCCGTATTGGCGGAGGCGCTCAAGGTCACGGTGCCATTGCCCGTGCCCGCGCCGGGCTGCAGCGTAAGCCAAGGCTGGCTACTGCTGGCACTCCAGGCCCCGTCAGAGCCCACTGCGAGCGCGGCGCTGCCGGCAGTGCTGGCCAACTGCACCGTCTCGGGTGCAACGGTGAGATAGTGTGCGTCGGCCACTATGCCGATGACTCGAAACTCCCACAGCGAATTGCCATAGGCGGTGCTGCGGGTACCGCAATAGACGCGCACATAGCGCCCCACCCCGGTGACTGGGATGATCTGTGTACCACCGGAACTGCTGGCGGCGGAGGATATATCATTCCAAACCGAGCCCTCCATTGAGAGCTGGATCTTGTAGCTGCGGGCATAGGCGGCTTCCCATACCAACTCGATGCTGCTAATCAGGTGGGGGCGCCCCAAATCCACCACCAGCCACTGCGGATCGCTGAAGGCGCTAGCCCAGCGGGTGTTGGTATTGCCATCAACCGCATAGGATGCCCCGTAGCTGCTGCTCTCGCTGCTGGAGGCCGAGGCAGGCTTGCCGAGGGCCACATTTGAGGGAACTTGCGCAGGCTGGCTGACAGCAACACTCCGGGAAAGTCCGCTGCCCGCCGGACCGGATACGATCACATCGGCGGTGCGGCTGATGGCGCCGATATTGGCGTTGGCGGTGACGGTGAGCGTCGCATTGCCAGTGCCGGAGGCCGGGGTTACGGTGAGCCAAGGCTGGCTGGTGCTCGCACTCCAAGTCGCGCTAGTGGTCACCGAGCATGTCGCGCTATTAGAGGCTGGGAGCGCAATGCTGGATGGGGAAACAGTAAGCGAGGCCGCGACCTTAAACGTGGCGCTGATGGCATGGGCTGCTTGTATATTCACAAAGCTATAGGTATTACCCACCAAGACGGCACTCTGGCCATCCACAGAAAACTGATCGATCACATAGCTCGAGGCGGGGGTGATCGTGAAGGCGAGGCTGCCGCTCTTTGCCACGAAACTGCGACCATTGGGACTGATGCTGCCATTGGCCCCGGCGCTGGCTGTGATGACGGAGAATGCCTCGGTGTGCGAGGCCTCCCAATCGCTGAGCCCATCGGCATCGGAATCGACGTCATACACCCCTACCCGCCAGAAGGCCCGTGGCTCGGCCACCGCGCCCGCGGAGCGCACTATGGCGGTAAGCTCGGCCCCCGTGCCTAGATACACGCCCGAGACCGGCAACCACGAGCTGAGGTCTGTAGAAGACTCCAGCTTATAGCACTTACCAATGATACTGCCCCAGCGAACGATTATATTGCCGGATGCGTCGGGGCCTACGGCAGAGACAAAACGGCTGGATGAATTGCCCGGATTGGTGCCCGCCAGAGCTTCCGAAAAGTTGGTCTGGCCATCGCCGTCGGGGTCGGCGGTCGGAGCGCCGGCCGCAGGATAGAGGGAAGCCCAAACGTCGGAGATGCCGTCTCCATTGCGATCAAGGATGACGCCAGCCCTACAAGCAAGGCCGCCGAGCACTAGGCTGGCGCCCAAGAGGGCAACGGTTCGAAGAATGGCAAAAGAATAGGTCGACATAGGAAAGGGCTGAGGCCACAGACCGACTCGCGTGGGTCACGAGAGGCCGGCGGCGTTGAGCCAGGTAAAGGGTTTGAGAGCGC
>CAJCBL010000276.1 GCA_903960515.1 uncultured Verrucomicrobiota bacterium
CGGCAAGAATTTCGTGCACCTAATCCATTGGTAATTAATAGGCTAGTGATTCCGTCGGCATCAATGACCGGACAGCAGTGATTCGCCCGCAAACCCTCTCGTGCGAGATCCCAAATTCAAGTTTCGTTCAAGACCAGGCTAATGCCGAGTCCGTGTAGGATCGTGCTTGCACGCGATCCGGGTGCCCGAGTAGGAGCGTGCTTGCACGCGATCTGCACTGGTGCACGTGATAGGGCCTCATCCGGAAAGCGATCTGGATTCGCGGCTCGATATTGATCCGCGTGGTAAAGCAGACATCGCCAGAGAGCAGTCGCTAACCGGAGCCCCCGCGCTTGCGGTAGGGTCGTCGCGCGCCGACGTACCGCTCCGATATTGAACAGCCCGACACGGGCCCGCCATCGCCCTGTCCGTACCCCCTTCCCGTTACATATTGAAGGCAGAGCTCACCAAAGTAGGTCCAGTCTCCGACTGGATCATGAGCCATTTGGCCGCAAAGAACGCGGAATGCCTAGTGATCCGGGGGGGGGGAGATCCGTCTATTCTCGTTACCCGGTACCTGCTTCTCGCTACTATTTCACCACAGAGGGGACAGATACGTAGGAGACTACGGAGAACCACTTACCAAGTGGCCCCCCCTTATTGGGGCCCCATGCCGTCATAGGGCGGATGATCCGGATACGGGGCTCGAGGCTGGATGCTAGAGGCGGATATAACAGCGCCGCTTCGCGGTACAGATCACACCTGCCGAGGAAAGATCGGTAGGCGCGTTTCGGGTGCCGGTAGCGGTGTACGTTGCCTAATTGTTCACATGTAGTCGCAAGAAGCGGCGGGGGCCGGTGCCTATCGCGATTGTGTCGCGCACGGTCACCCGGCTCGGCAGTCCTGGCAATATTGCTTGCGCCGAGATCCAGGTAATCAGGTCGGTGCTCACAAGGCCTGTCAGCGGAGTCCATGTGACGAGATCGGTGCTGGATTCGACGGTATAGGTGAGGGCGGCGGCATCGCTGCGGCGATCAAAACTGAGGGTGAGGTAGCGTTGGCCGGCGTCGGTGATGGTGTCGGTCGTGACCGGAGCGGCAACCGGGCCGCGGGCGGGCAGGTTGTGGGCGAAGCGCTGGAAGTTGGTCAGGCCCACGCCGTCGGGGTCGGCGTCGATGCCGGAGAGGGCCGGGTTGGCGAGGTCGGCGGCGGAGAAGCTGTGGAAGCTCCAGTCCTGGTAGGTGGCGCGAGTTTCTTCGTAGCGGGCCTCCAAGGCGGTGTCGGCGGCCGGCATGGTGAACGGGAACGGAGTAGTGGTGCCGATCTGGACGCCGGCCTTATACCAGCCCACCAGGCGATAGCCGACGCCGGTATTGGCGGCGAGCGGGACAGAGGTGCCGGCCTCGTATTGGCCGGCACCGGTCGGGGCGCCTGCGGCGGCGGGGGTGGCGGTGAGGGTGAGCGTGCGTTGGGTGATAACGCGGGCCAGTTCGAACCAGTCGATGTTCAGGGCGGTGGCGGTATAGGCCAGGGTCATCTCGAAGGTCCCGGCGGGCAGGTCGACGAGGGACTTGGCGGATACCGGCCAGCCGTCGATAGGCTGTGTCCACCAACTGCCGCTGCCGGTGAAGGTGTTGGCGAAGGCCAGTGTCTGGTTGGCCTGGCCGGGGATGGCGATCGACAGGGTGCCGGCAGCGGCGGAGGCGTAGCGCATATAGAGCTCGTAGCGGCCGGCGCGCGGGGCGGTGACGGTGTAGGTCACGGAGCGACCGGCGGCATCGAAATAGCCGATGGAGCGGCCGCTGTTTTCGATTTGCACGCCGCCGGTTTGGCGCAGGAAGGACTCGGCCTCCAGACGGATGGTCTGCGGCTCGGGCACAACGGATACGCTGATCTGATCGGTGAACGTGTTGCCGCCCCCGGTTACGGTGACCGAGACGGGCACGGCGCCGAGGGCGGTGCCGGTGAGGCGCACGGTGGCGGTGTTGCGCGGGGCTACGGCGGCGGACCACTGGATGGTGGCGCCGTCGAGCGGTAGGGGTTGGCAGGAGCTGCGGCCGGTGACGGTGAGCTCGATCTGCTGGCCGAGGGTGACGGAGGTCGGCCCGGTGATCTTCACGGCGCTGAGGGTAAAGTCGTCGCAGCCGCTGGTGGTGGCCATGGAGCGGGCCGGGGTGAGCAGGGAGCGGCCGTCGGTGAAGGTTACGAGCTTGGCGGTGGCGCCATAGTTGTAGGCCACGTAGGTGCGTTGGCCGTTTTTGGTGAATACCGCGACGTTGGGGTGGTTGGCGGCTACGGTGCGGTCGACTTCGCCCAGGACGTTGAGGTTGTGGATCCAGTGGTAGGTATTGGTGCGGGTGTTGCCGCGCTCGATGTACTTCTCACCGGCGCCGGAGCTGTTGATGTTGGCCTCCATCTGGGTGAGGGCCGCCTGGGGGTTGCCGAGGGCTTGGTACATCCAGACCATGTCGGACCAGATGCTCCAGTCGGTGCTGCCGTTGTTTTTGGCGAGCAGGTTGGCGCTGGCCAGGCGGACGTAGTCGGGGTACTGGCCGAGGTAGAGTGAAGCGGCGGTGTAGGGCAGCCAGGTGATGGCAAACTTCTCGACATGGCCGGTGGGCCACCAGGTGGCGTAGTCGATCTTGCCGGCCCAGACCATGGTGGCCACGGGGTGCGGGTAGCCGGCCAGGAAGTTGGTGCGGTGTACGTTGTGCCAGTACTCCTGCGACGCGCTGACCTCGGTGGTGTAGAGGTAGATACCGCGGTCGCGCAGGGCGGTGTTGCCGGTGGCCTCGCCCCAGAGGATGATGGCGGCCCAGGCGTTGACGGCCTCGGAGGAGCTTTCCATGTCGGGACCGTCGTCGAAGGGGGCGGAGCCGTTGGCCCAGGAGTGGCCGGCGTAGGGCTCGAAGTTGCGGGCGTAGGGGAAGAGCGGATCGCCGCGGCCGGCGCCGTAGTCGCGCAGGATCATTTCAACCATCGCGCCCCACTGCTGCTGGGAGGCCCAGGTGGGGTCCTTGCGGGCGATCTCGGCGGCGGCCTTGATGTAGTAGCCGTAGTGGAAGTGGTGGTCGTTGACGTTGTCCACGCTGCCGTAGCCGCCGGGGTAGCCGAGGAGCACTCCCCAATTGCTGTTGTAGTAGAAGACTCGGGAGGTCTCGCCGCTGCTGGCCTTGAGCCAATCCTGGAGGGAGCCCTTGAGGTTGTTGTGCAGGGTGGTCACGGCCTGGGTCTGGCCCATTTGCTCGGCGATGGGGGCGAGTTGGGCGAGTTTGCCCATGGCTTTACCGGTGTCGTAGGTGTCGGAGTTGGTGGGGATGGAGGTCTGGGCGTCGGCGTTTACGTAGTTGGTGAGGCGGGTGCGGTCGTAGCTGCCGCTGTCGGGCAGGGAGGGGAGCACGCCGCAGAAGCGCATGCGTGTCTGGAAACTGGGGCCCTCTGCCACTTTCATGGTGCCGCGGATGGAAGGGTAGGAATAGGCGCTGAGGAATTGGGCGGAGGAGACGTTGCGCCACTGGTGCGGGTAGAGCGCGAAGATCGTGCCGACGGGGGCGCCGGTTTCCATGGGCTCGACCTCCACCTGGTAGTCGGTCACTACGTCGCTGGTGGCAGGCTCGTAGCGCCAGGCCGCGGTCGTGCGGGTGATGTGGGAGTAGGCGTATTGGCGGAACTTGTCCAAGGCGGTGGCGCTGGCCTCGGGCAGTACGGCGACGCAGAAGTAGGCGCGCCCGCCCATCTCGTTGGTCAATATGGAGCTGCCGAGGCCCGACCACGAGGAGCCGCTGGGGCCGAACAGGCCGTAGTGTTTGCCGTTGATGGTGATGCCCAGCACGCCCGAGGAGGCGCCGCCCGACCATACGGTGGGTGCTTGGGAGAAGGTTACGCGGGCGTTGCCGCCGGTGTAGCGGACGAAGATGTACGGTGAACCCAGGCCGTAGCTCACGCGCATCAGGTTGGAGCCGCTGGCCAGCAGGCTGCTCACGAACCAGTCGCTGTAGCCGTCTACCTTGGCGTCGGCAAAGGCGGATACCCCCGAATGGCCGATGGTGAAGTCGGTGCCGGTTTTGCCGGCGATGATGGAGTTGGTGCTGGCGACCATGGTGGGCCCCGGGTACCAGACTTGGAATCCGCTGGCGGTGTTGCACACGGAGAGCGGGTGCGGGTATTGGTTTTTCGAGAAGGTCTGCCAGGCCAGCGAGGACCACCACTTGTTGGTCGGCATCGGCCCGGTGACAGCGGCGGTGCGGTAGATCGCGGACTGAGGCTCGGCGGCGCCGGAGGGCTTGGAATTGGTATAGCTACCGGCGCCCAAGGCGACCTCGGCGGCCCGGGCCGTGAGCGGGAGCAGGGCGCAGCATAACAGAGCGGCGGCGACGGCCAGTCCGAGAAAACCGGTGTGTTTTCTGGCTGGTGACCCAGCCGGGACGGTACGCTTGGGCGACAGGAGCGGGGCAGACGGTTGGGCAGGCTGCATGACGGGAAGTCGGAGATGCATGGGGCGAAAAGGGGGTGGGGGAGCGCTGCCCGCCGTTCTCTGGCGGTGGGGCACGGTGGGGCAGGGCAGCCCAGTGAACACCAATAGCGGAGCCCCTGACAATCCCCGTTTTCCCATAGCGGAGATCCGCTCACTAACTACGGGTGGACGGGGAGGGAATAGCTCGGCCGGGTGGGCGACAACGCCGTTAGGGACAGGTTGATTCTGCGAACTCCGCCAGGCGACAGGCTGATTCTGCGGGGAAGCGCTCGGCTAGCGCGCTGCTAGGGGACAGGTTGATTCCGTGTGGGCGGCGAGGCGAACCTCACCTGTTTCTGGCGGATAGGAAGTCACCTGTGATAGCAGCGTGCCGCCGCGGCCCGGGCGGGCGGCGGCGGCGGGGGACCTTCAGGGTGCAGGGTCCTCGGCGAGGCGGTCTTTCATGC
>CAJCBL010000277.1 GCA_903960515.1 uncultured Verrucomicrobiota bacterium
ACGCGTATCTTCGCGACATTCTCACCCGACTGCCGGCGATGACCACCAAGGACGATCTGGCCCCGCTGCTGCCCAAGAATTGGCAACCGGGGAGCTAAACGGTGGCGATAGAGGGAAGGGAGTTGCATGGAGCGCAGGCCGAAGCGGCAGGAAACGGACTCGATAGCGGCAGACACGTAGGCCCTCAGCAAGCCTGCGCCAAGAGGTCGCCGCCCGGACGCTTACGTTCTTTTCGATCTCTGGGTTCCTTGCGGTTAATATATTCGGGGAGGCACCAAAGGGGTAAAGAATTGGCCTTCTTTTAGTGCCTTGAAGGAGGCCAGCGGGGACAAGTCGAAAATTTCGAGAGCCTGCGAAAACGCGTGGGATGCCTTATCCGTTGCCGAGGAGCAGACCACCAACGATGGAGGCACCACCACTTCAACCGGGCTTGTTCAGCCTCACGCAAGCCCACGTATGGGCACGAATATATCGTCGTTGAGAGACTCCTCGACTGGAGAGCCAGGTGCGGCAGACCCGCCAGCCTGGATCGGCGGATGGGGGCGGTGCTATCCCGATCCCTCCCCTTATCAAGCCAACTGCATGGTTACGGCCCGACGACCATTAAACCGCTTCGGCCTGGCGGACTATACAGGCGCCGGGGCCGGGGTGCGCGGCTTGCGGTGCAGCACGATTTCCATCCCCTCGGCGGCGGCGTCGACCCTTAGCGACCCTCCAGTACGGGCCACGATCTCGCGGGCGTGCTCGACGATGCGATCAATGGCATCGTCGTTGTGGGTGGGATCGTGGTGGAAGAGGATGAGATGTTTCACCCGCGCCTGCAGGGCGAGATGCACGGTGTCGTCGATGCAACTGTGCCCCCAGCCTATGCGGCCTTCGTATTCTTCGGCGGTGTACTGGGCGTCGCAGATGAAGAGCTCGGCCCCTTGGGCGAACTCGGCCAGAAGCTGGTTCTTGTAGGTGTTGAAATTCTGGGTGTCCTCGTTGGCCGTGGCGCCTGGCGGCGTGGTTTTCCCGGGACGGGGCCGAGGGTAGGGCAGCACTTCGGTGTCCGGCATGAAGACCACCCCGCCTCCGGGCGTGGACAGCCGGTAGCCCAGCGTGATGCCGGGGTGGTGGGTGAAGATCGCCTGCACTGGCACCCGGCCCGCCCGGAACTCGAGCCCATGCAACTCCCGCACCGTGAGGCCGCCGGCCACCTGGTCGAGCCCTACGGGGAAGACTGCGCTGTCCATCTGGGCGGAGAGGGTCTTGAGCAGGCTTTGCCGCGCACCCTCGTAGCCGAGCACGGTGATGCAACTGCCGGGATCGTGGATGGGGCCGAAAAAGGGCAACCCCTGGATGTGGTCCCAGTGGGTGTGGGTGAGCAGCAGATGCGCTTTCACCTGCCGGCCGGAAAACTCGCGGCGCAGCTCTTCGCCCAGAAGCCGGATACCGGTGCCGGCGTCCAGCACGACGATGTCCTCGCCCACTCGCACTTCCACACAGGTGGTGTTGCCCCCGTAGCGCACAGTGTCCGGGCCCGGGGTGGCGATCGAACCGCGCACCCCCCAGAAGCGCACGCGGGCCGAATCCGCCTCGCTGCGCACGGGGCGCGGCGCGGCGTTCTCGCTCGAGCAGTCGCAATCGCAGTCGCAGGGGCGGGCCTGTACGGAGGCGAGGATAGCTGCGATTTCCTTGGGGCTTACAGGCTTTACGAGGTAATGGGTGGCCCCGGCCTCGAGCGCATTCTGGCGGTCCGCTGGAAAACTGCTGCCGGTGGTGACGATGATGGTGATGTTGCCGAGTTCGTCTCCTCGGGCGCGGATGGCACGGCATACGTTGAAGCCGTTGGTGCCGGGCATGAGCAGATCGCAGAGCACGGCCACCGGGCGGTGGGTGCCCACGAGGGCGATACCCTCGTCGCCGTTGTCGGCCTCGAATACGCGCCAGCCCTGCGCTTCCAGGTGGCGAACCAACATCTCGCGGATGACCGGTTCGTCGTCGATGACAACCAAGGTTCTCATGCTTGGTGGTCGATAAGGCTCCAGGGGGCCGACTGGCAAGGGTGCTGTTGCTGGGCTGCGCCCATGCAGGCGAGGCTCGCTACGGGGATGGGGCGAGGCAAGCTGGAGTGTCGTGGCGGGGCGGATGGCATCGGGGCGGCCGGCAGTAGCCGGGGCCCCATTACTCACGGGCGGCGGGTGCGAGTCAAAACCCGATTGCGGTGGCGCCGCGATGCCACCGGGCGCCGGCCCGGCTCATGCGTAACCGTGCAATGGTGCCGGTTCAGAGCGCCTCCCTGGAAGCCCGGTGGAAACGCCGCCCCGCTGCGGAGGTTTCGGAAACGGTGCGCTCTGCGGCCTGCGCCGCCCCGGTCCTTCGCTCTAGTTTTGGCAGCAGCCGTCGCCGCCGTCACAGCCGGCACAGGACGAACACGCCTCGCGGATTACCCGCCCCCGGGGGAAAGTAGTGATCGTGGTGTGCGCCATGTCGAAGTTGTGAGTGTGCTGCGCAACGACCCGCACCTTGCCGGCCCCGAAATCGATCTGCATCGGCACCGTGCGCATGCCCTCGTCGTCGATGCGGCTGATTGTCTCGAAGGGCTCAATGAGCGTTTCATTTCCGTCGGCATGCCGCACTCGCAGGCCGGTGTGGATGGTTTTCACCGAAAGGAGTGCGCCGGACGGGGCGAATTGGATGGAGTTGAGATCGGCGCTCATGCCCACCATCTCCGCATCGAAGGCTTTCACGGTGCCGATCGGTGTGTCCAACTCTTCCACCTTGGCAGGTTCCAGTGAGCGCAGCGTACCATCTTCATGGAGGGAAAAACCCTTTCGGACGCGCATCGGCCCGGTCGTTGTATGGATGGTGAGCCGTTCGCTTGGCCAGAGAGTCAAAGATTTGAGTACACCGCTGGGGTAGAAATGGAGGCTGATGACCTTGGCGCGGAACTTCCCCACCGGCAGGTCGAAGTCCATGGGCTCTGCGAGCTCCGCCTCCTTGCGCTCCGACCAGTAGCCGTCGATCTGGCCATTCAAGGGGAAGAGGCGGTTGATCGCCCCGTTCTCGTGAAAGCTGACCGCCTCGGCCTTGATGAGCCCCAAGGGTGTTTGCAACGGCATCGCCTGGTCTAGCGCTATGCTTTTGATTCGGCCGTTTTCAAAGAAGCCCAGCGAGCGCCGGTCCTTCTTGTTGCGTTCGCCCAGCTCGGCCATCCGGTAGAGCGGAATGATCTCCCCGAAAGGGGTTTGGAGGCGGTTCTCGGCGGCCACTCGGCACGATTTCACCGCCCCTCCGGCGTAGGTCGCCCGATCCGCGATGCCGGAGACCGTCCCGTAGGTTGTTTCGATGGTATCCATGGTGAGGCTCGTAGTGCAGGTCCCGCGCCGCTGCAGGAGCGGTTCGTGAATTTCTGTGCCCAACTGCGGAATGTTGCCGGAGTGTAGTGGTCCCAACGCCTGAGCCGTGACCATTCGTAGGAGCGTGCTTGCACGCGATTCAGAGCGCAGATCGCGTGCAAGCACCCTCCTACGGCGGGCACCGGAGTTTGTGCATTGCCAGAGCGCGAAGCGGTACGACTGCATGGCCACGCCTGAGCAGGGGACAGTGGGCCCCGCGTACTGTCGCGGCGAAGCCGGCCGGGTCGCGAGCCGGAGGGTCAGCCGCTGAGCGCGGACAGCTTCTGTTTGGCTGCCGCGAGGCTTTGGTGGGGCTGGAAAGTTCTTTGCGCCACCTCGGGGATGCGCTGCCAGTCGGTCGGCAGCTCCTCGGAGAGGTCGTGCAGGTCCATCTCGGTCTGCACCGCGAGGGAACTGAGCTTCTTGATTTCGGCTTTCAGTGTTTCGAGCGTGTCCATGTTTCCGGGGGGAGTCGCTGCCCGAGAGCAGTCCGGGTGCCAGCCTTCGGGCCTCCTGCCGGTTCATGGTGGGCAACCGAAGCCGGGCCGCATTCCCGGACGCCTCTATTCGGAAATTACACGGGCCGCAGGCGTTAAGGCTGCTGCTTGCTGTGGGTGCGTGGCGTGTCCCGCGTACGGCAGCGGGCTTCTGTGTCGCCCAGGGGAGCATCCATGAATAGCAGATACTGCTCGGGCGCTCGTGGGAGACCCGGGGCATGTGCGGCGGCCAAGGCCGTGGCGCGCAGGGCCTCCCAATAGGCTGAGGCGTTTCCTCCGGGTCCACCAACTCGATACTCCGTGCCTCACCAAGGCGCAGTTGGACGTTTACCGTTCAGTTCGGGAGCGTGAAGCGGAAGGTGGTGCCTTCAACGACCGAGGATGCAAACTCGACTCGCCCGCCCAACAATTGCTCGCCGATGAGCTTCATCGAAAATGTGCCAAGACCCCGGCCCAGTGAGCCTTTGGTGCTGAAATTGCGCTGGAAAACACGGCGCGCGTTCGCGGGGGGAATCGCAGTTTCGTTCCAAACTTCGAAGCTCACCCTCTCGGGCGTCACCCCTACCTGCATTCGGATCTCGCCTCCAGGGGGCGTGGCTTCCAGGGCGTTGATCGCCATATTTCCCAGGACCCGCAGCAAAAGGGTAGTATCCGTAGTCACAGTTATGGCGCATTGCGGCGAGGTGATGGCCGTGCGTTTGCCGCTGGAAGCGGGATGGTGGGTGATGAGGCTGCGCCAATCATTGATGATTGCGTCAAGTGGTGTCGCCTTCGGAAGGGGCCTCAGGTTGTCGACCGACGCGTTGGATGTGAGTTGGCGCTGGAGTTCGAGTTCGCGGACAACCCGTTCGGTGAGCTGGAAAACCTCGCTAGCCCCAGCGACCTGGGAGCCGGTTGCTTCATGGGCCAAGGTTAAACTGGCGTAGAAGAGGCTGGTGAGCGTGTTGTTCAGATCGTGGAAGAATGCGCGCTCGGCGAACGCGCTCTGCTGCTGGCGGGTGATGTCGTCAATGAACACCAGAATTAGGTGACGGCCCTCGAGCCCCAGCGGCGTGGCCCGCACCCGCAGGAATAGCGGAGTGGTGACACTATTTTGGACCGTCTCAAGGGCGCAAAAGCGTTCGGCCTCCCGGTGGTCGTGGAGGGCGACGGTCTGGGCAATGGCCGCTCCACAGGTGCTGCAGAACTTGCTGGTGCCGCACCCTGCGTCCATTTCGCTGGCATGGGGGCACTGGAGCGCCTCGCCCAGGCGCAGGCCGAGCAGCTTCTCGGCGGAGTCCAGCCCGAGGAATCCGAGCAGGGTCTCGTTGATTGCCAGGATCTGGCGGTGTTCGTTCACGATGGCCAGCAGGCCGCCGACCGTTTCGAGCAAAGTGCCGAGCAGGGGGTGGCCACTGAGCTCCTGGAGTTGCTGCTTCAGCTCGTGCTCGTCGAGTCGTTCGGGCTTGGCGAAATAGGTGCCCGGCGCGCCGGGCATTTCATTTGTTGAACCGAGGGGATCGGCGGGGGCGGAACCTTCGAGGGACGTTGGCATCGGGGGGCGGGGCGCTGGCGCGGCGGAGTGGACCCCGGGGCCGGATTCGTATTCGAGCGGTGGAATTGAGGGGAATCCGCGGTGAACTGGGGAAACGGCGACGCTCGTGGGGCGTGGGCTCCGGGTCAAGCGAGCAGGCCGTCGAGCTGTTGCCATACGGGCGCCGGGATCTGTTCGGGCCGGGAGAGCAGGCTCAAGCCGGCGGCCTCCAGGGCCGGCAACCAGAGGGCTGCGGTCTCGGGGGAGTGGCGGCGCAGGAGCGCTCCGATCTGCTTGCGGCGCTGCTGGAAGCAGGCGCGGATGAGCTGGCGGGTGGTATCGGAAAACCGGTATGGGTGTGGCCGGCGCTGGAGGTTGAGCAGGTAGGAGTCGACCTCGGGCACGGGGTGGAAACAGTTCCGGCTCACGGCGTGTCCTGGGCCGGCCGTGAAGGCCGACTGGAGGAATACGGAGATGGCGCCGAAGCTTTTGGTGCCGGGGGAGGCGAGGAAACGGTCGGCGGTCTCTCGCTGCACCATGAGCACGGTGCAAAGCGGCAGGGGGCCGGCGAGCACCCCCTCGAACCAAGGGCTGGAGATGACGTAGGGCAGGTTGGCCACGATTGTGAAGTCGCCCGTGGCGGCCTCGTAACCGGCCAACGGATGCTCTACGGCGTCGCCTTGCATCAGATGCAGCCGGCCCTCGGCCCGGGGCAGGAGCTCGGCGCTGAGGTGGGCGTGCAGGCGGGCATCGAACTCCACGGCCCACACCTCGGCGCCGGCCTCCAGCAGCGCGCCGGTGAGGGTGCCCAAGCCGGGCCCGATCTCCACTACGCGACTACCCGGGTGCACGCCGGCGAGTTCGAGCGATTTGCGCACGATGTTGCCGTCGATGAGGAAGTTTTGCCCGAGCTGCCGGTTGGGCCGGTGGCCGAGTTGCTCCAGCAGAGCGCGGGTGGAGGAGGGGGAGAGCGGCATCGCAGCGAGGGTAGGGGCCGGTGGCCCGGCGCGGCGAAAACAAAAAGGGCCTCCGGTGGCGGAGGCCCTTGGGGCTGGGCGGAGGTGTGGGCGGATGGGAGTGGCGGGGCCAGAGGCGAGGGCGCTCCGCGCCAGTTGCGTATCCGGCTGTCGTGTTACGGAGTGCCGGTGGCCGGGGTGTTGTGGGCAAGGCCGGCGCCGGTGCCGGCACCGGTGGAGGAGAGCACTCGCGGGGTTTGCCACGCTCCGGCTCCGCTGAGCACGGGGGCGGCCGACAGGAGTTGCCGGGTGCGGTTGCCGTTCACGGCGACCAGGCGGCCGTTGGCATCGTCGGGGCCCAGGTTGTCGAAGAACTGCACGTTGCCCCCGAGGAAGAAGACGTGGCCTCCGTCGCTGCCGTAGACGGAGTTTTGCCGGTCGTTGTCCCAGGCACCGGTGGCGGCGGCCAGCCCGCGTGTCCAAACTACGGGGGTGGTGGCGCCCATCGAGGTGCGCAGCCCGCTGAAGGCCTGGAAGCTGAGCGTGGCGCCATCGAAGGCCGGGGTGGTGGAGGCGAAGCCCCGGGGCTGGGCGTTGTCGAGGATGGTCGAGAGGCCCTGGGTGCCTACGAGGTCGGAGGGCGAGACCCATACTGCGGCGTTGTTGAGCCCGCCGCCCAGAGCCAAGGCCGCTGCATAGGAATAGAGCGTAGTGGTGGAGGCAGTGCCGGAGGCGATGAAGCCGGTGGTGCCGGCCGCCGCAGGCAGGTTGGTGGGCGGGAGGCTGCCGTTGTGCTCGTGGGCGTAGACGAGGGCCGCTTGGCCGATGCTGCGGATGTTGGCGAGGTCGGAGGCGCGCTGGGCGGTCTCCCGCACCTTTCCCACCACGGGGATGAGGATGGCGGCAAGAATACCGATGATCGCGATGACCGTGAGCAGTTCGATGAGCGTGAATCCTTCGCGCGGACTATTTGTAGAACGCATAACCAAACGGGTTGGAGTTTGCGTGGGGCTTGAGGGCGCGGGGGGCGGGCCTGTATTTGTTCAAGCCCGTATCAACAGCAAGCCGGATTCCGCTATTCAGGACCGGCGCTCAATGACTGTCGGTTTTGCCGGCCGAGGCGCGGGCGTGGGCGAAGAGGTATTGCTGCGCCAGCCCGGCGAGCGGCCCGAAATGCACCCGGCCAAACTGCGCCAGTTGCGCCGGGCTCCACCCCGCCAGGCCGTAGCCGGCAGCCAAGGTCTTGAGTATCCAGACATCCACGGGGAATGACTCCAGCCGGCCCGCACCAAAGAGCAGCACGCAGTCGGCCACCTTCTCGCCCACCCCGGGCAGGGTAACCAGCGCCGCTCGGGCCTCGGCATAGGGCAGTGCCTCGACGCGCGCGAGCCAGCCGGGGTGCCTGGCGAGGAAACGGGCCGTTTCGGCCACATAGGCTGCCCGAAAGCCCAGCGCGCAGCTGCGCAACTCCGGCTCGCCTACGGTGGCTAGGGCGGCCCAAGTGGGCAGGCCTCGGATACCCTCGGCGAGCCCGGGCCCGAAGCGCTCCGCGAGCGTATCGCACATTTGGCGTATCTGTGGGATGCGTTTGGTGGAGCTGAGGATGAAGCCCAGGAGAGTCTCCGCAAAGGGCTGGCGCAGCAGGATCAGCCCGGGGCAGGAGGCGATGGAGCCGGCGAGCACCGAGTCGCTCTGCAGCGGCAGGCGGGCAAGGGCGGAGGGGAGCTGCGGCGCCATCTCCAGATAGTGGTGTAGGGCGGTGCGGGCGCCGGCGGCGCAGGTGGCGGCGCGGAAGTGCAGCTCGGGACCGTTCTGGGCCTCGCCGCCGCTGTGGAGCCGCAACTGGACGGCGTGCTCGGCGAAAACGCCCTGCCACGCGGCAGGCTCGGGTTGCCAGCGCCAGCGGAAGGCCTGCCCGCCGTCGAGGGTCTCGGCCAGGCTGTGGGCGGTAAAACCGTGGGCAAGGCCCAGCGGCTCCCATGGCGACCATTGTGGGGCGGCCATTGCGGGGGGCTGGGCCACGGTGGATGAGCGCGGAGTGGCGGCACCTACTTCGAGGCGGGCACGCGCCACAGGAAACTTGGCGAGTCGGCCAGCACAGTGCCGTCGGCCGTGCGAACACTCACGCGCCAAGCGGAGGGGCGGGTCTGCACGCTGGGCCAGTCGGCGCCGGTGACGCCGATGTGGAAGACCTTCCCGCCGGAGGGGATGTCTACGGGGAAGGAGAAGGTGCGCACCGCCGGGCTGCCGGGGATCACCACTTCCAGTACGAGGGTGGCGGCGGGCTGGGGGGCGTCGGCCTTAAGGCGGGTGAGAAAGTAGCAGCCTACGTGCGAATCGGGCTTGGTGCGCAGAAGGGTATCGCGGCCGCTGCTTTCGGAGCCGCTCATGTATTCAGAGATGCGGCGGAAGGAGTCGGCAGTGCGTTGCGACGGCCATACGTGCACGATGGAGACACCGGCGTGGGCCAGTGCGGGCAGGGCGAACAGGAGGATCGCGGCAACAAAACGCGGAGACATGGGCGAGCGATTAGCGGGTTTGGGGCGGAGAGGCAAGGGCCGGGCCGGGACAAAAAAAAGCGCACCGCGGGGGCGGTGCGCTGGAAAACGAGGTCGTTGCTGCTTAAACCAAGCAGACCTTGCGGTGCTTCTTGTCGAAGTTCACCACGCCGTCCACGAGGGCGAAGAGGGTGAAGTCGCGACCGATACCAACCCCGGCTCCGGGGTGATAGAGAGTGCCGGCTTGGCGGAGGATGATGTTGCCGGCGATGGCTGTCTCGCCGCCGTACAACTTCACCCCGCGGCTCTTTGGCCGACTGTCGCGGCCGTTGCACGATGTGCCCTGTCCTTTTTTATGCGCCATGACGATTCCTTAGGCGGAAATGGTTTTGATTTTGATGACGGAGAGCTCTTGGCGATGCCCTTGGCGGCGCTCGTAGCCCTTGCGTTTGTTCTTCTTGAAGATGATGACCTTCTTGCCGCGTTTGTTCTCGAGGATTTCAGCGGTCACAGAGGCACCGGCCACCGTGGGAGTGCCGATCTTGATCTCGGCGCCCTCACCGACGGAGAGGACATCGTTGATTTCAACCGTGCCTCCCTTTTCGGATTTCTGAAAACGGTTGACGAACAGCACATCGCCTTCGCTAACGACGAACTGCTGCCCCTGTGTCTTGATGGTGGCTTTCATTGGAAAAGCCCGTGACCAAACGGCCCGGAGGGAGGGGTGGCAAGACCTTTTTGAACAAGTTTGAGGACTTCTGTGATTTTGCTGCGTTGGCCGGCCGGTGGGGCGGTTGAGAATGCCTGGCTTTGGCCCCATCGTTGCCCACGGCCGAGCTCGCTGCGCAGGTGCAGCGGCCGAGGCCTAAGGAACATGAAAACCAAGGTGGATAGCGGGCACAAGGGCGGGGTGGTATTCGCAGTCCTCATGCCGCATGCGCCCATACTGGTGCCGGCGGTGGCCGGCGAGCGCATCGCCGAGTGCAGGACCACGGTGGAGGCGCTGGGGCGGGCTGCGCGGAGGCTGGTGGCTGCGCGGCCGGAGGCGGTGGTGTTGCTTTCTCCCCACGCTCCCAGGGTGGCTCGGGCCTTCGGGGTTACCCGGAAAACGGTTACGGGTTCACTGGCCGCGTTCCTCGCCCCTCAGGAGTCCGTGGAGCTGCCGGGCGATGCGGCGCTGGCCGGGGCTATCGGTGCCGCCGCAGCGCAGCGAGGGATAGGTACCACTGAACTGGAGTCGATGAAGCTCGACCATGGCAGCGTGGTGCCGCTCTGGCACCTCGCAGCTGCCGGCTGGCGTGGCTCCACGGTGGTGCTCTCCCTTGCCTGGGACGACAATTCCCGGGTGGGGGATCTGGGCGAGGCGGTCGCTGCGGCGGCGCCTCAGCTTGGCAGGCGCGTGGCCGTGGTGGCCAGCGGCGACATGAGCCACTGCCTCAAGCCCGGGGCCCCCGCTGGATACGACCCGGGCGCCGCCCGCTTCGACGCCGCCTTTGTCGCGCAACTGCGCCACGGCGCCACCCGCGGGCTTGCGGCCGCAGTATCCCTGCTTCGGGAATGCGCCGCCGAGGACGTGGTGGAGTCGACACTGTTCGCCCTTGGCGCCTCCGGGTGGCGCGCCGATGGGCGCGAGGTGCTTGGATACGATGGCCCCTTCGGCGTGGGCTACGGGGTGGCGGTGCTCTTCGACTCCAGCGCGGCCTCAGCCCCAACCCCGCCCGATCTGCCGGCGGTGGCCCGGGCCGCGATCGCAGCGGCGCTGGCCACGGGAACTACCGAGGCCCCGCAGCTCGGCGGGTTCCCCTCCTCCAACGGGGTGTTTGTCACCCTGCATGGGGCCGACGGCCGGCTCCGCGGCTGTATAGGAACAATGGTTTCGCATTCCGGTGATCTTGCGGTGGAGACTTGGCGGATGGCCCAGGAGGCCGCGCTGCGCGACGGGCGCTTCGCGCCGGTGCAGCCTGCCGAGCTCCCCGGTTTGCGGATCGAGGTGACCGTGCTCGAGGCACCGGAGGACATCGAGTCGCCAGCCGAGCTGGATCCGCAGCGCTGGGGCGTGGTGGTGCGCGCTCCCGATGGGCGCCGCGGAGTGCTCCTGCCGGGGCTGCCGGAGGTGACCGCTGTAGACCAGCAGGTCGCCATCGCACGGGCCAAGGCCGGAATCGGGCCGCATGAAGCGGTGCGCCTGCAGCGATTCGGAGCCCGGCGCATCGAGGAGGGGCCTCTGGCATGAAGGCGCCCGGCTTGCGCCCCGAGGCCCGCTGGTGGAGTCCGCTGAGTGGCGACAGGATCGTGTGCACCCTGTGCCCGCGAGGCTGCAAGCTGCGCGACGGGCAGGACGGATTCTGTTCGGTGCGAGGCAACCGAGGCGGCACGATGCGGCTGCTGGCCCACGGGCGCAGCAGCGGGTTTTGCATCGACCCGATCGAGAAGAAGCCGCTGGCGCAGTTTCTGCCCGGTTCCCGGGTGCTTTCGTTCGGCACGGCCGGTTGCAATCTCGCCTGCCGGTTCTGCCAGAACTGGCGGATCAGCCGAGCCCGGGCGGAGATGCTGGACGGCGAGCCTGTCGCGCCGGAGTGGATTGCTGCGGAGGCGGTGCGGCTGGGCTGCCGGTCGGTGGCTTTCACCTACAACGACCCGGTGGTGTTCGCCGAGCAGGCGCTGGAGGTCGCTGCGGCCTGCCGGGCGGCGCGGGTGCGCACCGTGGCGGTGACCGCCGGCTACATCTGCCCCGAGCCGCGGGCGGAGTTCTTCGCCGGCATGGATGCGGCCAACGTCGACCTCAAGGGCTTCTGCGAGGAGTTCTACCGCAGGCAATGCGGTGCGAGGCTGGGCCCGGTGCTCGAAACCCTCGAATACCTGCACCGGCAGACGCGGGTGTGGCTGGAGGTCACCACGCTGCTCATCCCCGGCCTTAACGACAGCTTGGCCGAGTTGGACCGGGCAACGGATTGGTTCGCGGCCCACCTGGGGGCGGAGGTGCCGTGGCATTTCTCGGCCTTCCACCCCGACTACCACATGCTGGATATCCCGCCCACCGCGCCGGAGAGTCTGGCGCGGGCCCGCCACCTCGCCCTGTCGAAAGGGCTGCACTACGTCTACACGGGGAACGTGCGCGACCTCGACGGCGGCCGCACCTGGTGCCCGCAGTGCGGCCGGTGCGTGATCGATCGTGACGGATACCGGCTTACCGAGTGGCACCTGCGCGCGGGGCGCTGCGGCTTCTGTGGTGGCGAGATAGCCGGGGTGTTCGAGGAGGAGCGGGCCGGGTGAAACGAGGAGCGGTTGCCTGGGGACCGGTCCCGGAAAAAGCAAAACCGGCCCACGAAGGGGCCGGTTTTGCGGATAGGGCTGGAAGGAAGTATTACTTTTTCGGTGCCGGCTTGTCGGCGGGCTTGGCCTCCGCCTCGGGCGTGGCCAGCAGGCCGGCGTTCATGAGCTCCACGTTCATGTAGTAGTGGCGACGGCGCTTGTAGTCCTCGGGGAAGACCATGCGGTCGATCTGGTGGCGGGCTGCGGCGGCGGCAAGGGCGTCGAGTTGCTGCTGGCGGCGCAGCGACTCGAGGCGGGCCTGTTCGCGATCCACGGCGCTCTTGCGCTCGTTTTCGGCGTCCTCAAGCGACTTGATCGCGGCGAGGCGTTTGGCCTCGGCGTCGCGCGTCTCCTGCTCGCGCAGGGCGGCGCTGCGCTGGGCTTCGAGCTCGGCCTGCGAGGCGGCGAGGCGGCGGGCATCGCGTTCGGCAGCGAGGCGTGCGGCATCCTTCGCGGCGGCGAGGCGTGCGGCTTCGGCGGATTCGCGTTCCAGGCGTGCGGCTTCTGCGCGACGGGCGGCCTCATCGGCGTCCTGTTTGGCCTTCAGGTCGGCAAGCCGCCTGGACTCGGCGTCGGCCTCGGAGCGGCGCAGGGCTTCGAGGCGGGAGCGCTCGGCATCGCGGGCGGAGTCGGCTGCGCGGGCGGCCTCCTTTTCGCGGGCGACGCTGTCGGAGTGGCTCCTGTAGGCAAAGAGGCCGGCAAGTGCGAGCAGCAGAATGATGATACCTATGATGACGCCACGTTTCATGGAACAGTATGGTTGGTTTGGATGTGCAGGCGGACAGCGCTCTCTTGGCAGTTTGTGCGCCCGTCGGCAAGGACAGCGAAGGGGCCGAAGGTGCGAAATACGGACTTTTCGCAGACACGCGGCCAAGGTCGGCACCTGCGACCGGTCCCGGGCGGGAATGTTCGCCCGGGAAGGAGGAGAGGCTGCGGCCCTGGTTGGGGTTAGGTCGAACCGGCCGGTAGCGGGAATTCGGCGATGCCCTCGTGGGCGGCGTTGGAGGCGGCCAGAGGGAGCGCGAAGGCGAGGGCCTCCGGCCAGGGCTTGCCGAGGTGGAAATGCGCGTGCAGCAGCGCTGCGAGCAGCACATCGCCCGAGCCGGTGGATGAGGACTCGCGAACCGGCGGCGGGCGCAGGGTGGTGGTGGCGCCGTCCTTGATGGCGCACCAGACCGGCTTTGCGCCGTCGCTGATGATCCAGGCGGCCACTGGCCAGCGGGCGGCCGCCTCGGCCAGGCGCATGGTGAAGGCGAGCTCGGAGATGTCTTCAGGGTCTGGTGGCACGAGGCGGTCGAACTCCTCGCGGTTGATCTTGACCAGGGCGAGCGGGCGCTCGACCAGCCACTTGAGCGGGGGGCCGTAGGTGTCGGCCACGAGGGGGCCGTTCCAGCGTTTGAACCACTCGCGGAAGGCGGCGCCGGTGGGCCCCTCCCAGCCGGGGATGCTGCCGCACACGGCCAATACGCCGCCTGGCGCCTCAGTGGAGAGGGCGGTTGCTGCGGCGCGCACGGCTTCGGCGGCCACCGGTTCGTCGGGGCCCAGGAAGGTGGTCTCGGTGCGCAGGCTGCGGATGACTACGCCGCTGCGAGTCTCGGGCTTGGCGGCGGGGAAGGAGCGCAGGGAGAAACCGCGCTGGCGCAACCAGCCTTCAACCACGGCTCCAGTGTCCCCGCCGGGGAAGCAGACGGCGCTGTGCGGGGTGCCCAGGCGAGCCAGCATTTTGGCGACGTTGATGCCCTTGCCTCCGACCTGGAAGGAGGCACGGGTGGCGCGCTGGGTGCGGCCGGGTTGCCACTCATTGTAGAACAGGGTCTGCTCCCAGAGGAGGTTGGCGGTGACGGTGAACAGGTGCGGCATGGGAAAGGGATGGATTCGGCGAACGAAGGTGGCAATCTGCCGGGGCATGGGCGCCACGGCAAATGCGTTTCCGCCGGCCTTCAGGGTGCTGGCTCCGGAGCATTGGCAGGGGTGCGGAACGGTGCGGCTGGCCCGCGGGCTTCTGGGGAAATACCTCGTACGCACGCTGGCCGGCGGGGCTACGCTGGCACGGATGATCACCGAGGTGGAGGCCTACGACGGGGAGCGAGACCGGGCCTGCCACGCCCGCGCCGGCCGCACGGGGCGCACCGAGGTGATGTACCGGAGGGGCGGATGCTGGTATGTGTATCTGTGCTATGGTGTGCACGAGATGCTCAATCTTGTGACCGGGCCGGAGGGCTGGCCGGCGGCCGTGCTGATCCGGGGAGTCGAGGGGGCTGCGGGGCCGGGGCGGGTGACCCGGGCGCTGGGGATAGGCCGCGGGCTCAATGGTGCACTGGCCGAGCCGGCAAGCGGGTTGCATGTCGTGGACCGGGGGATTCGTGTGCCCAGGGCTTGGGTGCAGGCGGGGCCTCGGGTGGGCGTGGCCTACGCGGGGCCGGTTTGGGCGGCCAAGCCGTGGCGCTTTGCGATCGCCCCGGAACGGATTGGTGAGGTTGGTCGCGGGGTGGGCGCGCCGGCAGAGGCGGAAGTTGGCGGCGGCGGCGGGGCGCACGCGGCTACTTTGCGGGCTCTGGAGCCGGGGCGGGCTGCGGAGCGGCCGGGGGCAGGGTCTCGTCCCTGGTGAGCAGGGCGGTGATGGTGCCTATCTTGGTCTTGGTATCCAGCCGCACGATTTGCGGCCGGTTGCCCTTGGAGATCCAGATTTTAAGGGCGCCGCCCTTCTCGAAGAAACTTGTCGATTTGCCGACCGGCCTGGGCTCCAGCACCACCGATTCGAAGGTGCCGGCGGGCGTCTTCACCTTCTCCTCACCAATGGCGACGACCTCGATGGGGAAGAACTCCTCGTCGTTTACGCAGAGCACGCGGCGCGACTCCCCGGGCTTGAGCCTCCAGTCGCGGGCCTGGAGCATGGCGACCATGAGGTCGTAGGCGGGCTCGGGGGGCAGGGGCACGGTGGCGTTGTACTTGGGGCGGATGGAGTTTACGTGGACCGCCAAGCCCTTTTCGTAGTCGAAAGTGGTGGTCTTCTCGGTGAGGCGCCGGCCGTTTTTCCCCTTGGTCGTGAGCGTGAGAGGGCGGCCGGTGGCGGCATCGAGCACCGACTCGGAGTCGTTGGTGACCGGGTAGACCATGTCCACGAGTCCCCGGCTTTTGGTGGCAACGCGGATGCGGAAGCGCGGGCCGGCAGGCGAGGGCTCTGCGAGGGTTTCGATGCGGGTCGTGCCTGCGGTGCCTAGAAGGCCGTAGCTCATGCGCAGCTCGACGACCTCTCCGGGGCGCATGAAGGCGCAGGGAAGGGCGGGCGCCGCGGCGATGGCGGCGGGCTGCTGCGTCTGGGCCGCCGCCGGGGGTTCCTCTGCTCGGGCGGCAAGCAGGCTAAGGGCGAAGGCGAGAAGGAGTGGGGCACGGGTCATGGGAACGGCGGGGGCTGGGACCACGGAAGCGGCGGGGCGTGCCCTGCGCCAGCGGCAATTTCGGGGCGGGCGCGGCGGCTCGGTCAGCCCAGGCCGAACTCGAGCTGGTTCTCCTTGCCGATGGCCCATGCCTCCACTCCCCGGGCACGCAGGGTCTGGGCGAACTCGGCGGCGAAGCCGTGCACGGTGAGCACCCGGCGGGGTTGCACGCGCTCGACGAACTCGAGCAGTTCGGGGTAGTCCGCGTGGTCGGAGAGCGGGAAGGCGGCGTCGCAGGAAGTGCGGTACTTCGTGGAGGAGTCGACGGCCCAGCCGGTGATCATCGCGCTGCGGCGCGGGGCGATGCGGGCCAACCACGCCTGGTTGACCTGAGGTGGGGCGACGACGACATGGCCGGGGGCGGCGAGCGCGTCGAAGTCGCGGTAGGCGGGGAAGGTGAGGCCGAGTTGTTCGCACACCCGGGTGAGGCGCAGGATCTCAGGATGGAGCATCACCGGCAGTTCGGCGCCGGCGAGGCTGGCGAGGATCTCCTGGGCCTTGCCCAGGCTGTAACCGAAAAGTATGGGCACCGCCTTGGCCGCCAGCGTCTCGCGGCAGAAGGCGATGATGGCGGCGATCACCTCCTCGGCCGGGGGCATGCGGTACTTGGGCAGGCCGAAGGTTGTCTCCATGATGAGGACATCGGCGCGCGGGGTGGCGCAGACCTCGGCGGCGCGGCCGGGGCGCAGCTTGAAGTCGCCCGAGTAGAGCAGGCGGCCGTGCTCGGACTCGGCCAGGAACTGGGCGGAGCCGAGGATGTGCCCGGCGGGCACCAGCGTCACGCGGCAGCCGGGGGTGAGTTGGTGGGGGCGATCGAAGGGCAATGCGATGAGCTCGCGGCGGGCGGGTTGGCGGGCGTGTAGCAGCCGGGCGGTGGCGTCGGTGCAGAGGGTGAGCCGGTGCTTCGCCATGTGGTCGAAGTGGGCGTGGGAGATGAATCCGCACGAGGAGGGGCGGGGGGCGTCGAGCCACCAGTTGATCTGGGGCAGGTAGAGCCCCTGGCGCAGTTGCACATCCCACGGCATCGCGACAGCAAGTGGCCGAGCCGGGCCGCGGTCAAACGGCGAACGGGCCGCCGCCGCGGGCGGGGTCACGGGGCCGGCTTGAGTCCGGCGGCCAGGAGGGTTTCAAAGTGTGGGGCCTCGGGCTCGCGGGCGACCACGGCCACGTCGACCTGCACAAAGCCGGCCTTTTGGATGAAGCCGTGGAGGGCGCTCTCCTTGAAGCCCAGCCAGCGGTCGGCGTAGAGCTCGCGGGCTTTTTCGAAATCGTGGGCCTTGAGGTCGAGGACGATGAGCTGGCCACCCGGCTTGAGGATACGGAAGGCCTCCTCCACGGCGCGCTGCGGGTGCTCGGCGTGGTGTAGGGCCTGGCTGAGGATGGCGAGGTCGACGCTGGCGTCGCCCAAGGGGACTGTTTCGATGTCGCCCAGCAGGTAGCGGAGGTTTTCGAGCCCGTTGCGGCGGGCCAGGTCGGTGCCCACTTCGACCATACGAGGGGAGTTGTCCACACACCACACCTGCGCGGCGCGGCGGGCGAGCAACTGCGAGATCATGCCTTCGCCAGCACCCAGATCGGCCACCACGATGGAGGGCACCAGGCGCAGCGCGAGGTGGCCGATCGCCTCCCAGGAGCGGCCGGGGCAGTAGTTCTTGCCCAGGCGGCCGGCCACCAGGTTGAAGTATTCCTCCGACTGGCGGCGGCGGCGGGCGAGAATGCGGTCGAGATTGGCGCGGTCGTCGGCGGACTCGGGTTGGTCGGCGATGGTTTCGCAGGCGGTGCGCAGGAGGGTGAGTTGGCGCGGATCGATGCCGGGGCGTAGCGAGTAGTAGGCGCGTTTGCCGTCGCGGCGGTCGACCACGAAGCCGGCCTGGCGCAGCAGCGAGAGCTGCGAGGAGATGCGGGACTGGGCCATATCCAAGATCTCCTGAATTTCGGCCACTGAGATCTCCTCCCGCAGCAGCAGGGCGAGCAGTCGCAGCCGAGTGGGGTCGGCGAGGATCTTGAGGGTGTCCCAGGGGGATTTCATCGCCTGGGGATTTGGCACGGAAGTCGGGGCGATTGCACGACCGAATCCGCCGGAGCGCCGGAGTAGTGGAAATCTGACCGCGGTAGAAGTCGCATCTTTTTGTTTATTTCCTCCGGGGAAGCAGCAAAGCTTCCAATAACCTTTGCCTGAAATATGGCTAGGGTGGCCGCATTTCATCCTCATCGCAGTCCCTTCAAATCCCTAATCAGCTAATGAAAAGCACTGTTCTAGTCTTCGGTGTCAGCCTTGGCGCTCTTTTGATCGCCGGTTGCTCGACGGCCCCCCAAACAAAGGCAGCTCCCGCCCCCGCCCACACGGCCGCTCCAGCAGCCCTCTCCGAGCCGGTCGCCACTTCCGCGGCACCGATCATGCAGTCTGCTGCGGCGCCGGAGATCCCGGTCGCCATCAGCCCGGCGGCCGCTGCGGTGGTCGAGCGTTTTACCCAGGGGACAGGCGATACTCTCCAACACGAAAAAGCGGAGACCACTGGTTTCCCTGCTGCCTTGGCCACCTTGCAGGCAGGAGTGGCGGCGCCGGGCGTGGATAAGATCCAGAGTAACCGCAGCCAGCCTCCGACTCGCGGCCTGACCGCCGACGGCCGTTCGGCCGAACTGGTGGAGCGCGACTGGAGCGGAGTGGTCCTGGTGCCGGTGATCGCCCAGGTCTCCAAGGCCTATACGGCCGGAGTGAGGTTGACGGCCATCGAGGCGCATCCGCTCAATGACGGTCGGGTGCGCGTTTGGACGCGGGTGCGCAACATCACCGGAACGGCGATTGCGGCCGAGGTGGCCTGCACCTTCCGCATGCAAGGGGCTTCCGATATGTCGATGCCGAGGTTCTATTTCTTGCAGCTTCCCGCTGGTGAATTTCGCGATGTGTTCTTTGTCTGCGGCGCAGGCGAGATCAACAACTACACGGTGCTGGTTCGCAGCTCTGGTCGATGACCGGCTGACGGGCCCGGTCGGAAGCCGGACCTGCTGAGAGAGGGCGCGAGTGGCGCCCACCCGAGAGCATCCAGCATTTCCCTCCATATAGGCGGCCGCCCCGAATCGGGGGCGGCCGCCTTTTATTTGCGAAGCAGCGCGGGGCGGACTGCGAGCAGCCTGGCTCAGCCGCAAGAAGGCAGCTCGACTGCAGTATCGCTCTGATCGGTTCTCCAGCGGTGGTGTAGTGGCGTCGCGGCGCTTCGCTAACGCAGAGCGATGATGAACGCGGAACTCAAACAGACTGAGCCCGGAGCGGGTAGTGAGTAGTGCGTAGCCCTCCGGTATCAGCCTTCCGGGTTCGGCACTCTGCCTTCTGCACTCTTCATTTTTCGTTAGGCCCGCCGCCTACGTCTCGGTCGCCCCGGGTACGGATGCACGGTGCGACCCCACAATCGGGCTGCCTGGCGACGGCTCAGAACGAAGCCAGCATCTTCTGCAGGTCGACGTGCTCCATGACCAGCCGCTTGATGATCGGGATCTTGTCGGCGTCATGGGGCTGGGTCTTGATCGTCATGCTGTTGATCTTGGAGGCCACGGCGTAGGCCTCGCTGTCGACGGCGACCACGGGGATGGGCGTCTGTGAGAGCAGTTCGAGCACGCTGGGATGGGGGAGGGACTGGCCGGTGAGCACGATGCCGGATACCACTTTGCGGCTGGAAAGGCCCGCGGTGGACATCGCGGCAAAGAGGATGTCGTCGCGATCGCCGGGGGTGACGAGCAGCACTCCGGGCTGGAGGATGTCGACAACGCCCTTCGCGGTCATAGCGCCGATGACTACATTTTCGATACGCTCGTGGGCCCCGGTGGCGCGGCCGTTGAGCCAGCGCCCGCCGATCTCCTCGACGATCTGGGAAAGATTGGGCGAGGTGAGGGCTTTGCGGATCGGGAGCACTCCGAGCAGCGGCACGCCGAGGCGGGCGAGTCCGCGGCCTGCGTACTCGGCGATGAAGGCGAGCTTGTCGGGTTCGACCTTGTTGACGATGGCCCCGATGACCTCGACGCCTTCGCGGTCGAAGAGTGCCTTGTTCATCGCGATCTCGTCGATGGGGCGGCCGATGCCGCCGGAGGACACGAGGATGACCTTGGCGTCGAGCAGGCGGGCCACGCGGGCGTTGGAGAGGTCGAATACGGAACCCACCCCGGCGTGGCCGGTGCCTTCGATCAGGGTGAAATCCTTCTCCCAGGAGACGCGGTCGAAGGCGCGGCAAATGCGGTCGACCAGGACGGGGAGAGTGCCGGTGGGGTCGGCGAGGTAGCGGCGGGTGAACTTCGCGTCGACGGCCACCGGGCTCATGCTCTCGATGGGGACCTGAACGTGGTAGATGGTGTCCAGCAGCACGGAGTCCTCGTCGATCTGGTGGCCCTCGACCTCCACGAAGCGCTGGCCCACGGGCTTGATGAAGCCGACACGAGGATACAGAGATTGCAATGCGGCGAAGAGGCCCAGGCAGGTGGTGGTCTTGCCCTCGTTCATCCGTGTGCCGGCCACGAAGATACGCTTTGTGCGGACGTTTGTGGGTTTTTCCAGGAGGCCGGCGGGGGCCTCTCGGAAGCTGTCGGGCATGGCGGTGGTGGGCATGGGGCGGGGACGAGTGGCGGGGCTGGCGGACTGGACTTCTGGGCCTTCAGTCGTGGCCGTAGAGGAGGTTGTGGCTGATGGCCTGGACTCCGACGATGGCGGCGGCGCCGAAGACGTCGTGGGCGCTGGAGCCGCGGCTGATCTCGGCGGCGGGGCGTGAAAGACCGGTGACGATCTGGCCGAAGGCGTTGGCCCCGGCCAAGACCTGGATGAGCTTGAAGGCGATGTTGCCGGAGTTGAGGTCGGGGAAGATGAGCACGTTGGCCCGGCCACCCACGCCGCCGCCTACTTTCTTCATCTCTGCGGTGCGGGGGTCCAGGGCGGCGTCGACCTGCATCTCGCCGTCGATCTCGATGGGGAACTTCTGCTCGGGGATTTTGGCGCGGGCCAGTTCGGTGGCCGCGCGCATCTTGAGCACGGAAGGGTGCGAGGAGGAGCCGTGGCTGGAGTAGCTGAGCAGGGCCACCCGGGGAGTGTCGTTGGTGAGGTGATGGGCGATACGCGCGGCGGTGATTGCGATGTCGGCGAGTTGCTCGGCGGTGGGGTCGGGGATTACGCCGCAGTCGCCCAGGAAGAGAGCGCCGTCGAGGCCGATCTTGTTCTCGTCGAAATCGAGGACCATGACCGAGGAGGCGGTGTTGACGCCCTCCTGCATGGGGAGGATCTGGAAGAGAGGGCGCAGGGCGCTGGAGGCGGTGACGGTGGCCCCGCCGATGAGCGCGTCGGCCTGGGCGGTGGCGAGCATCATCGTGGCGTAGTAGCCGGGGTCGGTCATGATCATGCGTGCCTCGGCCAAGTGGAGACCGCGGTCCTTGCGCAGTTCGTAGAAGCGCTGGGAGAACTCGTCGAAGTCGGCCGAGCGTGCCGGGTCGATGAGGCGCATGCCCTGCAGGGAGATGTCGAGGCGGGCGGCGGCGTCCTTGATGAGGCCGCGGTCGCCCAGGAGGATCGGCGCCCCCATGCGCCGGGTGACGATCTGGCGGGCGGCTTGGAGCACGCGAGGATCGCCGCCCTCCGGAAACACGAAGCGTTTCGGGTGGCGTTGGAGTTTTTCGACAAGCCGGGGAATAAGCGGCATGGAGCGGGGAGGCTGCGGATGGGCTCCCCGGCGGTCAATGCCCGACGATGGGTACCCGGCGCAGCGTTTTGGATGCGCTCCTGCGCCTCGTGGGCTCCGTTCATGTGGATACGGCGGATGCCGGCCAGGGCATGCAGATCAGCCCGGCTGGCGAAAACTTCGCATTGTAGGCGGCGGCGGGTTCGGGCATGGGGTTGCCCCCTCCCATGAGCGTATCCTGCCGCCACTCCTTCTCCGCCCTCGGGCAACGCGCCACGCCGCCGATCATCGCGCGGTTGATGACGGCTGCTCTGGAGAACCCGCGGCTGCTCTCGCTGGCTGCCGGATTCACCGACAACGCCACTCTTCCAGTCGAGACCTTCGGCGAGGCTGTGGCCGCCCTCACTGCGCCGGGCGCTTCGCCAGAGCTTCTCCAATACGGCACAAACCAGGGCCGGCCGCGCCTGCGCCAGTTGCTGGCGGAGCGCTTGGCCAGGGAGGAGGGGCATGATCCCAGTTGGGCCGAGGCGGGCCGTTTGCTGGTGACCAACGGCTCGCAGCAGGCGCTCTACCTGGCGATGCAGGTGCTCTGCGATCCCGGCGACATCGTGCTGGTGGACCGGCCGAGCTATTTCGTGTTTCTTGAGATGCTGCGCGGGCTGGGCCTGGAGGCGCGTTCGCTGCCGGTGGGCGCCGATGGCCGGCTCGATCTTGCGGCACTCGATGCGAAGCTGACCGCCTGGCAGCGCACGGGCGATACGGCGAGAATCAAGGCCGTCTATCTCGTGGGGTATTTCTCCAATCCGTCGGGACGCTCGCTCGAGGTTGATGAAAAGCGCGGTCTCGCCCGGTTGCTCTCCGCCCACCGGCTGGTGGTTCCCACGATCGAGGACGCCGCCTACCGCCAGATGGCTTTCGATGGCAGTGCGGGGGCACCGAGCGTGCTAGCCTTGGAGGAGTGGTCGGCCTTCCCCCGGCTTTACGCGGGCACGCTCACCAAGCCGTTCGCGACTGGGCTCAAGGTGGGGTACGGCTATTGCACCGACGACGAGTGGCGATCGCGGATGTTGCACGTGAAAGGGCATCAGGACTTCGGGTCGGCCAATCTCAACCAGGCCGTGCTGGAGCGGGTGCTTGGCGACGGCTCGTTTGACCGGCATCTCGGGCGTATCCGGCCGGCCTATGCCCGCAAGATGCAGGTGCTGCATGCCGCCCTGGTCGAGGGTGGTTTGCAGCGGCTCGGCTGGTCGTGGGCGCAGCCCCAGGGAGGGCTCTACCTCTGGCTTCAGGCTCCGGCAGACGCCGACCTCGGGCTGGATACGGCGTTCTATCGCGCCTGCGTGGGGGCCGGGGTGCTCTATGTGCCGGGCGAGCTTTGCTATGGCGACGTGCCGGCGAAGAATACGGCGCGCCTCACCTTCGGCGTCCTGGCCGAGGAGGATTTGCGCGAGGCGGCTCGACGTTTCTGCTACGTGGCCGCAGGGAGCTGAACCGCGGCGCGGACTGATCTCCTCCGCACGAGGTGAGCGGGGCGACGCCGGGGCCGAATCATTGGCCGCGCTGGTCGGGGCGAATGAAATCGGAATTGTCCCGAAGGTCGGTGACGAGAGCAAACAGGTGGAGACCAACTTTCTCCAAGACCGGCCGGATCAATGATTCCATGACCTTGGTGTTGATCTCGCGCTCGTTGGTGAGGAAGGCCTTGCCGGTGGGCGATTTGAGGAAGGCGAGTACTCCATCGAGCTGCTCCTGTGTGTAGTGCTCGCGGTAGAATCGGAGCACCTGGGGCTCCAGTTTTGTCCAAGCCAGCTCCTTCTGAATGAGGGCGCCTACGTTGGTTTTGCATCTCTCGATCGCCGCCTTCTGCGGGGGATTGAGCGGCATGCCGTACGGGTCGGTGGTGCCGATGGTGGCTTGCTTGAGTTGAACTTCGCATTGGGCAAGAGAGTCGGTGAACTCCCTCATCGCACCGGTGATGCCGATCAGTTCGTGGATGGACGCGTCGCAGGCCGGTCCGGTGGCGGGCTTCACGGCCGGTGTATTGGGATCCGTGGCGTGGGCGGTCTTCTTGGCGGGCTCTTTGGCGGCGAAGGCGGTGGTGCAGGCCAGGGCGAGGAGGACGACGAGGGGTTTCATTTCACGGGGTATGCGGGGTGGGCAAGGGGAGGGGGATGGCCAAGCGTGGTGGGTTTTCCGGACGATGCCCAGCGGAAGTTCTTCCGTGGGTGCTCGGCGGGGAACGAGGCGTGGCAAACTGGGAGGTTGCGGGCGCAAAAAAGGGCGCCGCAGATTTGCGGCGCCCGGGAGATGATTCGGAAGTGTTAGGAAGGTGATTACTCCGCGACGATCTTGACCGACTTCACGCCGAGACGCGCGCTGGGCGTGCTCTTCTCGCCGCCGTTGCCGGAGGTCACCGGGGAGGTGGCGATCTTCTCCAGCACGTCGTCGCCGGCGGCCAATTTGCCAAAGGCGGTGTACTGGCGGTCGAGGAATTTGGCGTCGCCGTGGCAGATGAAGAACTGGCAGCCGGCGGAGTCGGGGCTGGCGGAGCGAGCCATCGAGATCACGCCGCGCACATGCGGACGGTCGTTGAACTCCGCCTTCACCTTGTAGCCAGGGTCGCCGGTGCCGGGGATGCCCTTGGCGCCTTCTTTGGTGTTCGGGCAGCCGCCTTGGATCATGAAGCCTTTGATCACGCGGTGAAACGCCGTGCCGTCATAGAAACCGCCTGTGGCGAGCTTCTTGAAGTTTTCGACGGTCTTGGGAGCGACCTCGGGCCAGAACTCGATCTTGATGTCTCCGTGGTCGGTGCTGATCACGGCATATTCTTTTGTGGTGGACGACATGGGAGGTGAGGGAAGCGGCGGCGGTTTGAGCGCGCAAGGCGCGAATCACCGTCGATCACTTGGCTGCCCGGTTGGGAGCGACGCCTGAAAGCTTCGGCAGGCAGGCGAACCCCGCCCAAGGACCAAGTTCGTGTCTAGTGAAAGGGCATCGGATACGGAGGCGGGCAGCGAGCGGTTCCCGCTCCACCTGATACCCGCCGGGGGCGCTCAAAGGGCCACTGGGGGTAGTAACCGGAAGTTGAAGCCAAGCCCAGACTGCGGCCCTGGGTTTTCGCAGATGCCAAGAGCTTCGTGCTTTGGGCGCCGCCGCCACGTAGCCTGATCTTGGGTGCGCAGGGCTTCTGCTGCGGGTTAGCGATCGTCGGGCAGGGGGGCGGGGGCGCGGTCGAGAGCGGTTTGGATGGTATCGATCATCTCGTCGCGGCCGGCGATGAAGAGGAAGCGGTCGCCGGCCAGCTTGCTGCGGGCGGACTGAAGCAGTTCGGGGGAGGGGCGGCGCATGGCGAGCAGCCGGCGCAGGTTGGCGTAGAGTTCGTCGGGAAGGCCGCCCTCGAGGTCGAGGTCGATCAGCCGGGTAAGGGCGGTCTGGTTGCGGAGGTCGGTGGTTACGGCTTGGGCGAGCACGCGCCGGGCGGGGGCACGTTCCTTGAGGGCGAGGAGGCGGTTGGCGATGGCTATGAGCTGTTCGGCGCGCAGATTGGGCTGGGCAAGGAAATGGTTGAGGTAGAGCTCAGCGTCTTCGCGCTGGCCCAGGCCGAAGCAGGCCACCGCTTGGAGGCCATCGACGAAGCCTTGGGATTTTTGGAGCCACTCGCGATGGGCCTCGCCGAACTCCGAAAGGAAAGCGAGGGCGGGGCGGTATTCGCGGGCGACAATGTGGGCCTCGGCGACCATGAGGGCCAAGGGCTCGGTGCTGAGCTGGTGCTCCGCGCAGTGGCGGTATATCCGCATTGCGAGTGCGGGATCGCCGCTGCTTGTGGCGAAGTTGCCCAACGCTTGGAGTGCGTTTTGGTCGCCGGCGAAATCGCGCATCACCGCCTCGATGCCGCGTTGGAGCTGGGAGGTGTTGTTGGTCCTCTGGTACGCTTGGAGCAGTTCGATGCGTGCGGCGATGCTGCGCGGGTTGGCGAGTTCGCGCAGGAAGGCGAATTTCTCGGCCTCGCTGTCGTGGCCCAGTTCGCGGTGGAAGGCGGCGAGCTGGCTGTAGAAATCCTCGTCGTTGGGGGAGGCCGCGCTGTAGGAGCGCAGTTGGTCGAGTGCGGTGTTGTGCTGGCCGCGTTCCCACGCTATGCGGGCGAGCAGCAGGCGGCCGTCTTTGGTGCGCAGGAGCTCATAGTCCTTGATGAGGGCTTCGGCGGCATCGCTGTTGCCCCGATAGAAATGGGAGGAGGCGGAGGCGAGGGCGATGAGCTGGTTGCGGTCGTTGATCAGGGGGCGGGAGGGCAGGAGTTGGGCGGCGATCCGGCGGATCTCATCATCTTCCTGATACTGCAGGAGGAACCCGAAGAGCGCTTTGAGGTAGTTGGTGTTGTTTGGGTCGTAGGGCAGGCCTTCGACCAGTGTGCGCTGGGCCAGCTCGACGCGCCCAAAGAGCGCGAAGAGTTGGGCGAGAATGAGGCGCCCCTCTGTGTTCGATGGGGATGCCGCCACGCCCACTCGCAGGTGGTGGATCGCGTCGGACCACTTCTGCAGTTTGAGCTCCTGCTGGGCCTGCTTGATGTAATAATTGCCGCGCGACACCCGATAGGTGGCCCAGCGCTGGGGCAGCAGGATGTCGACGATGCGCGCCTCGGAGAAGCCTCGGCCGTATTTCACCCAGCCAAAGAGCGAGACTCCGGCCAGAAGCCAAGCGGCCACTACGGCCATGAACAGCATCTGGATCAGCCGAGCCCAGGCGACGTGAAGCCTCAGACCCGAGGCTTCGCGGGTGATCGAAATGGGGAAGGTCCACCAGGGCTGCCTAGGGGTGGTGGGCTTGGTGATTTTCTGATGTTGGGCGTCCATTCGAGGCTGAGTGGCGGGGGACCCTAGGGTATCGTCGCGCAATTGCTACCCAATTTGGCCTTGCCGTCGGAGTATCCGCCTTTTTGGCTGTGGCCGGCTCAAACCCAAACTTTATTATGAACAAACGCTTCTTCCCCATCCTGCTGAGCGTCTCGATCGCGGCTCTGGCCGCGCGTGCCGAAGTGAATATCGATTCCGTGGTTACTGCGGCCAAGGCCGACACCACCAAGGCTTCGGCCATGATCGCCAAGGCGGCGGCGGACAACCCGGAGGCCGCCGTGAAGCTGGTCTCGGCCACTGTAACGGCGATTCCGGACAAGGTGGTTGAGATCGTTTGCGCCGTTTGCAAAGGCCTGCCCAAGCTTTCCCCCGAGTTGGTGCGCGCCGCGCTCGACGTGTATCCGGACCGCTCGGCCGAGATCGTCGTGGGCGTGACCGATTGCGTGCCCGCCGATTTGCGCGAGGCCCTCGCCGCTCCCTCCAGCGCAGTTGCCGCGCCCGGTGCACCGGAAGGCCCCAAGTTCATTCCCCAGCCGCTCCTGAATCCCGACGGCCCCGTCAGCCCCTCCAGCTAAGCCTTAGTTCCTATACCTTCCATGAGTTGCAAATCGATCTTGGGGATCGCCGCGTCAGCGTGCGTCCCGGCGTTGGCTTTTGCCGGCAGCGGTTTTGTTTTGAATGATGACACCACGCTCCACCTCACCGGTGTGGGCCAGGTACGATTCGAGGACAATGTTCTCCTGACCAAGCACAACACCAAGTCCGACACGATCTTCTCGATCATCCCGGGCGCGGAGTTGGACTACAACGGCGGCCAGAGCAAGGGCGTGGTGACGCTCAGTGAGGATTTCGAACGCTATGCGAGCAATGGGCATATGGATGCTGAGCTGTTCTCCGGGATCGGGGAGCTCAAGTACGACAGCGGCATGACCAAGATCGATTCGCGTATTGGCTACCGTCAGATGAACCAGGGAAGCAGCTCGGCCCGCAATGCCGACCAGACGGTTCGTCACGATCTCTTCGATGCCTCGGTCAATGGCAACTGGTCGGCTACGGCCAAGACCAGCATCGGCTCCGGCATCATGTACGATAGAACAAATTACGCAGGAGCCGGCTACGCAGACAACGAGCACTTCAGCCTGCCCCTCGACGTCTACTACTCGGTTTCGCCCAAGGTGGATGTTAGTTTTGGGTACCGGTACCGCAGCACGAAGATCGAAGAGCTGCCGGCTGTGCCAGTGAACTACGATTCGAACGACCACTTCTTCAACGTGGGCGCCCGCGGCGAGTTCACTCCGAAGCTCAAGGGCCAGTTCCGCGTGGGTTACGGGATTCGCGATTTCGACCACCAGGATACGACCGATCAGCTAGGCCTTTCGGGCGGGTTGACCTATGTCTATTCCCCTAAGACCTCGTTCGATTTTTCGGTATCCAACGATTTCGACAATTCCGTGGTCGGCACCTCGCAGGAGGTTTTCGCGGTGCGCACGGGCGGCAAGTTCGCATTTACCCCGCAGTGGAGCGCCCAGGCCGGCCTGAGCTTCGAGTCCACCAAGTATGCAAACTCAACTCGCACGGATGACTTCTTCGTGGGGGATGCCGCCGTGGCCTACGCCATGAACGAAAGCGTTTCCATCCAGGGGGCATACTCCTACCGGACCAGCTCCAACTCCAAGACCTACAGCGTTTACGACTTCAATAGCAACTTGCTCAGCCTGGGGATTTCGCTCCGCTACTGAAGTGACTGGTTTCCTGCTTGCTTGTTCTGGGGCCGGGATTGATGTGCGTTGTACTCCGATGTCTTTCGCACGACGATTCACGGCCCTTTGTTTTATCCTCCTGCTGGCTGCCCCCGCCTGCTCGTGGGCGGTCGACAAAGCCGCGGCTGCCAAGGATTACACCTTGGAGCCGGGCGATGTGGTGGCGATCAAGATATTCCAAGAGCCCGATCTGGATCGGGAGTTGCGAGTATCGCAGGAAGGGGAGCTGTATTTCCCCCTCATCGGCAAAGTGGCGGCTCGGGGCCATTCGCTGGTCGAGGTCGAACAGTTCGTGCGCGAGGCCTACGACCGCGATTTCCTGGTCAACCCCCAGGTCAATGTCGTCGTGCTCAAATATCAGATTCGCACGGTGAACGTGCTTGGCGCCGTGAACACGCCCCAGGCCGTCGAGTATCCGCCCGAGCAGCGGCTCACGCTATTGGACGCCATTTCCCGCGCCGGCGGCTTCAACCGGCTCGCCGATCGCCGCCGGGTGCGCCTTACCCGCACCTTGGTTGACGGACGCGTGGAGAACTCGGTGATCAACACCGACGATCTCATGTCCGGCGTCGCCAAGGATCCCCTTGTCCTCCGCAAGGATGACGTCGTGTTTGTTCCCGAAAGAAGGCTATGACCAACGGAGACGCTTCAGATCAGGGTAAGTCCGGATACGGACAAGCTCGCAATCCCCAGCCGGGCCCAGGTGGGGCCGAGGCCAGCTATAGCTACGGCTACGGCGACAACGCCGGTGCCGCCGAGAGTGCGCAGCACCGCAACATGCGCGATTATCTTCTGATCCTGCGCGAGCGGATGTGGTACGTACTGGTGGTCTTCCTCGTGGTCTTCTCGGCCACCCTGGTCTACACCTTCAGCCGCACCAAGATGTACACTGCCGGTGCCACCATCGAAATCATGCGCCGCGACGCCGTGGTGATGAAGGTGGAGGAGGTGCGTGACAACGACATACGTGGCCCCGAGGATCTTAATACACAGGTCAAGCTTCTCGAGAGCCTGGCGATCATTCAGAAAGTGTCCGAGCGGCTCGTGGGTGCGGAGGCCAAGGCCTTCCTGGCTCCCTACGAAACCGGCGGCAGCGGCGACCCGATCTCGCCGCGCGAGATTCTTGGCCGTGAGCGCAAGGTCATGCCGGTGCGCCAGACGCGCCTGATTTTGGTGACCTACAGCCATCCCGACCCTGAGGTGGCCGCCAAGGTGGCCAATCTATTCGTGGATGAGTTCGTCACCTACAATACGCGGCAGCGCATGAACGAGTCGATGACCGCCGTGGAGGCTTTGCGCAACCGCGCCGATAGCCAGAGCCAGAAGGTGCAGGAGTTGGCCATCAATCTCCAAGGCTACAAGGAGCGCAACAACATGGTCTCGCTCGACCAGCGCAAGGACATCGTCACCGAGAAGCTCAAGGCGCTCAACATGCTGCTCACCCAGTCCTCCGCGAAGCTCCAGGAGTCCGAGGTACGCTGGACCCAAGTGCAGGAGTTTCGCAAGAGCGGCACCAGCCTCGCCGACCTCACCTTCATCGCCACCGTCCCGCTCATCCAGAGCCTTTCCCAGCAGGTGGCAGCCCAGAAAATCGCCGTGGCGCAACTCCAGCAGCGCTACCGTGCCAAGCATCCCAAGATGCATGAGGCCCTGCAGTCCCTCAGCCAGACGGAGACCGAGTTCAACCGGGCGCTGGATACCGTGGCCAACAACGTCCGCAGCGAATACGAGACCAACCGCCGCACCTTTGAACAGGCCCGCACCGATCTCGCATCCCAGGAAACCGAGGCACTCAAACTCGATCGCATGATGGTCGAGTATCAGTCGCAGCGCAACGCCATGGACGTCAACGAGCAGTTGCTGGCCAACATCGTGGGCCGCAT
Organism: uncultured Verrucomicrobiota bacterium; assembly: GCA_903960515.1. Taxonomy (GTDB): domain Bacteria; phylum Verrucomicrobiota; class Verrucomicrobiia; order Opitutales; family Opitutaceae; genus CAJCBL01. Next base: position 29,738 of record CAJCBL010000277.1, read on the forward strand.
GCGCGAAACCGCCATGAACGCCAACATCGAGACCCAGAACGCCCGCCGTCTCGACCAGGCCGTAGCGCCCCGCCCTCAGGACTATTCATCCCCCAAATACCTCATCTACATCTCGATGGGTTTTATGGGCGGGCTGGGGCTGGGGTTGGTTTTCGCCCTTTTCGTGGCCTTCATCGACGACCGCGTGAAGAGCGCCTTCGACATCGAGGCCGTGGTGGGTTTGCCGCTCATCGCCATAGTGCCGCAGATCCGCAATATGGAGCCCTTGGAAAAGAGCCAGGTCGCGGTTTCCAACGCAGATCCACAGGCCTCCGAGGCCTTCCTTTCTCTGCATTCCAATCTGCGCCTCAAGGATGAGAGCAAGAACGCCAAGGTTATCATCGTCACCAGCACCACGCCGAGCGAAGGCAAGTCCTTCATCACCTCGAATCTGGCACTGACCTTCGCCGCCCACGGTGAGCGCACCATCATTGTCGACTGCGATCTGCGCAAGCCCAACGTCCACCGCTCCTTCGGGGTCGAGAATATCAAGGGCGTTATCGACTATTGCGTCACCGGCACCCCCTTGGACGCCCTGCTCATCAGGGACCACCAGCCCAACTTCGACATTCTTCCCGCCGGCGGCCGCGCGAAGAACCCCACTCAGATTCTCAACGGCAAGAACTTTGAGCTGCTCATTGCCGAACTGCGTACCCGCTATGACCGCATCCTTATCGATACCCCGCCGCTTGCTGCGGTGAGCGACGCGATGCTGGTGCTGCCGTTGGCCGACGGCTCGATCTTCACGATCATGTTCAACCACGTCCGCCGCAAGGCCGCTCAGTTCTGCGCCCACCGGCTCATGGACTCCAACGTCCCGTGTTTTGGCGCCGTGCTCAATGCACTGAACCTTTCGGTGAGCGGTTACTACTACGCGCAGTACTACGACAAATCCTACAAGGATTACTTCGTGGTGGCCGACGACGGCAGCGTCTCCGAGAAGCAATAAGCCTGGCCCTATTCGGGCCGGCTGTGGGCGGGGCACCTTCCCGTGCCTTGCCTTCGGAGCCGCGGGGCTCCGGCAGAGGCCCCCTGGAGCGCCGCGGGTGGGGCTTCTCGCCCTCGCCGGTAGTCGGGGATGAGCGTTGAGCCAACGCCCATCCCAGTGGTCCCGGAAGGGGGGCTGGGTGCCCGCGATTTCGGGACCAGATCGCCCTGCATGCACGCCCTGCGCTGAATAGTCGCTCAGCTGCCCGGTTTTTCGGCGGGCGTGGCTGCCAGTTCCGGCGGCAGTTGGTCGGCCGCAAAAGTGGGGAAACTCAATTGCAGCAGCGGAATCATCGGCACGGCAAAGCGGGTCTTGCCCTCGCTACGGTCCACCAGCATCGCCACGCCCACGACAACTCCGCCCAAGCCTTGGATGATGTCGAGGCACTCCTGCACTCGGCCTCCACGGGTGACGACGTCCTCCACGACCAGAATACGCTCACCGGCGGCGATCTTGAAGCCGCGGCGCAGCACGAGCCGATCGTTTTCCTTTTCCGCGAAAATGAAGCGCGACTTGGTGCGCCGCGCCACTTCCTGGCCGATCACCAGGCCGCCCATCGCCGGGGAGAACACGGTGGTGAACTGCACCCCTGCGAGCTTGCCCACGAGCAGCTCGGCGAGGCGTTCCACCTCCGGCATGTATTGGCATACCTGGGCGCACTGGAAGAAGTGGCCGCTGTGCAGGCCGGAACGGAGCACAAAGTGGCCGCGCAGCAGGGCGCGGGTGCGCGTGAAGATGTCGAGAACCTCGGTTTGCGTGTCGGACATGCAGCCCACCGTGAAGAGTTCGCGGCGGATTGAAAATCCATTTTGCGGCGGGCCGGCGCCGACCTACTATCGCGGCGCATGACGATCGCTCCGTTTCTGGAAGACGAGCTAGGCGACGTCCTCGACAAAGCCCTGCAGCACGCCGGCCTTACCGAGGACCAGCTCGCCGCGGCCACCGGGATCGAGGCCAACCGTATCAAGGATGCCGAGGATTATCGCTACGACTTCACCTGCGCCGAGCTGCAGAAGCTCGCCGTGGCACTCGGGCTCAACGAGGTGGGGGTGTGTGCGATGAGCGAGGGCAAGTATCCGCTGCCTGAGCTGCCTGCACTGCCCTTTGCCCTGCACACGATAGCGCTGCCCTACGGGATCGGGCGGGTGAACGCCTTTGTGCTCCAGGATTTCGTTACGCAGCGCACCATTTTGGTTGATACCGTCGACCGCCCTGAGCGGCTCGCCGCCGCCTGGCCGGCCGGGGTGGCGGCGCCGGCCGCCGTGCTGCTTACCCACTGGGATCGCGACCACGCCGGTGGCCTGCCGGCGGTGATACTGCCGCAACCAGGGCTGTCCGTGCTCGCCCCCGCCTCTCGGTCCGGGGTTGCGGTGGATGTGCTCGGGGAGGGCGACGAACGCTGCGTAGCCGGTTTCCAAATCCGGGCTTTTCGCACTCCCGGGCATATCGCCGAGCACAATGCCTACTTTGTCACCTCCGAGTCGGCGTCGGGCCCCGGGGTGCTCTTTTCCGGTGATCTCATCTTTGCCGGTTCTCTCGGCGGAGCTTTCTACTGCTGCCAGACGCTGCACAAGGAGGCCCGGCGGGTGGTCGCCGCGTTGCCCGGACAGACCATCGTGGCCCCGGGTCACGGCCCGCTCACCACGATCGCCAACGAGCGCCGGTTCAACCCCTTCCTAGGCTAGCCGGGACTTCAGCGCCTGGGCGGCGCGCGGGCCGGGGCGGATCGACCTCTTCGCCCATCCGCTGGCCCGAATCGGGTGGAGGTCTGCCGGCCTCCGGAAATGAAGGATGCGCCGGTAGCTGGCTAAGCCGAGCGTACCGGCGCATCCACGATCCCCCTTGGTACGGCGACCACCTTCCTGTTGGCCGCCGCACAAGATGTTGAAGTTTTGGGGGCGGGGGAGTCCTACCAGTTTTCGATTTCGCGGATGTGCGCGGCGATCTCGTCGATCCACTGGTTGCCGCTGGGGATGTAGGCGGTGTCGGACCCGGGAGCGGGCAGGGCGGCCACGATATCGGCGGCCATCGAACGGGCTTCACCGAGCAGCAGGGCCATGGCGCGCTGGTGCGGGGCGCTGGCGGGGTTGAACTGGAATTCGATGGGTTCGACAACCTCCTCGCTGACGTTCCAGCTGCGTAGGATGAATGCGGCGACTTGGGCCTGGCTCATGCCGGTGAGTTCGAATTCTTGACGGTCGAGCGAGGGGTGCCCGTGAACCCGGGTGAGCGGGCCGTTGGCGACGCGCAGGTGATGGTCTATGAAGACCATTCCCATGGCGTGGAGCAGGCCGATGGTGTAGGCCACGCGGTCGTCGAGTTGGGCTGCCGGGGCGAGGTCGACCATGGCCAAGGCGCAGGCAACCGACTGCCGCCAGAAGGTGCGCGGATCCACTCCGTAGACCTGCAGGTGGGTATTGAGGAACTGGCTCATCGCCACGGTGGCGGTGAGTCGGTAGGCCTCGTGGGAGCCCAGGCGGAAGAGAGCCTCGTCGAGGCTGCGCACCGGTTCGCCGCGGGAGCAAACGGTGGTGCCGGCGGCGTGGATGAGGCGGGCGGCCAGGGCGGGGTCGATGCGGACGAGTTCGAGGACTTCGCTGGTTTCAAAACTGTCGTTGAGCAGGAGAGATTGGAGGCGGGGCAACACTGCGGGCGCCACCGGCATCTCGCCCAGATAGGAGGTGAGCAGGGCGGGGCTGAGGCGGGCGGATCGCACGGGCTTGCCGAGGAGGGAGGCGGAGGCGCAGGGGAGTGACATGGAGAGGAAGGCTGTTGGCGTTTGGAGTGCTCCTGGCGCGGGGAAGGCGGGAACACTCGGGGATCGTTTGCTGACTCGCAGAGCCTACTGCGACCGGCTTCGCGCTGCTGCGGGTTGCATCCCCTATTCGGAGTCGGTGGGGGCCCCAGTGAGGGCGGCGGGGCACCCCGCCTGCGGTCCGGCGGTCACCCGTACCCGTAAATTTGGATACTCGGCACTGCCTGCGGCAGCCCGGTGGAGGCGGTGCGGCGGCGGGGGGGCTCGGTTCCTCCGCTCGGGTAGTTGGATTCCGGGTTCGCCTTGGGCTGGCGCGGCCGCGCGTACGATTGGCGGTTGGCTCCGCTCCCGTTGTGGTTGTTGGCCCGAGGCCCTTGGGCTCAGCGCCTATGGGAAACGCCAGTGCACCCGGGGAAAGCGGCACTGGGTCCAGTATTTGGGTACGTTGTTCCGGATCCGGCAGCGGTTTGCCGGTGTACTGGGTGCCGCCTGCTTCAGGCGCTGGTGTCCGGGGTGCTTGTACGAATTGGCGAAATCTTTGGGCGAGCCTGCTTGGGCCGTGACCATTCAGTCAGCAGGAGCGTGCTTGCACGCGGTTCAGAGCGCAGATCGCGTGCGAGCACGCTCCCACGGCCGACTCCGGAGTTTGGGCACCGCCAGAGCGCAAAGCGGTACGAGTGCATGGTCACGGCTCGGGGTGGCGGGATTCCACGAACTTGTTGCCGGGGGCGCGGCGATTCGGAGCGGGTTTTGCGGCGCCGAAGAAAATAAATCGCTCGCTGGCGGGCCTCCGAAAGGCGGGATTCACCAATTCGCGCTAAAGCCGCGCCAAATCGGCCGATTATAGCGTCACGCGGATAGCCCTCCTCCGCCCCTGCATGCCAAGCGCCGCACCAATCTCCGACACTGTCCTTCGCGATCTCGTTACCAAAGCGATGTCCGATGTGCTGATCACCATGCTGGCGTTGAACTCCAAGCTGGTCTGGGTCTCCGACGACCACCCCGGCGAGGATCCGCCTCAACTCTGCCAGAACACACCCATCGTGGTGGGTGCGGTAGGCTTCATTGGCGACGTCAACGGCCTGATCTATCTGCATCTCGAAAGCGAGTTCGCCAAGTTGGTGACATGCAAGCTCACCGGACTCGAGCCCGCTGAGGTCGACGCCGAGGGCGACGAGGTGGTCAACGATGCGATCGGCGAGCTCACCAACATGACTGTGGGTGGCTTCAAGAACGCACTCTGCGACATGGGCCTGCCCTGTAACCTCACCATCCCTTCGATCCTGCGCGGCAGCAATTTCACCATCGAACCGGCCAGCAGCGCGCTCCGCCACGTCTATCAATTCGAGGCCGAAGGCCGGCGAATGACGGCCGATCTGCTCCTTCAATACGCCGAATAACTCAGTTTCCTTTCTCCATGCGCTACAAGATTCTCACCGTGGACGACTCCAAGACCGTCCGCATCATCGTCAAAAAGGCGTTCAAGGGCTACGATTGCGACATCCTCGAAGCCGCCAACGGAGTCGAGGGACTTGCGCTGGCCGCCAAGGACCCGCCAGACGTTGTGCTCCTCGACATCACCATGCCCGTGATGGACGGCGTGGAGATGCTCACCAAGCTCAAGGCTGACCCCCTGCTCAAGAGCATCCCGGTGGTCATGCTCACCGCAGAAGGCGGCCGCGAGCATGTGCTCAAGATCGCCAAGATCGGCGTGCGCGACTACATCGTGAAGCCCTTCAAGGAGGAGCTGCTGGTCGAGAAGGTGATGCGCATCATCGACATCAAGCCCCTGAGCGAGGCCAACCAGCGCACCAAGACCATCTTCGACCCGGCCGAGATCCTGGTGGTGGAGGACAAGCCCGCCATCGTCATGCAGATCCAGGACGGCCTGAAGCACACGCCCTGGCGCGTCCACGGAGTGAGCACCACAGGTGAGGCCATCGACTTCTGCGGCCGCACGATTCCCGATCTGGTCCTCTCCAGCCTCTCGCTGCCCGAGGATGGCGGCTTCACGCTGTTCCGGATGTTGCGCACCAACATCAAGACGAAGTTCACCCCCGTATTCGCACTTGTGGTGAAGACCGAGACGGCCTCCCAGCAGCAGGCGCTGCAGGTGGGGTTCTCGGCGATCATCACCAAGCCCATCGAGTTCTCCGAACTGGAGAGCCGCATGGCCAAGGCGATGAACCTCGACACCTCTCTGCGCTACTACTCGCTGGAGGAGGGCACGATGGTCCTGCGGTTGCCGGAAACTGTCGGCGCGGTGACCATCAACGAGGTGTCCGGGTACATGAAGGTGAAGGTATCCACCGCGGTCGACACAGGCGTGTCACGAGCGATCATCGACGTGAGCAAGCTCAAGGCCCTGGACATGCCGGTGATCAAGTTGCTCTTCCATTTCATGCAGACCTGCGCCGAAGTCTCGATCCAGTACATACTGGTGGGCAACGCCATCGTGGCCAAGGAGTGCAAAGGATTTGAGGACACGAAGAACTGGACCTTCTTCGACTCGGTAGAGCAGGCGAAGGCCAGCTACAAGAGTGAGCCGGTCCCGGCGGCGGCCCCTGCAGCCTGAGCTTCTCGGGCTCCAGGCCTAGGTTGTTCGAATCTCTTCCGGCCCGGCATCCATGGATGCCGGGCTTTTTTGCGCCGGCCCGGAGGTGGTTCGTTGTCGCACCAGCCCCAGCACGGAGGTCGGTCGCGTCCTCGTGCAGTCGCCCCTAATGCAGCTCGGACCCGTTGTCGCCCGGATCTGTTTTCCACCGAAGATGGTGCAGGGTTGCCGCCAGCGGGGGCGCGGGGGCTGCGATTGAACCGGCTCGGGCGCAAGGTCCGGCTCCTCTTATCTGAACTGCCTGATACACGGCGTATGCCAAGTGGGGGCATCGGTGGACTCTGCTGCCAGTTGGCAGCGTCATCCTAGCCCGTCGGTTAGAAAACCGCGCTCGCTAGCGAGCCTCGTTCAAAACCGAGTGCATGCTCGCTGCTGACACGAACAAGCGTCAGCCCTCGCAGAGGACCGCAATCCTCAGCGAGGGCGGGGCAGGCGGCTTAGCTGGCGATTTCCTCGACGGCCACACCGAAGGTGCGACCGTTGAGGGTGATCGAATACTGGGAGCCAGGGCCGGCGGGCGCCGGGATCGACGAGGGCCCAGTGGCCGCCTGCGCCACCGGAGTTGCCACTGCAGCCGGAGCGGCGGCGGGGGCCGGAGCGGGCTTGAGCAGCTTGTCCAGCTCCTGCGGGAACATGGCGTGGAGCACGGCCATCTCGTCGGTATCCGCGAAACCCTTGGCACGGAGCTCGCCCTTGAGCTTGGCCATGCGAGGAGCCAGGAGGTCGGCCTGGCGCTCGCCCGAGCGCTTCTGGCCGGACTTCTTCTCGACCTCGGCGAGCAGGTCGGCGTCGACCGTGCCGGGGGTGGCGCCGTATTTGCCCAAAAGGACGTCGACGGTGGGCTGGGCGATGTTCTTCCAGCGGCCGAACTTCACGTTGAGCATGGCCTGGGTGCCCACGATCTGGGAGGTGGGGGTGACCAGCGGTATCCAGCCCAAGCATTGGCGCACGTAGGGGATTTCCGCGAGCACGGCATCGAGCTGGCCGTCCATTTTCTGCTCCTTGAGCTGGTTGCGGAAGTTGCTGAGCATGCCGCCGGGCACCTGGTAGATGAGCGTGGCGGTGTCGGTGCGCTCGTTGGCGGGGCTGGTGAACTTGCCCAGTTCGGCGTAGACCTTCTCGAAGTGTTTCTCGAGGGCGATGAGCGTGGCGCGGTCGTAGGAGGGGCAGCGTTCGAGGCCTTCGAGCACGGCGAGCATGCGCAGTGTATCGGGCTGTCCGGTGCCGTTGGCGAAGGGGGCGATGGAGGTGTCGATGCCGTCGACGCCGGCCTGGGTGGCGGCGTGGTAGGAGGCGGCGGCAAGGCCGGCCGTATCATGGCTGTGGAGGAACACGGGGAGCTTGGTGCGCTCCTTGATGCCCTTGACCAGGGCGCGGGCGGTCTCGGGCTGGATGAGCCCGGCCATGTCCTTGATGCAGATCGAATCGCAGCCGAGGGCGGCGATGTCGTCGGCCAGTTGGAGGAACTTGGCTACGGTGTGCACCGGGCTGATGGTGTAGCAGATGGTGCCCTGGGCGTGCTTGCCGGCCTTCTTCACCGCGCGGATGGCGGTACCCAGATTGCGGACGTCGTTGAGGGCGTCGAAGATGCGGAAAATGTCCAGGCCGCGAGCGGCGGTGGCGGCGACGAAGGCCTCGACCACGTCGTCGGGGAAAGAGGTGTACTGCACCAGGTTCTGGCCGCGCAGCAGCATCATCTGCGGGGTTTTCGGGGCGGCTTTCTTAAGGGCGCCGAGGCGCTCGAAGGGGTTCTCCCCCAGATAACGGAGACAGGAGTCGATGGTGGCGCCGCCCCAGGTTTCGAGGGCGCCGAAGCCGAGCGAGTCGAGCTGGGCGCAGGCGGGGAGCATCTGGGCGGTGGTCATGCGGGTCGCGGCGAGCGACTGATGACCGTCGCGAAGGACGGTGTTGTTGAAAACGACGGCCGTGGTTTTCATGGGTGGCAAGAGGTGAAGGCGAGGATTGGAGTTTGCGGGTCGGAAAGGGATGGATCTAGCATGGGGAACCCATGACAGTCGAAGAACGTTTGGACAAACATCTTGGCCGAGATCCTCAGATCGATCCGTCGGCCTATGTTGCGCGAGGCGCGATCATCGTCGGCGATGTTCGCGTCGGGCCACGAGCGAGCATTTGGCACAATTGCGTGCTTCGCGGCGATATCAATTCCATCGAAATCGGAGAGGGCAGCAATGTGCAGGACGGCACGATGGTGCACCTGGCCGACGAGTACGGGGTGAAGGTGGGCAAGCACGTGACCATCGGTCACGCTGCGATGATCCATGCCTGCACCATCGGCGATGAATGCCTGATCGGCATGCACGCCACCATCCTCGACGGTGCGGAGATCGGCGAGCAGTCGATCGTCGGTGCGCATTCGCTGGTGACCAATGGCACGAAGATCCCCCCGGGTTCGTTGGTGATGGGCGTGCCGGCCAAGGTGGTGAAGCAGCTCACGCCTGAGGCGCGCGCCAAGATCCGCACTTGGGCCGAGAAGTATGAAAAGGTTTCAGCCTTCCACAAAGCGAAGTTCGGCCAAGGCACAGGGTGAATCCGCAGGGCTGGGGCAACGTCCGGCGCTGCTATGGATGCCAACGCTGCTACAGATGCCAGGACCCTGCTCAGTCGTAACCATGCACTAGGCGGTTTTCCGCTCTTGCGAGGGCAAGTGCTTGCAGGAGCGTGCTCCCACGCGATCTGCGCTCGGAATCGCGTGCAAGCATGCTCCTACGACGGAACGGTCGCGGCTCAGTGCGGCCGCTGCTCGAAGAGCTCCCTCATCCTCTCGACGAAGGTGGCGGGAGGCCTCACCGGCTCTCCCTGGCGGTTGATGAAGGCATGGAGCGTGTGGCCGGTAACCAGTTTCTGACCGCGGGCATGCACCTCGTAGTCGAGGCGCAGGCGCACGGCGGGCCGCTCTTTCATCCGGGAGACGATGGTGACCACGTCGTCGTAGAGGGCGGGCCGCAGGTAGCGGGCCTGCACCTCGATGACCGGCAGGCGGTAGCCGGCCTCCTCGAGGTCTCGGTAGGGGATGCCGTGCTGGCGCAGCAGTTCGGTGCGCCCCACCTCGAACCAGGCCAGGTAGTGGGCGTGGTAGACGATGCCCATCATGTCGGTCTCCGCGTAGCGGACTCGCAGTTCGGTCTGGCCTTCGATCATGTCGCAGTGTGGCGCGAAAGGCCGGCGCAGGCCAAGTCCGGAGCAAGGGCCAAATGCCCTGTGCCAGCCCGCAGGTGCCGGCCTACCGGCTCCAGTCCAGCATGCGCTGAATCGGGGCGAGGGCGCGGGCGATGGTGTCGGCCCCAAGGGTGATCTCCGGGGCGCGGTGCTTGAGGGCGTCGCGCAGCTTCTCGACGGTATTTAGCTTCATGTACTTGCAGTCGTTGCAGGCACAGGTGTCGGTGGGGCCGGCGATGAAGGTCTTGTCGGGCACCTCGCGGCGCAGGCGGTGCAGCATCCCGGATTCGGTGACGACAATGATGCGGTCGGCAGGCGACTGGCGGGCAAACTTCACCATGAGCTCGGTGCTGCACACCTCGTCGGCGAGATCGCGTACGGCCTCGACGCACTCGGGGTGGGCGACGACCGGTGCACCGGGAAACTGGAGTTTCACCTTCTCAAGGGCCTGCACGGTGAAGAGCACATGGGCGTAACAGCTCCCTGCCCACAGGCGCATCTTGCGCCCGGTCTTTTTCATGACCCAGGCGCCCAGGTTCTGGTCGGGCACGAAGAGGATCTCCCGGTCGGCAGGGATGCGCTCAACGATCTTCACGGCGTTGGCGCTGGTGCAGATCACATCGCTGAGCTCCTTCACCGCGGCCGAGCAGTTGATGTAGGCCACGACGTAGAGGCCTGGGTTGGCGGCCTTGTAGGCGGCGAGTTCGGACGCGGGGCAGGAGTCGGAGAGCGAGCAACCGGCCTCAAGGTCGGGGAGGATGACGGGCTTGGTCGGGTTGAGGATCTTGGCTGTCTCCGCCATGAAGTGCACGCCGCAGAAGACGATCATGTCGGCCTGCGACTGGGCGGCCTGGTAGGAGAGGCCGAGGGAGTCGCCCACATAGTCGGCCACGCGCTGGATCTCCTCGATCTGGTAGTTGTGCGCGAGGATCACGGCGCGGCGCTCGCGCTTGAGTGCGAGGATCTCCTCCTGGATGGCGGTGAGCGGCGGCAATACGCCGCGCTGTGGCGGGAGGACGAAGGGTTCGTAGTTGAGGATCGTGGGCATCGGAGAAAGACGGGATGGCTGAAACGGGAAAACAAGGACTGCAGGACACAGAGAACGAAGCGGCCGAGGCGGAGATGGGGGCGGGCGGACCTTTGATACTTGTTACTTGGAACTTCCCCTTTGTGGCTGGGTGTCGGCCCCTGCGATTCGCGGCGTCAGGGGCCGCGATGTTTGCATGTGCCCGTTTTCTGGAACTCGGTGCAGCGGGCGTGGACTTGCAGTCGCTGGCTCACCGGCTCCAGGCCGAGTTTCGAGGAGACGGAGGCTCCGTACCATTCCATGAAGGGCGCTGCGATCTCGAAGATCCGGTCGCAGTCGAGGCAGACCACCTGGGCGTGGTGGGTGGGTGCGGCGTCGCGGTTGGCAACGTAGAACTTGTTGCCGGTGCCCACATCCACTTCGCGCAGCACAGCGCACTCGGTGAGGATGGGCAGCGAGCGGTAGACGGTGGCGCGCGACACGGAGTCGTCGAGGGCGCGGGCGGCGGCGAGTAGTTGCTCGGCCGTGAAGTGCTCGGGCTGGGCCGCCGCTGCGTCGAGGATGGCGACACGCTGGTTGGTCATGCGCAGCCCGCGGGCTGCGAGGAAGGTGCGGAATTTGTCGCGGTTGGCCTCAGGACTCACGGCCGCGAATCTTTGGGCGGGCCCAAACGCTGTCAAACCTTGGGGTATGCAGAGCACGGGGCCGGAGCGCGTAACGGCAGGCCGCGGTCGCGGGCGGCAGACAAGTCGCGCAGCGGTTCAGCAGTGGGGGAAGCCGAGCGGAGGCGTGCCGTTGCGGCTCCCTGGACACCGGCGCCTCACTTCCTGCGGGCCGCTCTACAATAGCGTTTTGCCGGAGGGGGGGCGACGGTACGGTTCAGTGGGCTAGCAGGGGGAACGACTCGAGCAGGCGATGGACCGCCCCAGTGGGTTGCAGTTCACTAGCGTAGAGAGCAAACCGATCCACCTGGAAGGGCGGGGCGGCGAACTCCCGATGTAGATGTCTCCACTGGGCTATTGCGGCCGGGGCGGCCGTGCTCACTCGCGCCAGAGTGAAATGGGGCACAAAGCCCTCCATGTCGGACTCCAGGCCCAGGGCCTGGAGAGCGTCGTCCACGCGCTGGCGTAGTTGGCGTAGGTGCGGGAGGCCTTGGCCCACGCCGCACCAGAGTATCCGCGGCTGGCCTCGCGGCGGGAATACCCCGATGCCTTCGACAGGCAGGATGAACGGTGCCACTCGAAGCGCCCGTAACCGTTCGCACAATGCGGGGATGCGCTCTGTGGGGGTGGCGCCCAGGAAGCGCAGTGTGAGGTGCAGGCGCTCGGGCGGGGTCCACGCGATGCCTGCTATCGGGGTGCCCAGGGCGGCAATCAAATGGCAGACGCGCTCCGGCGCGTCGATTGCCAGAAACAGGCGGGAGGTGTCCGCGGACTTTGTACGATCGGAATGTACAACCGTAGCCATGTTTACAGGCCGGGCTTTGCGCCCGGTTTCCTTGGGGAATGGCGGAAAGCCGCTGACCTGCGACCGACACCGTAGGCGGTGTGCTTACACGCGCTTTCTTCTCTGAATCGCGTGCAAGCTCACTTCAGCCCCGAACGCCGGACCCGTTAGTGGGCAGGCCAAATCCCGTCCTCTGCGTAGCTGCGTATCAGGACCGTTTCACCAGGCGTACGATAGCGCTGACGACCACCTCGTCGGCAGTGAAGGGGAAACTGAGTACCTGATGGGCGAGCAGATAGTTGGGCACCACAGTGGAGGCGGCGGGTTGGCTGCTCAGCAGCACGGCGGGCAGGTGGCCCCGGCCGGGGATGGCATGGGTGCGGCGCACAAAGTCGCCGCCTGCTGGTTGCGCCAGATCGAGCCCGGCTACGAGGATCTCGACGGGATTGTCCTCGATGAAGGTCAGGGCGGAGGCGGTGTCGCGGAAGGCCACCGCCGGCTGGCCTGCGGTGCGCAGGGCCTCGGCCAGCAGGGGGGCGACGCCGCGCTGGTTGTGGACCACCAGCGCGAGGCAGGGTGGCTCGAACTCCTGGCCGGCGCGCGGAATGAGCAGCGGCGGGATGACCTCGACGGCGCGGGCGAGAGTGCGGAAGGTGCCGGCAGTGATCTCGTCGGGGTGCTCGCGCAGGTCCTCCAACATGAAGGTGACGGCGCGGCTCAAAATGGACAGTCGGGGCAGGGCGGCGTGGTCGGAGGCGATTCGCAGCCGGTCGAAGCTGGTGCGTAGCGGGTCGATGGTGGCGATGCGGTCCGGCCCCGCAGCCGAGGAGGCGAAGGACTGCAACTGGTTGTTGATGCGGTTTTCGGTGGCGGAGGCCTCGCGGGCGAGAGTGGCGCGCAACTCTTCGCGGCTGGTGCTGGGCGCAGGCACGGCGGAGGGCCGGGCTGGTGCTGGGCTGGCCATGGCGGCGGCCGATCCGCTGCTGCCGAGGGCGGCGCGCACGATTTCCATGAGCCGGTTGGGGCTCACGCTGTTCTTGTTCAGACACTGAATCGCCCCGGCGGCCCGTGCAGCTTCGATGAGCTTCTCGTCGAAGCTGTGTGAGAATACGATTACGGGGAAGTCGGCGCAGCCGGGCAAGGTGCGGATGTGACCGAGCAGTTCGACACCGTTCATGCCGGGCAGCATCAGATCGAGCAGCGCCAAGGCGGGTTGAGAGGTGCGCAGCAGGGCGAGGGCGGCCGGCCCGTCGGCGGCGACTTCGACCACCAGCCCTTCGGTTTCGAACTTCTTCTGGTAGACCTTCAGGATGAATTGGTCGTCGTCGATGATCAGGATTTTATTCATAGCGGAGACGGGAGGCTGGGCGGTGCACGGTTGGGGACGATGTTCCCTTTTCGGATCAGTGCGGGGGTTCTGAAGCTCGGGGAGTCGAAATGGGTGGGATCGGTGGATACAATTGCGGCTATTTCAGGCCGGGCAGGAGGGCGTGGGCGGCGGTGCGGGTGGCGGCGAGCACCCGGCGGGCCTCGTGGATGAGGTCGCGGGTGTGGGCGAGTTCACCGGCCTCGATGGAGCGCTCCATGCGGCGCATGACATTTTGCGCCTGCATCATGCCGCAAGTGGCACAGGAGCCGGCTCCGGTATGCGCGTGGCGGCGGGCTTCGACCAGGTCGCCGGCGGCGAGGGTGCGATCGATATCGGGGAAAAGCTCCTCCATGCGTTCGAAGAAGAGCAGTACGATCTCCCTCAGGGTGTCGGGGTCGCCCGAGCTGAGCTCATCCAGGCGGGAGCGGTCGAGGAGCACAGCCTGCTGCGTGGCCAGTTGGGAGGTGCCGGTGGTCAGCGGGCCGGGTGGTTGGAAACTGGGGATGAATTTCTGCAGGGATTCGCGCAGCCTGGCGTCGTTGACGGGCTTGGTCGCGTAGTCGTCGAAGCCGGCGGCCAGACCGGCCTCGCGGTCGCCGGGCATGACCTTGGCGGTGATGGCCACCACGGGCAGGCGGCGCACCGTCTGGCCGGCGGCCTGGCGTTCGCCCTCCACCCGGCGGATTTCGCGCACGGTCTGGATGCCGTCCATACGGGGCATCATGATGTCCAGGAAGAGCACATCGCAGGGGCCGGACGCGATGAGGGTGAGGGCTTCCAATCCGTGTGAGGCCAGGCGCACTTCGCAGCCGAGGCGTTCGAGATAGGTGCGCATCACCTTCTGGTTGACCATGTCGTCGTCGGCCACGACCACGCGGGCCCGGGGAGGGGAGGCGGGCTTCGAGGCTGCGAGGTTGGATGCAGGCGCGGAGGCCACCGTGGTGGGAGCCGCTGGGGAGGCGGCGGCATGTACTGCAGGAGCGGAGGCGGCGTGCGCAGCCGGCGCGACAGGGACGGCGTGGGCTGGCTGGCCTTGGGGAATGGGTTTGGCGGGGTGCGGGCGGGGGGCGCGGCAGAGGCACTCCAGCAGGGTTTCGGGGGCGAGGGGTTTGAGCAGGATGTCGGTCTGTTCGATACCGGCCTTGGCTTCCGGGGGCCTCGAGGCGAACACAATCGGTCGAGGGGCGGGGTGCAGTTGGCTGAGTGAGCGCAGGATGGCCAGCCCCTGGGCGTGGGGCAGGTCGAAGTCGACGAGGGCCACGGCGCAACGATTGCCGGCCTCAGTCCAGGCGAGCACCTCGGAGGCGTTTTGGAGGAGCTTGGGTTTGCCTCCCCAGCCTGTCACCCAGCTGCGCATCAGTTCGGCCAGTCGGGGGTTGTCCTCGACGAGTAGTATTTCGCGGCCGTCCACCTGCACATGACGCTGGGTCCATTGAGGCGGGGCGGAGTTCTCGACCGGCTGATACGGCAGGGCGAGCAGGAAGGTGCTGCCTTGGCCGGCCTCGCTCTCGAACCAGAGGCGGCCCCCCATCAACTCGGCCAGTCGGCGGCTGGTGGCCAGTCCTAGGCCGGTGCCACCGTAGAGACTGTAGGTGGAGGAGTCGGCCTGGGTGTAGGCCTGGAAGATGCGGTCGCGCTTCTCCTGCGGAATGCCGATGCCGGTGTCGCGTACAGAGAAACGCATTTCGCGGGCGGCCGGGTTTTGAGTGGAGGGCTCGCACCACACCCGGCAGTACACCTCGCCGCGGTCGGTGAACTTGAGGGCGTTGCTCAGGAGGTTGGCGAGGATCTGGCGCAGGCGCAGCGGGTCGGCGTAGATCATGGCCGGCAGGGCCGGGTCGACCTCGAAGGCGAGATCCAGATGCTTCTCGGCGGCGCGGGCGGCCTGGCCGCGGAGCATCTCGCCCAGCAGCGAGCTGAGCTCCACTGGCTGGGGGGTGATCTCGAGTTTGCCCGCCTCGATCTTGGCGAGGTCGAGCAACTCGTCGGTGAGGGTGATGACGCTCTCGGCGCTGTCGACCACCGAGCGGGCCAGCTCCAGTTGTTGGGGATTGAGCTCGGCCTCCAGCAGCAGGTTGGCCATGCCGAGCACGCCGTTCATCGGCACTCGGATGTCGTGGCTGAGCATGGCGATGAACTCGGAGGTCATCCGCGCGGCCCGGGCGGCGGTGTCGCGCTCGGTGGTAAGGGTGAGTTCGCGGGTCTTTTGCTCGGTGATGTCGGTGAGGAGTGCCAACACGTAGTGCTCGTCCAGCGGGCTCAGTAGCCAGCCGATCCAGACGCTGCCGCACTTGTGTTCGAGCACGGCATGGCGGTGGGTTTTGGCACAATCGCGGATACGAGCGGCCAGCCCGGTGGGCACGGCCTGGGTGGCGGAGAGCTCACGGTCGGCGAAGAATTTTGCCGAGGCGGCGTTGGATGCGTGCCACTGGCCGTCGTGGTCGTAGGCCAGTGCCGGCATGGGCAGCCGGTCCAAGGTCAACTCATCGGCCTTGGCCTGGGCGGCGGGCGAGGTGGAGGCATCGGAGCCGGGCCCGCGGCGATGGGCGCGCTGCCAGATCCAACCCAGCGCTACGCCGGCTGCGAGGGCGACCACCCAGCCGATGAATCCGGCCATCGGAGACATTCCCTGTGAGGCAGGCTCGGCAGCGGCGAGGAGAACAGGGGCTTTCAGCAGAAGTGGGCCGGTCATAGGAGAGGGCAATCGACAGGATTTACTCGGCTCGGACGGGGTTTCCTCAAGGGGAATGCGAGTGGGCCGACGCTAATTCAGGCTTCTCTGCGTTGGCAAGGTCGCTGCGTAAGGGAAAGCGCCTTGCCGCCACTGTGTCCGGCGCATCATTTTCGAGGACTCGTCCTACTTCCATGCTCATCGTTCATGTCCTCGTGCAGGTGAAACCAGAATGCGTCGACGCCTTCCGCGCCGCCACCTTGGCCAATGCCCGGGCCAGCGTGCTGGAGCCGGGTATCGCCCGTTTCGATGTGTGTCAGCAGGCCGAGGTGCCTACGCGCTTTGTGCTCGTAGAGGTCTACCGCGATGCCGGCGCGCCTGCCCTGCACAAGGAGACTGCGCACTACGCGGCTTGGCGTGATGCCGTGGCGCCGATGATGGCCGCCCCGCGCAGCAGCGAGAAGTTCGCCAATGTTTTCCCCGAAGATGCCGGCTGGTGACGTTAACGCGGGTGAGCGCGGCGGCGCGCCGTTTCCGGCAACGGCGGCGGCTGCGCCGGTGGTGGCGGTGAAGCGCCCCGCCGCAGAGCAGGTGGCCGGGGCTGGGCCGGCCGCAGTGACTCCGCGCTTTGAATTCGCCACGGCTCAGCGCATCGTCTTTGGCGAAGGCGCGGCGGGCGAGCTGCCTGCGCTGGTGTCCGGGCTGGGGCGGCGGGTGTTTTTCGTGGGCGGCTCCGATCCCCGGCGCCAGGGCGGCTTGCTGGCGGCGCTGGCCGCAACGGTGGACGCCCTTGAGGTATTCGCGGTGTCGGGTGAGCCCACTGTGGCGCTGGTCGAGGAGGGCGCTCGGCAGGCGCGCGCTGCGCGGGCCACTGTGGTTGTTGCTGTGGGCGGTGGCAGTGCGATCGACGCGGGCAAGGCCATCGCCGCGCTGGCTGCCAATCCGGGCCAGGCGCTCGACTATCTGGAGATCGTGGGCCGCGCGCAGCCGCTGGCGGTGCCGCCCCTGCCCTTTATTGCAGTGCCCACCACAGCGGGTACTGGAGCTGAGGTTACGCGCAACGCCGTGCTCGCCGTGCCGGGGGCCCGGTTGAAGGTGAGCCTGCGCAGCGCGGCGATGCTGCCGCGGGTGGCGCTGGTCGACCCGGCGTTGGCGCTCGGGCTGCCGGCCGCAGCCACGGCAGCCACGGGGATGGACGCGCTCACGCAGTTGGTGGAGGCCTACCTTTCATGTCGCGCTAATCCGATGACCGATGCGCTTTGCCGCGACGGGATTGGGCGGGTGGGGCGGGCGTTGCCTCAGGCGTTGGCCCAGCCGCAGAATCTAGCGGCGCGCTCGGACCTGGCACTGGGGGCGTTGTACAGCGGTATTGCGTTGGCCAATGCCGGACTGGGGGCGGTGCATGGTTTCGCGGCGCCGATCGGAGGGCTTTTCCCCGCGCCGCACGGTGCGGTGTGCGCAGCGCTGTTGGCACCGGTGTTGGGGGCCAATCTGGCGGCACTACGGGCGCGGGCTCCCCGGCACCCGGCGCTGGCGCGCATAGGCGAGGTAGCTCGCTGGCTCACCGGCGATGCGGCGGTGGAGGCCGACGAAGCGGCGCGCTTCTGTGCTGCGCTCAGCCGCAGTCTGGCGATTCCGTCGCTGGGGGCCTGGGGGGTGAGCAGTGGCGATGTTTCCGTGATCGTCGAGAAGGCGGCGGCAGCCAGCAGCATGAAGGGCAACCCGCTGGTGCTCACGTCCGCCGAGCTGGCCGCCGCGCTGGAAGCGGCCCTGTGAGCGCGGCCGAGCGGGATCTCGAGTGAGCGGATACGCGGGCCGGACCACCGGGGGCAGCTGGCACCGAGGCGTATGACCGAGGGCAAAGGCTCGGTTCCGCTGCTTTCCGGCTAGGCACCGGGAGTCATCCACTCTTTCTCTTTGCGGGTCATCATCGTCCAACGAAGGGCCCGGAACCAGGCCGGCCTTGAGCGAGGCAGGAGGTAGTGGGAAACCCAGAGGCGCCACAGTTGCGGTGTCCTCCACGGGTGGATTTGCCTCCGCTTGGTCGAGCGGCAATAGGCGTTGAAATAGAGCTGGTTGTCGCGCACGAGCCTGTATTGTTCCATGGGAGCCTGGATCGTGTGAGCTTCGCCATGCCGCCGCCATTGGGTCCATGGTTGGTTTAGCGTGGCCACCCGCCCGAAAAGCGGCGCGATCACAGCCAGCCGCCCATCGGGCCACAGGTGCAAACCATCGTCGGTATTCAGCGGCAGACGTGCGTGGAGATAGTCGCGCGAGAACGCCAGGGTGCTCGTTGGATAGTGGAGATTGAGGTATCCGTCCTTATAGATTGAGGCGAGGGGATCGTCCTGGTGGTTACGCGGATAGTATTCGAGCCCAAGACTGCGCCCGTGGAGGTCGATGCGCTGGGCCGGGGCCTGCACCATCACTATCGAGGATTCGCTGGCAAACGCTTCGCAATAGCTGGCGACCTTCCCGGGCAGAAACGCATCATCGCCATCCAGCAAAAAGACCAAATCGCCGGTGCTCTCGCGAAAGGCTTCAGCGATGGCGAGGGCTTGGTTTGTGGTCGGCTTGCCGGCCCCATGCGGCCGCGCGAGCAGTCGGACTCGCGGACCATAGCCCCTGACCACATCGGTGCTGCCGTCGGAGCTGCCATCGTCGTAGACAATCACCTCGTCGGGAACCCGGGACTGCTCAAGCACCGAGTCGAGACAGCGAGGCAAATAGCGGGCGTGGTTGAAGGTGTTGACCAGTACAGATGTGCGAGCGGGCTGGTGTGAGTTCATGGGAACAATTGGTGGGAGGTCCGGGCTGTTGAACTTTGCCGTGCGCGCGGTTGGCTCGGCGTCGGCAGGCATCCGGACTGGCGCTTCGCGCGCTGCTCGCCGGTGCTACTTCACCACTACTCAGGCTTCGGTCAATGTTTAGGATGCCCGGCCGGCGGGCACCGCGGGTGGATACCGGCCACCTTTTGGCGCGGTACGGACACAATGTCCGGACCTATCCTTCAATGGGGACAGGTCCTTGAACATGCACCACCTCGGTTGGGGGGCCTGAAATAGGGCCGGTTGCCCACCGGCGCGGGGGGCGGGTTTCCTCCTCTGAGGAGGAAAATCCTGAAGCTAGGTTGCCAGTTTACGTGGCAACCTGAGCATGAGCTTTCCGCTATTCAAAGTCCGCCGCTTCCT
>CAJCBL010000278.1 GCA_903960515.1 uncultured Verrucomicrobiota bacterium
CGGGTTGAAGATAGTGCAGACTGCGTTGCAGGAATCATTTGTCGGGAAGTCGGCGCGCGGGGCTGCTGGTGGCGAGCTTTCGAAGATTACCAGCCACTATGAACGCTTCGAGCAGATCCATTTGATCAATAGCGACGGACTCGTGATAGCCTCGTCCGATGCAAATGCGGTGAACCAACTCCGGGTGGCGGATACCGAGTACTTTCGGGCGGCCATGCAAGGGCGACCGGCCTATTCCGAGGCGGCGCCTAGTAAGACCAGCGGCCAGCCGATCATCGTGATCGCGGTCCCCGTCAATGACGGTCAAAGAACGACCGGCGTGCTGGCCGGAGTGATCAGCCTTGGGAAGTACGCCGACGTCTTTATTTCTTCGATCAAGGTTCAATCGAGCGGCTATGTGTTTCTGTTCGACAAGCGTGGACTGGTCCTGACCCATCCGGCCAAGGAGAACATATTGAAGCTGGACTTGGGCCAGTTCGACTGGGGGCGGGAGTTGATGAGGGTGCCGGAGGGCCAAGTCCATTATGAGTTTGAGGGGGTCTCGAAAATCACGGCGTTTAGCGCAAGTCGGAAACTTGGGTTGAGCGCGTGTGCCACTATTCCGCAGGCAGAGTTGGTTGGGCCGGTGCGGCGAGTGGCGTTGGCAAATATTACGATTGGCGGGCTCGTACTGCTGTGCGCGGTGGGGATTATATTGTGGGTTGTGCGCCGCATGATTGTGCGCCCCTTGGCCACGCTCGCCTCCGGGCTCGAGCGCATCGCCACCGGCGACACCACCACCCGCATCGCCATCGCCACTCGCGACGAGATCGGCGTTCTCGCCGGCACCGCCAACCGCATGACCGAGTCGCTCGACGCCAAAGCCCTCCTCGCTCACCGGATCGGCGAGGGCGACCTCAGCCAGGAGGTGCGCCTCGATTCCGCGCAGGACACCCTCGGGCTCGCGTTCCAGAAGATGGTAACCAACCTGCGCGACGTAGTCGCCAACGTCCGCTCTGCCGCCGAGAACGTGGGCACGGGCAGCGGACAGCTCAGCGGCGCCGCCCAAAACATCGCCGCCGGCTCCTCCTCCCAGGCCGCCTCCGTTGAGGAGGTATCCGCATCGATGGAACAATCCAGCGCCAGCATTGCGCAGAACACCGCCAGCGCCCGCCGCACCGAAACCATCGCCTCGCGGGTGGCCACCGACACCACCACCGCCGGCCGCTCGGTCGCCCAAACCCTACACGCGATGAAGGACATCGCAGGCCGCATCGCCGTCATCGAAGAGATCGCACGGCAGACCGACCTGCTCGCCCTCAACGCCGCCATCGAAGCCGCTCGCGCCGGCGAGCACGGCAAGGGCTTTGCGGTGGTCGCCTCCGAGGTGCGCAAGCTCGCGGAGCGCAGCCGCAACGCCGCCGCCGAGATCGGCCGGCTCTCCGGCTCAAGCGTTGCGGTGGCCGAGCAGGCCGGCGACATGATCGACCAGCTTATCCCCCGTATCCGCGAGACGGCGCAACTGGTGCAGGAGATCGCCGCCGCCAGCGAGGAGCAGAACACAGGCGCCGCCCAGGTGACCCAGGCCGTGCAGGCCCTCGACAAGGTCATCCAGCAGAACGCCACCGCCGCCGAGCAGATGGCCTCCGCCTCCGAGGAGCTTTCCCGCCAGGCCGTGCAACTCCAGAGCGCTATCGCGTTTTTCCATACCACCGCCGACTGCGCCGTGGCCGCGCCGCGTGCATCCACGCAGAGCGAACGGATACTGGTCGGGCAGGATTAGGCGGCCCCGGGCGCCTCGCTTGCCGGCCACGCTGCCACGCGCAACGCCCCGGCACTCGCGGCCCCGCAGCCCAGCGGTATTCAATCGAAGGACGGAAATCCCGACCTGTGCGGGATTGACACCGTCTACGGCCCACCTTGAACAGGACGCTTCGCGAGCCGTTCCCATCCCAACACCTCTTCCCCGATGAATCCGTCGGTCCGCTGCTTCGCCCTACGCTCCCTGTTTGCCCTCGCCGCGCTCGCGCCGGCCGGCTCCCGCGCTGCCGATGCGCCACCCGCTGTCGAACCCGTGGCGGTCGCCGCCCATATCTACACCTTCACCAGTACGATGTCGGTGTCGGCGGCACTCGTGGGCGACGAAGGCGTGCTGCTCATCGACTCGGGCGACAAACCCGAGGTCGCCGCCAGTGTGCAGACCGCGCTCGCCAAACTCACCGCGAAACCCGTACGGCTGCTGGTCAACACCCATTGGCATTTTGATCATGTGAACGGCAACGAAACCTTCGGTGCTCTCGGGTCCACGATCATTGGCCACGACCGGATGCGCGAGCGCATGGCGGCTGGAAAAACCACGGCCGTGGGCCCGGGCTTTCCCACCATCGCCTTCGAGCGCGAAGCACTCGCCCTCCCTTCTGTCACCTTCGACCGCGAACTCACCCTGCACTTCGCTGGCGAGGAAGTCCTGCTCGTCCACCCTGCTGTCGGACAGGCGCACACCGATGGCGACGTGGTCGTCTATTTCAAGCACGCCAACGTCGTCCACTTGGGCGACCTCTATTTCCAAGGCCTGTACCCATACATCGACGTCGGCTCCGGCGGTTGGACCGGCGGGATAATTGCCGCCTGTCGCGAAGTGCTGGCCCGCATCGACGACAAGACCATCGTCATCCCCGGCCACGGCCCGGTCTCACACAAAGCCCAGCTCGAGGCCTATGTCGCCATGCTCTCCGATATCAGCGGCAAGGTTACAGCGCTGATCAAGGCCGGCAAAACCCTCGACGAGGTGAAAGCCGCCAAGCCCACCGCCGCGTATGACGAAGGCTGGGGCAAGGTCTTCCTCAAACCCGACCAGTTCACCGAACTCGTGTACAACGGCATTGTCGCCCACTCGCGGAAATAGGCGCACGGGGAATACCACGCGCCCCTCCGGTACTCGTCAGCTGCACCGAACGCGACCTCGACCGCCATGCCCTGCAGGCGCTCTTCATTTCCGTCAACTGGTCGTCCGCCGCCCACCCCGCACTCCTGCAACTCGGTAGTCGCCATTCCCATCACGTCGTCACCGCCTGGGCTGGCGAGGCGCTCGTCGGCCTGATGAACGCCCTGCCCGACGGTGCCAGGACAGCCTACTTCCACTATTTGCTCGTTCACCCCGAGCACCAGTCACGAGGGATCGGCCGCGGACTGATCGCGCGCATGGTGGCGAACTATCGTGGGTACACCCGCCTCGTGCTCGTCGCCTACAAGGAGGATGTAGGCTTCTACGAACACTGCGGATTCCGCGTGGCCGAGCGGGCGTTGTCCCTGCAGATCACCAGCCTCGGCGACTGAGCCGTAACCACGCTCACGTACCGCGTGCGCTCCGACAGTGCACCAACTCCGGTGTCCGCCATAGGAGCGTGCTTGCACGCGATCTGCGCGTCGCCGTGCC
>CAJCBL010000279.1 GCA_903960515.1 uncultured Verrucomicrobiota bacterium
AGGTCGGGTCCCTGGAATCCCCGCACGCGGGCTGCGGCTATGGCACTGCCGAGGCAGGGGTCCTCGCCGGCGCCCTCCATGATGCGGCCCCAGCGCGCGTCGCGGGCGATGTCGACCATCGGGGCGAAGGTCCAGTCGATGCCGGCGGCGGCCGCCTCGGTGGCGGCGATGCGCGCTGAGAGCGTGATGGCGTCGAGGTCCCAACTGGCGGCCTCGCCCAGCGGCACGGGGAAGATGGTGCGATAGCCGTGGATTACATCGTATCCGAAGATCATGGGGATGTGCAGGCGGCTGCCCTCTACGGCGAGCTGCTGGATACGGCGAACGGCGGCGTTGCCGCCCACATTGAGCACGGAGCCGGCGCAGCCGGTGCGGATCTGCTCGTAGCGGGCGAGCTCGGCGGGTTTCTCGGGCACCGGGCCGGTGGTGTCGAAGGTATTGCTGAGCTGGTGGAGCTGTCCGACCTTCTCCTCTACGGTCATGCGGGCGAGCAGGGCTTCGATGCGCACCTCGGTTGCCTGGTCCACCAGCGGGGCGGGGGCGGCCGGAGCCAGGGAGGCTAGGGGCAGGGCGAGGAGGAGGGAGCGCAGCAGGCGGGCGGCGGAGGAGGTCATGGCTGAGGGATTCGACGAACGCAGAAGCGGCGGAGCGAGGGAGGCAATCGCGTTACTGGGCCAATCGGTTGCGCTGCGGCGAGCTTGATAGCTTTCGCACCGGGGAGGCCGGCGTGAGATGCAGCGGTCCCCCGCCACGGTTCGCAATGTGATTGGTGAAATGGTGCGCCGCCAAACCTCGCGCAGGTTCGCGCAAGCCATGCGCACACTTGCCGCTTGAAACGCTCGGCGGCGGCGCTCATCCCTCAGCGCGTTCTTTGGAAGCGCGCCGGAGCATCGAAACCGGCGCCGTTATGCTGAGCAACGTAGGGAAGGCCGTGCAAATCGGCCGCAGTTGCGCTGCGGTAACAGGTCACAGACCCCTCTCCCGTCCTCGGACGGGAAAAGCCAGCCGGGCATCCGCCCGGTCAAGGCGAGGGGCGAGGAGTAGGCGGTCGCGTGAAAGCGCCCGTCACACAAACCTGAAGCCCGAATACCTGCCTGTTCAGCCTCACCCCGCCCGTGCGCTAGCGAAGCGCGCCGGCGGACTCACTTCATCGCACTAATGAAGGGTGGGAGTAGGAATGCGCTTACGCCGGCGGCCCATCTTGGCCCGCAGGCGTGGCGATCGATCGTCCCTGCTCTCCCGCACACGATCCAATGCTCAATCGGCAGTTCCTCACAACTACGTCGGCCCTCGCGGCCGGCGCCTTTGCACTTTGCCTGGCGGCCCCGGCCGCAGGCCAGACCGCCACGCCCGACCCCGTGGTCGAACTTCCTGATTACGTGGTCAGCGCTACGCGCACTCCCCAGGACGCACAGTGCACAACCAGCTGCGTCAGCGTGCTGCCGCTCGCGGATCTCGATCTCGCTCAGACTTCCGATCTGATCAGCGCCTTGGCTGCAGTTCCCGGAGTGAACATCGTCAATTCCGGCGCCACCGGTGGGCAGAGCTCGGTGTTCATCCGCGGCTCGGCTTCGACGCAGACCCTCTTTGTAGTGGACGGCCTGCCCATGAACTCGCGCTCGGCGCAGTATAACAACTTCCTGGGCGCCGCCGATCTCGCCGGTCTCGACCGCGTGGAGGTGCTGCGCGGGCCGCAGAGCACGCTCTATGGCAGCGCTGCGATGGGCGGTGTGATTTTCATCGATTCCGCACGTGGTTACGGTCCGGCGACAGGCAGCGTGTCCACCACCTTTGGCTCCTTCGATACTCTAGGCGCCTCCGCCGCGCTCGAGGGCGGCACCCCGGATCTCGGGTACAGTGCTTCGCTCGGCCGCTTCCATACCGACAACGCCCATCCGCACAACGGATTCGATTCCTGGAGCTACTCGGCCCGCCTCGAGGGCACTCCGACTGAGGCATTGCTGATCGGCGCCACGTTGCGCGGCCAGCAGGGCGACAGCGAGCAGTACGTCTATGGCAATGCGGACGTGGCGGCCGACAATCACCTCTCGACCGTCTACGCCCAGTGGAGCCCGGACAAGGAATTCGCCTCGCGCCTGACCGCCGGTCAGCATCAGCGCCGGTACACCTATGCCAGCAGTTATGCGTCCGAGATCCGCGATCGTCGTGACATCGTGGACTGGCAGAACACCTGGTTCGATTTCGAGGGTGCCGAAGTCGTAGCAGGCACCACGCTCGAACGAGACCACCACAGCAGCGACGGCACGGCCACCACGGCCGATAACAGCGCCGGCTACCTCTCCACGACGGTGCATCCGTCCAAGAATTCCACCGTCAACGCGGGCGTGCGCTACGACGACTTTGCCACCTTCGGCTCGGCCTGGACTTGGCGCACGGGCGCCTCGTGGCTGCCCCGCACTGGCACCAAGCTCCATGCCTCTATTGGCACCGGATTCTGCGCGCCGGCCAATGAAGACATCGACGGCAACCCCGCCTGGGGGATGCTGCCCAATCACGACCTGAGGGCCGAGAAGTCCACCGGTTGGGATATGGGTATCGATCAAACGCTGGCCGGCGGGGGGGCGACTGTGAGTGTCACCTATTTCAACACCCACTACCGCGACCGGTTCGTGTATGTGTCGGACCCGGTCACCTGGGTTGGGCGCATGGAGAACGTGAACCGCGCGAAGGCTTCGGGATTGGAGACGGCAGTGGCAGTGGTCTTTGCCAAGACGGTTCGAGGCCGCCTCTCTTACACCTATCTGGAGGCGCTCGACAGCACTACTGGAACCCGCTTGCCCCGCCAGCCCCGGCATACCCTCGACGCCGAGGTGAGCGTGCAACCGTTCACCTCGTGGACGGTCGGTGCAGGACTGCACATCGTGGCATCCCGGGTAGACACCTACGTGCCGCTGGAGGACTTCACCACTGTGCGCGTCTTCGCGAGCTACGAGGTGGTTAAGGATCTGTTACTGAAGCTGCGCGTCGAAAACGCTCTCAACGAAAGATACCAGGAGGCCGCCGGCTACGACGCGCTCCCGTTCCGCACCTTCGGAGGGGTGGAGTGGAAGTTCTAAACCGAGCCATGCACACAAGCGCCGAGAGTCGAGAGACGAGGGTGGGCGGTCGGGTGAGCCGGGCTTTAGGGCGCATCGTGCTCTCGACGCTCGGCGCCGGACTTCCCCACCTACCCAACCCCTTCTCACGCTCATGAGAACCCCGTGCCGGGTGCTGGCCGTATTCTGGTTGCTCTGCTCCGTACTCGGAGCGGCTGAGCCGGCGGCCGCGCCGGTGCGGGTCGTGTCCCAGACGGTGGGTACCGACGAGTTGCTGCTCGCCCTGGCCATGCCGGAGCAGGTCGCCGCCCTCAGCCATCTCGCCCGCAAGCCGGAGTTTTCCGCCGTGGCGGCCGAGGCCGCCCGGTATCCGCAGATCGCACTC
>CAJCBL010000280.1 GCA_903960515.1 uncultured Verrucomicrobiota bacterium
CGCACCGTCCGTAGTAGGAGCGTTCTTGCACGCGATTCAGAGCCCAGATCGCGTGCGAGCACGCTTCCTACGGCGGACACCGGAATTCGGGCACGCCAGACCGCCGCAATCGCGAGCAAGCTCGCTCCAACACCCGATCCCGCATTTCGGATTGCGGAATTCGGAGTGCCCGGCGTTCCGATTTGGGATTGCCGATTTGCGATTGAGCCAAGGCGGAGCCGTCCGCTTCTCGAATCACGAATTACGGAGTGGGGATTGCGGAGTGCCTGGAGCTTTCAGCCTTCAGTTTTCAGCCGTCCTCTTCCGAATAGCTGAAGCGCGAAGCGATTCAGCATTCTCCGCAGATCCCGCACCGGGGTGCTGAACGACTTCGTCGTCCAGCTACGAAAAGCAAAAAGGCCTCGCGCAGGCGAGGCCGGTTTTACGTAGTGCCTGCTCCAGGCTCAGCGCTGCAACAGCGCGTCGATCAACTGCACATCGGGAGCGCCGTCGAGGGACTTGAGCCCGTGCCACTCCGTGATGCCGAAGTCGCCCTTGTACTCCCAGTTTGCCCACGCGATGCCGTTGGCCTCAAACACCCCGACCACATCACGGTAGTACGCCAGGCGATCCTTGCGCGGCACAGTGGGCAGGCAACCGAACTCGCCGCAGTAGAGCTGAAGGCCCAACTCCTTGGCGCGAGCGATCGCGGGCTCGTACTCCTCGCGGAAACGCGCCGGGCCCCAGTTGTCGGTCGAGTTGTCGATGTACTCGATCTGAAGGGCCGGCGGGAAGCTCGCCATGTGTTTTTTGAACACATCCTTGGTGACCACCGGGCCGGGATAGGCCACGGGGCCGGCGAAGTCGCGGATCGCAGGATCCGTCCACGCCGCCTTGTGATGAGTGAGCAACAACGGCGTGTAGGTGTGCATGCTCAGGATGATGTTACGATCTCCGGCGGGCACCTTGAGCTTGGGCAAGTTCTGCGGGATCTGCCACATGTTCGCGCCAAGCACGACTACCCGCTCCGGCTCCACGGACCGGATGAACTCCACGCTGCGGGCCACGAGCTTGTTCCAGTCCTCGAAGTCGGGAGCCGTGGGCTCATTCATGACTTCGTAGGCGAGAAAGTCGTTGGGATAGCTGTGCAGCCGGGTGGAGAGCTGACGCCAGAGATCGAGGAAACGATCCTGAGCGGCGGGATCTGTCCAAAGTGTGTTCTTGGGCCCGCCCTCGTTGCCGGCATTGAAATGGTGGGCACGCACCGTGTGCAAATCCAGGATCACCCGCAGCTTGGCCGCACGGCACCATTCCAGCCCGCTGATGAGCAGGGCAAAGGCCTTCTCATTCGGAGCGCCGTCCTCATTCCAGAGTTCCTTCTCATCGACGGGGAGGCGCACATGGTCGAAGCCCAGGGAAGCGATGTAGCGGATGTCGTTTTCGGTGGTCCACTCCTCGCGGGGCGCCCAGCCGAAATCCTGGGAGAGCCAATGGCTGAGGTTGGTACCGCGATGGATGACAAAACCCGAGGGATTGGTGGGTGCCACGCCAACGGCGGCCGGTGCGGCGAAACCGAGAGTGGCGGAGGCGAGGAGCAGAGAGACAGGCAGGAGTCTACGCAGGAATGACATAGTAGATTGGGGTGGTGAGGAGGAAGAGATGACGGCTCTTCCGGCCTTTGACAATACATCGGCGCGATTCAATGCACCAAAGGCGCGTCACCATGGGGCCGCAGGCCGCCATCTCCCCGTAGCTGGGCGAAGGTGTTCAGCTGGCGTTAGTCCACGTAGCTGGACGACGGAGTCGTTCAGTTTGCTCTTTTCCCCGTAGCTTGGCGACGAAGTCGTTCAGCCCCCGACGCGGGCGACGCCCCCAGCGCGATCCCCGGCTGAATCGCTCCGCGCTTCAGCTACTCGGAGCGCCATTCTTCCCGTAGCTTGGCGACGAAGTCGTTCAGCCGCCCGACGCGGGCGACGTCCCCAGCGCGATCCCCGGCTGAATCGCTTCGCGCTTCAGCTACGCGGAGCGCCATTCGTCCCCGTAGCTGGACGACGAAGTCGTTCAGCCGCTCGCCGCGGGCGACGTCCCCAGCGCGATCCCCTGCTGAATCGCTTCGCGCTTCAGCTACGCGGAGCGCCATTCTTCCCGTAGCTGGGCGACGAAGTCGTTCAGCCTTCTGTTCCGCCCGACCGTCGTCGAGCCATTACCTCCTTCACGATTCATCGCCCCTCGCTTGCAGCTCGTGGGTCCGCGAATCCAATACCAGCGATGCCGCATGACTACCTCCACCGGCTCAACTCATCCGCCTATCGCGGTACCTCTGCCGTGCACTGGAGCATGACCATCGCCGGACGCCGAACCGGTTGGCTCAATCCCCTGCACCACTGCGGAGTCAGGGAATTCCTGTTGCACACGCTCGCCCGCCACTCCCTCGCCTGTCCCGCCTACTGCCTTATGCCCGATCACGGGCATTTCCTCTGGCTGGGGCTCGACAGTTCGGCCGACCAACAACGAGCGTCCTCCTATTTCCGCAGACACTGGAACCAGCTCTTGCGCTCCAGTGGGTTTGAACTCCAAAGCCAAGCCTTCGACCATGTGCTCAGGCCGGGGGAGCGCGAGCGCGGAGCTTTCTGCGCGGTAGCCACGTACATTCTCGAGAATCCAGTTCGCGCCGCGCTGGAAAATGAATGGCAGGCCTATCGGTACTCAGGCGCGGCGATTCTCGGACGTCCCGAATTGGACCCGCGAGAGGACGACTTCTGGGAGCGCTTCTGGCGGCACTGGAATGTGACCGTGGCACCTGGCGAAACTGGAGCCAGGGATGGAGCCGGCGAACCGGGGAGCTGAATCGCTCCGCGCTTCAGCTACGGGAAGGAAGGCTGAAGTCTCAATACTGAAGGTTGAAACCGGAACGAACTGAATCGCTTCGCGCTTCAGCTACGCGGAGCGCCATTCTTCCCGTAGCTGGGCGACGCAGTCGTTCAGCCGCCCGCCGCGGGCGACGTCTCCAGCGCGATCCCCGGCTGAATCGCTTCGCGCTTCAGCTACTCGGAAGAGAAAGGCTGAAAGCTCCAGTCCTTCGCAAATCGGCAATCCCAAATCGAAAATCCCAGCGATCCGCAGTCCGAATTCCGCAATCCGCAATGCCGCAGGGCGCTTCAGCTACTCAGCGCCCCCGTAGCTGGGCGACGGAGTCGCCCAGCCTCTCCGCCCGGACTCTGCGCTCAAGAAGCTGAAGCCCCGGCAGCTTCCAACCGCTGCGTAGCCTGCTCCCAGGCCTGCGTGGCCTGCTGAATCTGGTCGGTAATGGCGGTGAGTTCGCGGTTCAAATGCTGCGCGCGTCCAGACACCGAGTACGTGTCCGGACTTTCAAGCTCACCGGCCAGCTCGGACTGCTTCACCTCAAGAGCGGCCACCGCCTCCTCCAACTTGCCCACCTCGGTGCGCAACTTGCGGATATCGCCGGCACTGAGCTTGACCGCCGGGGACGCCGTTTTCGCAGCGACCGGCGCCGGCTTGGCGGCAACCTGCACGGGGCGGGCGTCGGTGAAGCCGGCCGTGAGCGCGGCGCGCTCGTTGGTGGCCTTCGACTTGTCGAGGTAGTAGTCGTAGTCGCCGGCGTATTGAGTGAGCCGGCCGGAGTGGACGTGGAGAACCAGCGACGCCAGTGCGCGGATGAAGTAAACGTCGTGGCTGATGAAAACCAGCGTGCCTTCGTACTGCTTGAGGGCGTGGACGAGCGCATCGATCGACGCGATGTCGAGATGCGTCGTGGGCTCGTCCATGAGCAGGAAATTCGGCGGATCCACGAGCAGGCGGGCAAGCGCGAGCCGCGATTTCTCGCCGCCGGAAAGCACAGTAACGGGCTTGAACACGTCGTCCTTGCGGAAAAGGAAGGCGGCCAGGATGGTGCGGGCCTTCTGCTCGGTGAGTTGATTGGCCTCGGTGCGCAACTCCATCACGTTTTCCAGCACGGTGGCGGAAAGCTTGAGGTTATCGCCGCGGTTCTGTGCGAAATAACCAGGGACAACATTGCTGCCCAGTTCACAAGATCCGCCCTGTGTGGGTATCACGCCGGCGAGGATCTTAAGCAGGGTGGATTTGCCTGCGCCGTTGGGGCCCACGAGCACGATGCGCTGGCCACGCTCGATCTCGAGGTTGAGATCGCGGTAGACGACATGGTTCCCGTAGGACTGTTGCACGTGCTCGAGGTTCATGACCTTGAGCCCGGAGCGCGGAGGCTGCGGGAAACGGAAATTCACGCGCTTGAGCTCCTCCATCGGCTCCTCGACTGCGTCGTCCTTGAGTCGCTCGATCTGTTTCTCCTTGGACTTGGCGCGGGAGGCCATGGAGGCCTTGGCGCCGAAGCGATCCACGAACTTCTGGAGGTGCGCGATCTCGCGTTGCTGGTTTTTGAAGACAGCGGCCTGCTGCGATTTACGGGCCTCCTTCTCCACCAGGAAATCGTCGTAGTTGCCCGTGTAGCGATGCAGGGTGCCGCTGCGCAGCTCCAGCATTCCATTGCAGAGAGCGTTGAGGAAGGCGCGGTCATGGGAGATGACCAGCAACCCGCCCGGATAGCGCGTAAGGTAATCCTGGAACCAGAGCAGGGCCTCGAGATCGAGATGGTTGGTGGGCTCGTCGAGCAGGAGCAGGGCGGGCTCGCTCACCAGCAATCGGGCGAGGTGGGCGCGCATCACCCAGCCGCCAGAGAAGGTATTCGCGGGCTTGTCGTGGTCGCCCTCGCGAAATCCCAGGCCGGCGAGGATCTTTTTGGCACGCGGCTCGAGCGTCCAATCGATGTCGTAGTCGTCGTCATCGGTGGGCATGAGCTTCTTCCCGCTCGTGGCGAGATGGAGGATGGTCTCGTTGCCGGCCGGAGCGCTCTCCTGCGGGAGGAAGCCGAAATCGGCGCCGCGCTCCCAGGAGATGGTGCCATCATCGGGCGATTCCTCGCCCAGGATGAGGTTAAAAAGCGTGGATTTGCCCGCGCCGTTGGCACCCACCAGGCCGAAACGATCGGTGCGTGCGACAAAAAGCGAGACCTCAGAGAAGAGTTCGCGGGTACCGTAAGACTTGGAGATGTCGGCGATCGTTAGCATTGAAGCGAACCAACAAACCGGAGCAGACCGGGCGGCGTCAAGGCTGGGCACCGGCTGTTATTAACACGGTTTTGAGCAAAGATACTTCGGCGGAGGCGAATCAGGAAGGCTGAAGGCTGAAAACTGAAGGCTGAAACCGGAACGAACTGAAGCGCTGAGCGCTTCAGCTACGAGGAATCCCGTAGCTGGACGACGAAGTCGTTCAGCCGTCCGGCGGGGGTGGCACCTTCGGCGCTATCTCTGGCTGAATCGCTGCGCGCTTCAGCTACACGGAAGCGGCAATCCTCCGCGCAATCGCAAATCGGCAATCCGAAATCGAAAATGCCGGGGCCCTCCGGCCAATCCGCAATCCGAGTTCCGCAATCCGAAATGCGGCATCGGCGTAGGAGCGAGCTTGCTCGCGATTTCGGGGCGCGAGGGGATGCGAAAGACGTTGTGGGAGGCGAACGGGGCGCGGATCGCGTGCAAGCACGCTCCTACGACGGACGCCGAATCTTCCGGGCAATCGCATATCGCCGATCCGAAATCGCAAATGCCCTGAAGCGCTGCGCGCTTCAGCTACGCGGAGGCGGCAATCCTCCGGCCAATCGAAAATCGGCAATCCGAAATCGAAAATGCCGGGGCCCTCCGGCCAATCCACAATCCGCGTTCCGCAATGCGGGATCGGCGTAGGAGCGAGCTTGCTCGCGATTTCGGAGCCTGGGCGTCCGAACCGAACCCGGATCGCGTGCAAGCACGCTCCTACGACGGAAGCGGACGGCCTCCGCCCCGCTCAATCGCAAATCGGCAATCCGAAATCGAAAATGCCCCGGCTCGCTCCGCGCTTCAGCTACGGGGAGCGCCATTCCACGTAACTGCACGACGGAGTCGTTCAGCCGCTTCTCCATCCGTAGCTGAACTCCGGACTCGTTCAGCTCTTGGGTGCGTCGAGGTAGATCTCGCCGCCCTTCTCTCGGAACTCCTCGGCTTTTGCCTTTAGCCCGGCTTCGACAGCCTTCTGCTCCTCCAGGCCCTGCGCCTCCGCGTATTGGCGCACGTCGTCGGTGATACGCATCGAGCAAAACTGCGGGCCGCACATCGAGCAGAAGTGAGCGCTCTTGGCGCTGTCCTGCGGCAAGGTGGCGTCGTGGAACTCACGGGCCTTCTCGGGATCCAGGCCAAGGTTGAACTGGTCCTCCCAGCGGAACTCGAAGCGCGCCTTGGAGAGGGCGTTGTCGCGGTACTGCGCGGCCGGATGCCCCTTGGCGAGATCGGCGGCGTGGGCGGCGATCTTGTACGCGATCACGCCGGCTCGCACGTCCTCCTTGTCGGGCAGGCCCAGGTGCTCCTTGGGCGTCACGTAGCAGAGCATCGCACACCCGTGCCAGCCGATCATCGTGGCGCCGATGGCACTGGTGATGTGGTCGTAGCCAGGGGCGATGTCGGTGGTAAGCGGCCCGAGGGTGTAAAACGGCGCCTCCTGGCACCACTCCAACTGCTTCTGCATGTTCTCGGCAATCATGTGCATGGGCACATGGCCGGGGCCCTCGTTCATCACCTGCACTCCGCGGGCCCACGCCCGGGTGGTGAGCTCTCCCTGGGTGAGCAACTCGCCAAACTGCGCGTCGTCGTTGGCGTCGGCGATGGAGCCGGGGCGCAGACCGTCTCCGATCGAGAAGGCCACGTCGTAGGCGGCCATGATCTCGCAAATGTCGTCCCAATGCGTGTAGAGGAAGTTCTCCTTGTGGTGGGAGAGGCACCACTTCGCCATGATCGCGCCGCCGCGGGACACGATGCCGGTCATGCGCCGCGCGGTGAGCGGCACATAGCGCAGCAGCACCCCGGCGTGGATCGTGAAGTAGTCCACGCCCTGCTCGGCCTGCTCGATGAGCGTGTCGCGGAAGATTTCCCACGTGAGGGCCTCGGGCCGGCCGCCGACCTTCTCGAGGGCCTGGTAAATCGGCACCGTGCCCACCGGCACGGGACAATTGCGCAGTATCCACTCGCGGGTCTGGTGGATGTTCTTGCCGGTGGAGAGGTCCATCAGCGTATCGCCACCCCATTTCACCGACCAGCGCATCTTCTCCACCTCCTCGTCGATCGAGGAGGCCACGGCGGAGTTGCCGATGTTGGTGTTGATCTTCACCAGGAAGTTGCGACCGATGATCATCGGCTCGCTCTCCGGGTGGTTGATGTTGGCCGGGATGATCGCCCGGCCGCGCGCCACCTCGCTGCGCACAAACTCCGCAGTGATCTCACGCGGGATCGCCGCGCCGAAGCTCTGGCCCACGTGCTGGCGGAAAAGCGAGTTGCGCGGCCCCTGCTCGGTCATCTCCAGCAGTTCCCGGGAGCTCTGCAGGCGCATGTTCTCGCGGATGGCGACATACTCCATCTCCGGAGTGATGATACCGCGCTTCGCGTAATGCATCTGTGTGACGCACGCGCCCGGTTTGGCGCGCAGCGTGGAGCGATCGGTGCGGTCGAATGGCCGCAGCGGGTTGCGCCGCCCCTCCTGCTCGGCCTGCGCGCGGTGTTTCTCGGAAAGGTAACCGTCGTCGATCGGCTGCACGCCGCGGCCGGTGATCGGCTCCACGTCGCCACGCTCCGCGATCCAGGCGGCGCGGATAGCCGGCACGCCGCGGGTGGCGTCGGCATGGAACTCGGGGTCGCCCCAGGCGCCTGAGGTGTCGTACACGCGTACCGAGTCGTTGGGCACCTCGGTGCCGTTGGGCAGGCGAGTAGGAGTGAGGGCGATTTCGCGCATCGGCACCCGCAGGTCGGCGCGCGAGCCGGGCAGATAGACGCGAGTCGAACCCGGGAAACAGCGGTGTCCGGAGAAACTGGTGGAGGGCGAGGACATGGTGGCGAAGTTGGTAGGGATTCGCCCGGCCCCGCAGCAGGGGCAACAATCCCCGGCATGCCGGAGCCTGTTTTCCCTACGGCGTGGTCAGACGCGTCAGGTTCGAAGGCTTGGGCGACGGAACGTGTCGCGATCTCAGCCCGGCGCCCCGGGCTCACCTAAACGTGGGGCGGAGGCAAGGGCCGGAGCGGGGATTTTTCAACTGCGAATTCCGGGGCGAACCGGGCATTTTCGATTTGGGATGGCCGCTTTGCGATTGCGCGGAGAATTGCCTCCTCCGTGTAGCTGAAGCACGAAGCGCTTTCGGGGCATTGTGGAATTCGGAGTGCGGCTTGCGGAGTTTCCTGAGTATTCAGCCTTCAGCATTCCCCTTCCTGCTCCACGTAGCAGAACCGCGAAGCGCTTCCGGAGGGATGGCGCAGGGGCACCGCCTGCGTCCGGCGGCTGAACGACTTCGGCGCTCAGCTACGAGATTCCGCGTGGCTGAAGCGCGAAGGGCTTCAGGTCATTTTTGATTTTGGATTGCCGGCTTGCGATTGCGATAGGCAGAGCCACCCGCTCACCCTGGCATGCACTCCGGCGCAGGAGCTTGCTTGCACGCGGTCGGCATCATCCCGTTTCAGTTCCATTCGAGGGACGGACCTTGTGTCCGGACCGGCTCGCACCGGGATCGCGAGCAAGCTCGCTCCTACATCCGATCCGCGCATTCCTGGCGTCATATAAGCGTGCACGCACGCGATGGCCTAATCTTGAAAGCGAACTGGCCCTGGGCCCGCCGCCCGCACTCCCACTACCCGCTACCTTCCTCGCAACTTTTCGAAAATCGCTGGGAATGCATAGCGCGCGAAGCGTCAAAACTGCCCTGCCCTATCTGCTTCCACAACGGCTTTGCGCGCATCACCTGCGTCGAAAATAGCAGCCATCAGAGGTGTCCAAATCCAGCACTTCCACCCGGTCTGGACGAAAACGAATCATAACGCAGCCCTTGCGTTCCGCTTCCGGCTGAAGGACTTCCTTGTCGATTTTCGGCCACCTAACGAGCTGGCCACCAGTAAATACACCATACACCGCAGCAATTTGACTCGCCCTATACCACGAAGCTACGCATTATCAGGGCGAGCACACCGGCACCTGATCGCCATTCCCACTCGAGTACACTGTGAACCCGAACCGCTGTTATCCCATGCTAGTGCGCTTTGTTGGCGGACTCTGGCTCTCCATTGTCCTCGTCACAGTCATTCGCGCGGCCGAGGTTGTCGAGCCGCTGCCACCGGGGCCGTGCGCCGTGGCGTGCACCAATCTGGAACTCGACGTCCCTGCGGACCGGCCACTGGAGGATTATCTACTGGGCAAACGGGGCCGGCACTCATGCTATGTGTCTGGAATTTTGAAGCAGCCCGGCGACGTACTCATTGCCCACGCAGAAGTTCCGAGCGACAAACGGGTGTTCGCCGCCGCTGCCGGAACACGCATCCCGCTGGTACTGCTTATCGCGTATCCCACACCAGCGGATAATCCACGGCCGGACTATATGGTACCGTACACGAACACCGGCGACCGAATTATTCCGCATATGCAGCGCAGCGGGGAAAAACCGATCTTCGCCGATCCCACCGCGAGGTATCCGGTCGTATTTTATTCCAGCGGCTACAATACCCATGGGCTCTGGGACCTCGGGCGGATCAAATTCCTCGCCTCCCACGGCTATATCGTAGTGAGCATCTTTCATGGTGACGGCCGCTTCGGCCCCTTCGGATCGTTTCGGGTGCGCCCCCTTGAGCTGCGGGCGGCGATGGACTTTCTGCTCGCGCATCCGGCATTTACTGCGGCCATCGACCACAGGCGAATCGGGGTCTCCGGCTCTAGCATGGGAGGCTATACGATCCTCGCCTCGATGGGCGGACAGACCACGGAGCCACTCATTTCTGCGGCCGACCCTCGGATCAAAGCAGGCTTCGCGCTCGTGCCATTTGTCGGGGCATTTTGGCAACACCCGTTCGGCTCTGACTTCGCAGGCCTGAAATCGGTTCACACTCCGTTCCTGGCGATTTGCGCTGGAAACGATCACCGAGCCCCAGCGAAGAACCTCGAAAAGGCACTCCGGCTGATGTCGGGTACCCGCTCAGCCTTCAAACTGCTCGGCGAAAGACACATACTGACGGATACAGCATGGCCCGATGTCGAAACCTGGGAGACGCACTTCTTCAATGCCTGGCTGAAGCAGGACGCCGAAGCATAGCGACTCCTCTACAGCGACACCGTGGTCAACAGAGGCGCCAACGAGGTGAAGATCTACCAACAGGTCGTGGACTGAGCCGCTCGCGCAGATACCCAGGCCGGCCAGCGCCCCATGCTGTGCATAGTCGGCGCGTGGTCGTGGGAAGCCTCTGGCGGCGGGAGCCGCTTCCCTACGGCTGCCACTACACCGGCTTTATGCCCATCACCTACGGCGAAAATAGCAGCCATCAGAGGTGTCCAAATCCAGCACTTCTACCCGGTCTGGCCGGAAACGAATCATAACGCAGCCCTTGCGTTCCCCTTCCGGCTGAAGGACTTCCTTGTCGCTTTTCCTCAGCAAAATGGTTTCCGCAACACTTCGGGCCCGCCCCACCCACTCACGGGTTCCCGATATCCCTGACTTGATGGTGACCCCATTTACGGACGATCTCAGATCCACATAACAATCAATTGAAACGCAGCATGTTCCGGCTTTGACGAAGATATTCTCGTCAAGCCTGGCGAACTTCCCGCCTTCCCCCGCAATCTCGCCGCCATATAGTCATGTCGCGACTAGCGCAATATACACTAGCGCACTACCACGAAATCGGTGTTTTATGGTCGCGGGGCGTCCGAAATCACTGTGCGTTTTGATATCGCCAGCTCGATGCTCTTATCAACGCAGGTAGGCAAGCCCCACTTGCGCCTACACAGGTATCGGTTGTATATGATCGGCCGGCCCCAGATTAGAAAGCGCCAAAATTGGGCCGGTGGGCGAAATATCTCCCCCGAGAGAGGCCGAGCTGGAGCTCGGCGCTCCCTGGAGCAACGTGGCCACCGCTCACTCCAGTTCGCTCTCAAGATGAGCCCCTATCGCGTGCAAGCACGCTCCTACACGGCACGGCATTGGTCTCATCTTGAACGCGACTTAGAGTCAGAGCAGCGGCGCGGGCTCGTAGGCTACGGCTTTGGCGTGGCGGCGCAGAATCGGTTTCACTTGAGCGACGAAGGCGTCGACCTGGTGAGGCGCCGCTCCCACAAAACGCTCGTTCTCCGAGAGGATCGCGCGCAGCGCCTTCTTCGAGAGCCCCAGGCGCTTGTCGCCGGCGAGCCGCTCAAGCATGTCGCCATCGGCATTGGACGCTCCGCCGTCGCGGATGGCCTTGGCCGCGGCCAGCGCGTGCTCCTTGATCGCCTCGTGCGCGGTCTCGCGGCCGGCACCCGCCTTCACCGCCTCCATGAGGATGGTGGTCGTGGCGAGGAAGGGCAGGTTGCGCTCGTTCTCGGCGGCGATGGCGGCGGGGAACACATCCATGCGGGCCAGCACGGTGAGGAAGGTCTCAAGCAGCCCGTCGATGGCGAAGAACGAATCCGGCAACGCGACACGGCGCACCACCGAGCAGGATACGTCGCCTTCGTTCCACTGGTGGCCGGAGAGACCGCCGGTCATCACCGCCAGGCCCTGGAGAATGGTATGGAAACCGCAGATGCGCTCGCAGTTGCGGGCGTTGACCTTGTGCGGCATCGCCGACGAACCGACCTGTCCCTTCTGGAAACCCTCGGTGAGCAGCCCCTGCCCGGCCATGAGCCGCAGGGTGATGGCGAAACTGGAGGCCGCAGCGGCGATCTGCCCGAGCGCGGTAACCACTTCGTGGTCGAGGCTGCGGGGATAAACCTGCCCGACCGCCCCTAGCGTAGCCTTGAAGCCGAGATGCTTGACCACGCGCGACTCCAGCTCGTCCACACGGTCGGCGCGGCCGCCCAGCAGTGTGAGCTGGTCGAGCTGGGTGCCCACGGCCCCCTTGAGCCCGCGCACCGGATACCGTTCCATCAGGTTTTCCAGGCGATCGAAGGCGAGCAGCAGCTCCTGGCCGAACATCGCGATGCGCTTGCCGAGGGTGGTCGGCTGGGCGGGCACGTTGTGGGTGCGGCCGGTGATCATCACATCGCGGAAAGTCTCGGCGCGGGCGGAGAGGCCGGCGAGGGCGGCCACCACCTTGTCGCGCACGATGCGCAGGCTGCGCTGCACCTGGAGCTGCTCGACGTTCTCGGTGAGATCGCGGCTGGTGAGGCCCAAGTGGATGCACTGGTGGCCGGCCAGGTCGGAGAACTCCTCGATGCGCGCCTTCACGTCGTGCAGGGTGGCGCGCTCGCGGGCGGCGATGGAGGCGAGGTCGATGTTGCCCTTCACCCGCTCGTAGTCGCGGATCGCCTCCGCAGGTATCGACACGCCCAGGTCGCGCTGCGCCTTCATCACCGCGACCCAGAAATCGCGCTCCAGCAGGATACGGCCTTCGCCCGACCAGATCGTGCGCAATGCCGCGGAGGCGTAGCGCTCGGCGAGCACGTTGGGGATCACCAGCGCGGGGGCGGCAGTGGCCTGCGCAGGAGCACCCTCCTTGGCAACGGCTACTGAGGGTGCCGAAGCCGTGGGTACGGCCTGGACCGGCGCGGAAAGGGAGGCGGAGCGTTTCTTGGTGGGATTGGCGGGCACGGGGGCAAACGAGAGCGGATCGCCCGAGGGCTGACAATCCCGCAAGCGCGGCGGGGGGCGGTGGGCGCGATATCGGACCGATCGGTCGGATCCGGCCGATCGGACCAATCCAGCCAAATAATACCCCAGCCTCAGCCCAGGCAGCGCACAGCCATCTCGCGCAACATCTCCTCCTGGTCTCCGGGGCGGTCGAGGAGCCGCTGAAAGGCGGCATAGAACTCCTGCTGGTTGTCAATCATCCGCTTGAGCGATGGCATCTTCGAGGACGTCGCCAATTTTCCGAGATACCAGAGATTCTGGGTGAAGATGTTGCAGGACGACTTCTCGGTGAGGTCGCCAAAGGCTTTGCCATACGTCTGCTGCGCCTTAGCGAAACCGGCCTTGTCGAGCCCGCCGGCCCCGAGGCGGATCTCGCCGGCGTCGATGAGCATCTTCACCTGGATGAGCAGCCGGTTGCGGTTTTGCAGCGAGGAGAGGACGGGCCGCGCATCGCCGCCAGCAAAGAAATGCCGGTGCAGCGCCTCCAGCGTCCACTGCAGGTTGCCGGAGAAAAACGCCTCCGCCGCCTCGAAGAAATCGCCCTCGGCTGTGTTGGCCACAAGGTCGGCCACATCGGCCTCCTTGATGGTGGCGCCGTCGCCGCCCACATAGGACGCGAGCTTGCGCACCTCCTCCACCAGCAGTCGCGAATTGCTGCCGACCTTCGCGAGGAGCACCGGCAGCGCCTCTTCGCCAAACTGCACCCCCTGCACCTTCGCCTCGCCCAGCGCCACCTGCTGTAGCGACGCCTCGTCGCCCGAATCGCCGCCGGCTAGGGTGAAGTCCGAGTTACCCTCCACCCACTTGGGGAACGCCCGCCGCCGGTCCACCGGCGCAGCGGTAACCAGCACTCCCACCTGCTCAGGGTCGAGGCCGGCGAGGATGGTCTTGAGCTCCTCCACCTGCGCCAGGGTGCTCTCGGAGCGGCCCGTCACCGTATCGGCGAGAAAGTTCACGTCCTTGAGCCACACGTACCGGCGTCCGCCGAAAAGGCCCAGCGTCTGCACGGCGTCGCGGAAACGGTTAATGGAGGCCTCGACCTCGCCCACGTTGTTGGCGAAGCCGCTGATGATCTCACGGGAGAAGTCGTCGGCGGCATCGGCCGCCAGGGCGGTGAACCGGTCCTTGCCGAGCCGGCCCACGATGAAGTCGTCGGGGCCGCAGATGAAGGTGAAACGCGCGGCGCTCATAGAGTGGGGCGATGGAAAACGAAACCCTGCCGATGTCGAGAGCGCGCAGGCCAAGAACGCTTGCGATGCCCGGCCGGCAGCCCGGGCTTTACGCTCCTCGCCGGCCGCAAGCCCAGCTCCGCTCCCGGCCGGTACCCGCGCTCCAAAGACCGGAACCCAGAAATCAGAGACACGGAGAGTGCCCGTCGACTACCGACGCCGCTATGGCGGCGAACCCAAGGCGGAACCATTCCGCCGTAGGAGCGAGCTTGCTCGCGATGAAGTGGGCACGGCGACGCGCAGATCGCGTGCAAGCACGCTCCTACGACGGACTCCGGAGTTCGTGCGCTGCCAGAGCGAAAAGCAGCGCGATCGCATGCCCACCGCTCAGATCGCCAGGTGCTCGGCGAAGCGCTTGAGCAGCACGCCGAAAGCCTTGGGCAACGGCGCCTCGACGGTCACCGGCTGCCCGTCGGCACCGGGGAAGACGATACGCGCCAGATGCAACGCGAGCTCGCCATAGATGGGCTCCTCGGGGCGGCGGGGCGAGGCGCGGTAGTCGCGCTTGATTTCGGAAAGCATCACCGAGGCCACCTTCGCGTAGCGCGACTCGCCCATGATCGGCAGGCCGCTCTCGGCGGCGTGCAGGCGGATCTGGTGGAGCCGATCGAAGGTCGTGGTGGCCGTCCACACCGCGTAGCCGCGGAACCGTTGCTCAAGGTTGAAGCGGGTGACCGTCTTCTTGCCGGTCGTATGCGAGACGAGCATCCGCGGTTGGGAGTCGTGCGGCGCGATCGGCAGCTCGCAGACGATCTCCGTCTCGGCCGGGCGGCCCATGGTTACGAAGCGGTAGGTGAGCTCCACCTGTGCCGAGCCAAGGGCGTTGGAGAGGCGGGCGCCCTCGGCGTCGGTGGTACCGCAGAGCACCAGGCCCGAGGCTACGAGGTCCGGTCCCACGATACAGTGGAAGGCCTCGATGCCCAGGCGGGCGAGCTGGGGCTTGCCGTCGCGCAACTGCCGGCGCACCTCGCGCACCAAGTCGGACGAGCGGGGAATCCACGGGTCGGTGACGCAGGGGATGCCGGCAGGTTTGGCCAGCGCCAGCCAGGCCGGGCCGCGTGCAACAATGGGCAACCGCAGCGGTTCACGGTCGAGCGTGTCGGGCGGGAAGCTGAGGAAATCGTCGGCTGACATGGCGGATAGGCTACTGCGGTTGGTGCGAGTTGGGGCGGGAGCCGGGTGGAGGCTGACCGCCCGTTGCCGCCCAAGAAAAAACAAAACCCCCACGCGGTAGCGCGTGAGGGCGGAAACTGCTCCGGAGCGGAGCGACTCAGGCCGTAGCCTTGACCAAGACGAGCTTGCTCAGCTTGGACTTCTGACGGGCGACGACGTTCTTGTGAACGACATTGCTCTTGGAAGCCTTGTCGAGGGCGGAGATGAAATCGACAGCGACGACGCGCGCCTCATCGGTCTTGCCCTCGGTTGTGAGCTTCGCGAGCTTGCGCGAGAGCGTCTTCAAGCGGGACTTGACGATGTTGTTGCGGTCCTGCCGGCGGAGGGCCTGGCGGGCGGCCTTGATTGCGGATGTGGTGTTGGCCATGACGTAAATTGGATCTAAGGAAGGGGTGAGAACTCAAAAACGCCGGGGTGTGTCAAGCGTGGACTCCGATCAAAACCATCGAGGGGTGCATTTGGCAGTGAAGTTTGAGGACGATGGGCGGGTATTCGGGAGCCTCAAACGGCGGGCCCGTAGTGCCCGCCATCGGGCCGGAGGGCACCGGCGGGTACCGGTGGGTGCCGGCGGATATCGGCAGCGGCATGCTTCTGCGCCCGAGCCCGACCGTTTGCCCTCACGGCCGTGAAGGCAAACGGTCGGGCTCGTCACGCGGGATGGCGCCACCAACCTCCGGGCACAGCGCCGGGGCGTGGGCGCACCCGCTTCAAGTTGCACCGGGAGCCGCGCCGCCGCCGAGGTAGCGGCGCGCTTGGCCCCGGTTTCGGGAGGGCCCCATGCGGTATTACTCTTCTGTGGACTTCGCCGAGTGGGCCGCATAACCCATCCCGCTCACCTGCAACAAACCCAGGCGCCAGAACCGGGGGAACCCGCCGCGCCCGCCGCAACCCTCGACATGGCTCCATCCACCTCCGACAGGCGCCTCAACGCCTTCCTGATCGTGCTGTTTTGCGCGGCGCTGACCGCGCACTTCCATTACGCCACGATGAACTGGAGCTTCCAGTTCATGGCCGGCCACGAGTTCCGCCAAACCCAGACGGCGCTGATCAGCTACTACATCGATAAGGAGAACAACTTCTCCCTCGACTACTCTGTGCCGATCCTGGGCAAGCCCTGGGTGCTCCCGCTGGAATTTCCCCTCTACGAATGGGGCGTGGTCGCGCTCAGCCGCGCCACCCACCTGCCCCAGTTCCAGGCGGCGCGCGCCATCTCGCTGGCGTGTTTCTACCTCACCCTTCCGGCGCTGTACCTGCTTCTCGGGCACCTCGGGCTGGGCCGCCCCCGCCGCCTGCTTGCGCTGGCCGTCACCCTGGTCTGCCCAGTCTACATCTTCTACGCGCGGGCCGTGCTCATCGACCCCATGGCGCTGCTGTTCTCCGCCTGGTTCCTGGTGGCCTTCGTGCGCACGATGCAACGCCGCCAGTGGCGCTGGCTGCTGTTGTGCGCGCTCTGCGGCGCCGCCGCCGGCGTAATCAAAAGCCTGGTGTGGTTTGTCTGGGTGGTGCCGGCG
>CAJCBL010000281.1 GCA_903960515.1 uncultured Verrucomicrobiota bacterium
ACCTGCGCGATCACTTCCAAGCGGGTGTTGCCCATCAGGCCCATGAACCCACCGGCCTTGACCGAACGCACCGAGACCACTCGCGCGTCCTCGCCCAACTGATTACGGATCGCCCCAACCGCTTCTTCCGCAGTGCGGACAAGAAAGCGATAAGACGAACCGGCTTCGGCTGGAGGGGAGGAGGGAACCTCGGGTTGCGTTCTACGACCCTGGGCTTGCATGGCGGGAGGCCCAATGCAAAGGGAGTGCCACTGGCGCAAGCGCTTGGTTTCCAGCATCGCCCACTCGCCCACCCGGTCGATCAGGCAAAACCTGCCTGCATGCATGGCAACGCTTGCCGGGCCCCTGAAGCCTGTCGACAGGGATCCCGAACCGAAGCCAGGTGCAATTTCTGCCCGGCCGCTGCCCGCCGCCCACGCAGCGGGAATTGTGCCGCAACCGGCCCCAACATCCGCTCCCATCGAACCCTTCGGCCCCTCCCCAACCACGCACGACGTGCTCCGTGGACCCGGCATCTCGCCTGCCAACCTGCGCGTGCCCCACCCGCGGAGTTGCCAAGCGCCGCCCGCTCCCCTTGCCTGTCCTCGATGTCCTCCGCCCAAGCGCCCTCCCCGCTCGACCGCCTTTCACTGCCCGACGCCGCCGGCCATTTCGGCCCCTTCGGAGGTGTCTATGTCCCGGAGACACTCATGACCGCACTGCAGGAGTTGGAGCGCGCCTACGAGCAGGCCCGCGTTGCCCCCGCCTTTCAGAACGAACTGCGCCAGCACCTCAAGGAATTCGCCGGCCGCCCCACCCAACTCACCTTCGCCGAGCGCCTCACCGCCCACTGCGGAGGCGCCAAGATCTACCTCAAACGCGAGGACCTCCTCCACACCGGCGCCCACAAAATCAACAACGCCCTCGCCCAGGTCCTGCTCGCCCGCCGCATGGGCAAGAAGCGCATCATCGCCGAGACCGGTGCCGGCCAGCACGGAGTGGCCACCGCCGCCGCCTGCGCCAAGTTCGGGCTCGAATGCGTGGTGTACATGGGCGCCGTCGATATGGAGCGCCAGGCCCTGAACGTCTTCCGTATGCGCTTGATGGGGGCAGAGGTCCGCAGTGTCGACGCCGGCCAGAAGACCCTGAAAGAGGCCGTCAACGAGGCCCTGCGCGACTGGGTCACCAATGTCCGCAGCACCCACTACGTGCTGGGCACCGCCTACGGCCCGCACCCGTATCCGAAGATGGTGCGCGATTTCCACCGAGTGATCGGCCAGGAGGCCCGTGCCCAGATACTGGAGCGCGAGGGCCGCCTGCCCGACGAGCTCGTCGCCTGCGTGGGCGGGGGCAGCAACGCCATCGGCCTCTTCTTCGAGTTCCTTGAGGAGCCGGGCGTACGCATGACCGGCGTCGAAGCCGGCGGCCACGGCATCTCCCGCGGTGAACACGCCGCACGCTTCGCCGGCGGGCGCCTGGGCGTGCTCCAGGGCTGCAAAACCTTCCTGCTCCAGGACGCCGACGGCCAGATCGAGCCCACCCACTCCGTATCCGCCGGTCTCGACTACGCCGCCGTGGGCCCCGAGCACGCCTTCTACCACGAGCGCGGCCGTATCGAGTTCGCCTACGCCACCGACGACGAGGTGCTCGCCACCTTCCAGCTCTGCTCGCGCCTGGAGGGCATCATTCCCGCCCTGGAGTCCACCCACGCCCTCGCCTTCGGCCTCAAGCGCGCCGCCGAGCTCTCCAAGGACAAGGTGATCATCGTCAACCTCAGCGGCCGCGGCGACAAGGACGTGCAGCAGGTGGCCGCAATGCTGGGAGCGAGCAGGAAGTGACAAGTTTCAAGTGACAAGTAACTGGGCCGACAACCCAATGAGCGACGAGCCACGTGACTTGGCCGAACGACTTTTCGCTTCGCCGAGTCTGTGCGTCGCTTCGTCAACCGCCTGCCATCGACACCCGCCAACTGGTCCGACGGCAAACAGGTCATCCGCCCCAGTGGCTCCGTGGCCGCGAACTACCTCGAAGCGCAGGAAGGCGTGAGCCGGAAGGATTTCTTCTACCGCATCAAAATCAGCCGGAAAGAGGCCCGTGAATCCGCGCTCTGGT
The DNA here is from genome assembly GCA_903960515.1 of uncultured Verrucomicrobiota bacterium. GTDB lineage: Bacteria > Verrucomicrobiota > Verrucomicrobiia > Opitutales > Opitutaceae > CAJCBL01. The sequence goes on from CAJCBL010000281.1 coordinate 2,092, forward strand.
TGCGCCTCCTGCAGATTGCCAACACCGATCCTTTAAACGCGGAACGCAACCTCCTCATCGACGAAGCGGGCGAATTGAAGCGCATCCTATCCGCCATCGCCGCAAAGGACGACACCGGCGGATAGCCGGCTTGTCCCTTGTTCCTTGGTACTTGTCCCTTGTCCCTTGGTACTTGGTCCTTGGTCTTTGTCACTTGGCTCTCGGTTCTTCCCCCTTTGGTCCTTGATCCTTCCGTCTTTGGTCCTTGGCACTTGGTCACTTGGCACTTGTTACTTCTCCGATGAAAAGCATGACCGGTTTCGGGCGCGCGGCGGCCCCCTTCGCCAACCACGAGCTCTCAGTACAGATCTCCTCGGTCAACCGTCGCGGCCTTGAGATCGCCGTGGGCCTGCCCGACGAGTGGCGCGCACTGGAAACACTCATCGCCGACCGTGTCCGCACCTTGGCATCACGAGGCCGCATCTCGGTGGCCGTCGCCGTGCGCGCCCCCGAGGGCCGCGCCGAAGGCCTACCCGACGAGGCCGCTGTCGGCCGCGCGCTCGACCACCTGTCCGCCATCGCCGCCAAACGCGCCCTGCCCTTCGCCCCCGACGCCGCCCTGCTCTGGCAGATCACCGCCAGCCTGCGCAACAGCCGCGAACTGCCGCCGACCGAGACCGCCCAGCCCGCGCTGCTCGCCATCGTCGAGGAAGCCCTAGCCAGCTTCGTGACCATGCGCGCCCGCGAAGGCGCCGCCCTGCTTGCCGACCTCTCCGCCCGCGTCGCCCTGCTGCGCCAGTTCTTCGCCAGCATCGCCGAGCGCGCCCCCCAGGTCACCGCCGTCTACCGCGAAAACCTCCTGCGTCGCCTGCGCGAAGCCGGGCTTACCGTCGACCTGAGCGACGAGCGCGTACTCAAGGAGATCGCACTCTTCGCGGACCGTTGCGACATCACCGAGGAGATCACCCGCGCCCGCAGCCATCTCGACCAACTCGACGCCCTCCTGCGCAGCGACGCCGAGATCGGCCGCAAGTCCGAGTTCATCCTTCAGGAACTCGGCCGCGAGGTGAACACCTCCGGCGCCAAAGCCAACGACCTCACCATCGCCAAGCTCGTCATCGAGGCCAAGAACGAGCTCGAGCGTATCCGCGAGCAGATAGCCAACGTAGAGTAGTTGGCCTGGCCGCCCCGGCCCCCCGAGGCTTGCGGCCGCTCGACAATCCCCCACCCCGGCCATAGCTCTTCGAGCATGCCCCTGCGCCCCGCCTTCGCCGGATGTTCCGACATCGGCCGCCGCCGTACCAGCAACCAGGACCGCTGGTGCGTGCACGAGGAGCTGCAACTCGCCGCCGTGGCCGACGGCATGGGCGGCATGCCCTTCGGTGAAGAGGCCGCGCAGGCCGCCCTCGATGCACTCGCCGCACACCTACAGGAGAGCGCGCCCGAGCAGCCCGCGGCGTGGAGCAAGCTGCTGCACTCGGTCAACCGCGAGGTCGCCGCTCTTGGCGGGCAACTCAGCCCCGCAACCGGTATCGGCAGCACATTGACCATCGCCCGTATCCACGCGGGCCGCCTACACATCGCCCATGTGGGCGACTCCGCACTCCTCCGCCTGCGCGCCGGCCTCCTGGAACAGCTCACCTGCGAGCACACCGTCGCCAGCGAGATCCGCGCCCGCCGCGCCGCCGGGCACTGGCTACCGATGCCTGCCCGCGCCGAGCACGCGCTCACCTCCTGTCTCGGGCTTCCCCGCTTGCCCGAGATCGACGTGCGCGAAACCGACCTACAGGCGGGCGACCGGTTGCTGCTTTGCACCGACGGGCTCACCAAGCCGGTGCTACCTCAGGCGATCCGCGATGCGCTCGCCAGCGCGACATCGCCCGCCACTGCGGCACAGGCGCTCGTGTCTCTGGCCAACGCCGCAGGTGGACCCGACAACATCACCGTTGTGGTCGCCTTTGTGGAAGGAAGTTAGTGCACCGGGTGGGCGAGACGGGGAAGCCCAATTGTTTGGGCCAGGCTTGGATAGAAAATCGCAACGGCACCGGCCCGCGCTGCCCTGCTCGCAGTATCCACCGACGCGACAAATACCAACAAACAACGCCCGAAGCGGCTTCCCGCCTCGTTGGCCGGGCCGCAATTTCCCCCCTCAAAAAACACGCGGAAATCCAGGGAGAGGGATTGTTCGGATAACGCAGCAGGCGAGCTGCCTCCCCCCATGACATCCAACACCCGGCCGCCTGACACAGGCCGGGAACAGTCCGAAAAGGCCCACCTGCTGTTCCAGCCTTTCAGAAATGAGATGTTTCTTTGCGCTTGAATCACCGCTGAGGCCTTCTCAACCTGAACCCTCTCTGTGACGCCGGGATAGCTCAGTGGTAGAGCAACGGTTTCGTAAACCGTAGGTCGAGGGTTCGATCCCCTTTCCCGGCTCCAGTGATGGACAACGACTTAAGAGAGGACAGCGGGGTTGAAGGCTGGTTGCGTTGCAAGCGGGTTGCACTTGTCACCCGGAAATGGAAACCGAAGCACATTAAGCGGCTTCGTACGCACGTGGGGCTGCTGGCCTCAAACCTCCGCGACAATGGCTCTCCGCTGCAGATCCCGGACTTCAAAGAACGGTAGGACTGACCGCGGCACCTTTGCTCCACCACCCGTGCAGCCGCTGAGCCAGAGATCGTCCGCCGCCGGCAGGACCATCAGAAATACGGCACTGCTGCCGATTCCTTCACCGCAGAGGGCCGACTCAACCTCGCGAAGGCCACGGAGATCCTCACCCGTTAAGATGAGAGCGTTGTGGATGCAGCCACTTGGGCCGCAACGTATCTGCTATCCCGCAGAGATGACGGCCCTACAACGTCACCGGAAAGCCCATCCACGGGCGGCCCGAAATCGTCTCGATGCCGCCTGCCGAAAGCGGCTACTGCGTACTGATTCGCAAGCACGCTTGGCCAATACGAGAGCGCCGTTTTTGGGGTGCTAGGGCGCTGCGGGGTCGGGGCCTAGGCGGCCCCAAACTTCAGCCTTGCGCGGGGCAACGGGCGGGCCGCGAAACGGGGAAACCCAGAATACCTGCTTACTTTACCTAACTTGTTTAATTTCAGCCTTGCATACCGTACCTTTCCGGTATGCTTTAGTGGAAATCGACCGCCACAAGCGGAGATAATTCACTATCCATCAACGACCAGACAACTGGAGACCCGACCATGATTCCCTCTGACTACAATGACATCCTCTCACTTGCCCAAGCGTTCGTCCGCCAAGTCCGCCCCGAATAGCAGCCTATTCCGCCTCGCACCCCGTCTCATCGCCCTCGCCGCCAGCGCTGGCTTCACCATCGCCAGCTACGCCGAGAAACCGGACTTCCTGTCCGAACTCTCGATCACGGTCAAAGAGGCGCACGACTCGAGCGTCTTTGGTACCGAGCGCAACCCCGCCCTCGCCGGCCTCCCTGAGCTCGCCAATGTCAGCTCATGGGTCACCACCGTTAGCCCGAAAGTCGGCTTCAACCTCCGCCCCGCCTTCGGCCTGGATAAGGACTCCGCGATCTCAGCCTTTAGCTTTGGTTACGCAGGCGACTACGCCTTCTACCACTCGGCCACTACCGAGACCAACCAGCGCCACAACTTCACCCAGCAGCTCAAGGGCAAGTCCGGCGGCGTCTCCTTCGCCCTCGACAACTCCTTCATCTACGTCGACGGCAAATCCGCAACGATCCAATACGGCCTGACTAGCGCCTACGGCACCGCCAGCTCCCGCGAGCGCAAGGAGCAGTTCCAGGACCGCGCCAAGGCAATCCTCCGCTTCGACAACGAGAGTCCCTATTTCTTCCGCACCGTCGCTTCGGTACTGTACTACGATCTTAAGACGCAGTTACGCCAGCCCGTCGGCAGCTACGCCGGTTGGCAGAACTACGTTGACCGCCAGGACCTCAACATCGGTGCCGACATCGGCTACAAGGCCACCAAGGACGTCTCGCTCTGGGCCGGCTACCGCTACGGCAAGCAGAAGCAGGCCGCGCTGCCCTGGTCGCTCGTCCAAAACAACAGCGACTACAACCGCTTCCTCGTTGGCGTTGAAGGCAAGCTCGCCCCGTGGCTGAAGATCGACCTTCAGGCCGGCCCGGATTACCGCTCCTACACCGACGGAGCCCACAGCGGCATAAACGGCAAGAACCACACCTGGCTCTACACCGAAAGCTCGATCACGGCCGACGTGTCCAAAACCGACTCGCTCACCTTCACCAACAAGATCTGGCATTGGGTTTCCAGCACGGGCGTCACCGCCTACCGCGACAGCGCCTACGCTCTGGCCTACAAGCACAAGTTCTCGTCCGCCTTCTCCGCCTCCCTTGGCGTCCGTGCTCTCGGTTCCGACTACGACCTGCCCGCCACCCGCAAGGACTGGCTCTACACCTACTCGGCCGGTCTGCGCTACGATTTCAACAAGCAGGTGGCTCTCACCGCCGACTACGCCCACAGCAACGGCGAGAACAAGCTCAACGCGATCGCCTTCCCGGGCCGCGAGTTCTCCCAGGACGTCCTCTCGCTGGGCCTTCGCTACGCCTACTGAGCGCGCCGACAACCGACAAAGGACTCCGTACTATGAAAACACTTTCCGCTACGCTGCTGCTTCTCGCCGCGGTGTTACCGCTCTCCCTCGCCGCCGAGGAGAAAACCCATCTGCGCGTAGGCCACCTGCCCGTCACCGGCCACGCGAAGTTCTTCGTCGCCCAGGAGGAGGGCTTCTTCGCACAGGAAGGCCTCGAAGTCGAACTCGTGGAGTTCGCCAACTCCGCCGACGGCCTCGCCGCCCTGCGTGCAGGCAAGCTGGATGTGGGTGCCTTCGGCACCACCGCCCCGCTGGTCCACGTATCGAAGGGCGCCGACATCCGTATCATCGGCGGTGTGATGGGTGAGGATGCATCCCTCATCACCACGCCCGAGCTCGCCCCCTCGATCAAGTCGGTAGCCGATCTCAAGGGGAAGAAGATCGCCACCGTGCGCCTGGCCACCGGCGATGCAGTGCTGCGTGGCGCCCTCGAACAGGCCGGGCTCGACTGGAAGACCGGCGTTCAGATCTTCGAACTCAAGAATCCGCCCGCCGTGCAGGAAGCCGTGAAGTCGGGCCAGGTTGATGTCGGAGTTACCTGGGGACCCTTCGACCTCCGCGCCGAACAGGCCGGGCTCAAGGTCGTCATCCGCAGCCGCTCGCTCTCGCCGGGCCACCCCTGCTGCCGCCTTACGGTGAATACGAAGGAGCTCCAGGATCGCCCCACCGTGTGGGTGCATTTCCTGCGCGCCTTCCTGCGCGCCGAGCTCTTCGCACAGGGCAACCACGAGAAGACCATCGACGACATCTCGAAGTACCTGAAACTCGACCGCGGCCTGATCAAATCCGCCTACTACGAAGGCTACCTCGACCAGAGCAGTGATCCCAACCTCACCGGCGTGGTGCTTTTCTGGAAGACGATGCTCAAGAGCGGCTTTGTCGAGTCCACCCTCGACATCACTCCGTTCGTGGACGTTGCACCTTACCGCACCGCCCTGACGCAGCTCGCCGCCGAGCAGCCCTCCGAGGCGTTCTGGAAACAGGCCCTCAAGACCTTCGCCGAGCGCGATGCCGTCAAGGTCAGTGAACTGACCGCCCCGGACTCCGCCGTCCAGATCGTCTCCGCCGAAGCACTGCATCACTGCCACTAACCGGCGTCTCTGATCCATCGGTGCGGCGCCGGAGCTCGGCGCCGCACCACTTGCCGCCTCCCGCCACGGTTCGCTCCCGCGGGAACCCGTTCAGCGCCCATGCCTGACCGGTGCCACACCGCGCGAATCCCCATGAGTATTCCGAAGACACACGCTACCGCCACCGCGGCGCCGGGACTTCAAGTTGACCACGTCAACTTCTCCTATGGCGGCACCCCAATTCTCCAGGACATCGCCCTGTCGATTCCCGAAGGCACCTTCGTCTCCCTCCTGGGCCCCAGCGGTTGCGGCAAGACCACGCTGTTGCGCCTACTCGCCGGCCTGGCGTCGCCAAAATCCGGTTCCCTCTCCTGGCGCGGCGCTGCCATCACTGGTCCGGCGCTAGAGCGTGGAGTCGTCTTCCAGGACTACTCGCTCTTCCCGTGGATGAGCCTGACGCAAAACATCGTGCTCGCCCTGTCCAAGGCGCATCCGGAATTCGACCATGGGCAGCGCCAAAACCTCGCCGAGGAATACCTCGGCCTCGTAGGCCTTGGTGCAGCCACGGGCAAATACCCCTTCGAGCTCTCAGGCGGCATGCAGCAACGCGGCGCCATCGCCCGCACCTTCGCGCTGGGCTCGCCGGTGCTGCTCATGGATGAGCCCTTCGGCGCCCTCGACCCGCTCAACCGCGCCAAGCTTCAGGATCTCCTCCTCGGCATCTGGTCGGGGTCCAGCCCGCGCAAGACTGTCGTCTTTGTCACCCACGACATCGAGGAGGCGCTCTACCTCTCCGACCGGGTCGTGATGCTCGGCTCAACACCAGGCCGGGTGATCCAGGAGTTGGACGTCCCCTTCCCACGCCCACGCCAGCGCCGCGAGCTTGTACGCTCCCCCGAGTTCGCCGCGTTGCGTCAGCGCATCGACGACCGTTTCCAGGAGGACCTCATCGAGCGCATCGAGGCCGAGTCGCTCATCACCTCCAACGCAGATGGCATCTAACATGAGCGCCCCATCCGTCCTTGCATCCAAGTCCTCCGTGCTCGCCACCGACTCCAGCGCGCTAACACAGCACAGCCCCACCCCTGCCGGGCCGCTGCGCACCTGGCGTTTCCTCCAAGGCCGGGAGGGCGCGTGGTTCCTGCTCGGGCTGCTGCTGCTCTGGCAGCTCGTAAGTGTGCTCCCCTTTGCCGGAAGCTACCTCTTCCCGTCGCCTTGGGTTTCGTTGAAGGCACTCTGGCTTTCGCTGCCCGAGCTGCTCAAGGGCACCGGCTCCTCGTTCCTCATCCTTGTGCCGGGCTACCTGCTGGCGGCGTTGGTCGGTATCGCCTGGGGCCTATTGGTTGGCACCACACCGGCCCTACACCGGATGTTCTCCGCCTTCTCGCGGCTCGCCTCCCCCATCCCGCCCACGATCTACATTCCCTACGCCATCGCGCTGCTGCCCACCTTCCGCACGGCGGCGGGGTTTGTCGTCTTCATCGGCGCCTTCTGGCCTGTTTTCCTCAATACCGCAGCCGGCGCTGGCGCGCTGCCGCAGCGCTACCGCGACAACGCCCGCATCCTCGGCCTGGGGCGCGGCGAATACCTGCACCGGGTCGTCTTCCCCTCCGCTCTGCCGCACATCTTCTCCGGCCTGAGCGTCGGCCTGGTGTTCTCGTTCATCATGCTCACGGTCGCCGAGCTCTTCGGCGCCAACGCCGGCCTGGGCCGCTTCATCCAACTCTACGCCGACTACGCCGACTACCCCCGCATGGTAGCCGGAATCCTCTACACCAGCGTAGTCGTGCTGCTCACGATGGAACTGCTCGAACGCATCAAGCGCCGTGCCCTCTTCTGGGTGCGCTGACCGCCCCACCCCATGCCATCGAAGAAACAGCTCTCCTGCTCCGAGTGCGGCCTGCTCAACTGCTACCGCCAGGACCAGCGTTTCCCCGCCTTCTGCTTGACCGAGGGCGCCGACAAGGCCGCCGTCGCCCAATCCGCCGCACGCTATCGCGGCCGCAGCCTCGACGGCCGCATCGCCCGCGCCGCCGCCGAGGTCGAAGGTACCTACTACGGCAAGCTCACGCGCGTCGAGGAAACGATCGCTTTCGCCAATCGACTCGGGGCGAAGCGTATCGGGATCGCCACCTGCATCGGCCTCATCGAGGAGACTCGGATCTTCGTGAAGATCCTCAAGGCCCACGGGCTCACGCCGTTCACCGTCCTCTGCAAGGTCGGCTCGGTCGACAAGTGCGACGCCGGCATCCCCGAATCGCTCAAGATCAAGAAGGGCTCGTTCGAAGCCATCTGCAACCCGGTGCTCCAGGCGCGCCTGCTCAACGCCCAGAAGACCGACCTCAACGTCATCGTCGGCCTTTGCGTAGGGCACGACGCGCTCTTCAACAAACACTCCGACGCTCCGGTCACCACGCTGATCACAAAAGACCGCGTAACCGGCCACAACCCGGCCGCCCCGCTCTACACGAGCGGCTTCTACTACAAGCGGCTCTTCAACGGGGAGAAACTCTGACATGTCCACGCGCACGTATTGGGAAGAGGAAATCGAAACGCTGCCCCGGCCGCAGTTGGAGCAGTTGCAGCTCCGGCGCCTGCAGGAGCACCTAGCCTTCGCGTACCAGCGATCGCTTTACTACCGGCAGTCCTTCGACGCCGCGGGGGTGAAGCCCGCCGATCTTCGCCACCTCGCCGACCTGGCGCGCTTCCCGTTCACCGACAAGAAAGTCGAGCGCGACCGCCAGTTGGCCGTGCCCGACCTGGGCGACATGCTCGCGGTGCCCGAGGAGGAGATTGTCTTCGTATCCGCCTCCAGCGGCTCCACGGGCGTGCCCACGCTGAGCCCGTTCACGAAAAAGGATTTCGACGACTTCCAGAACGCCGAGTCGCGCCTCTTCTGGGCGGCCGGAATGCGTCCGAAAGATCGCTACATTCACGCGCTCAACTTCTCGCTCTTTGTCGGCGGCCCCGACGTCATCGGAGCGCAAAACCTCGGCGCACTCTGTATCTGGGGCGGCACCATGCCCTCCGACCGGCTGCTTTACATCATGAAGCAGTTCAAGCCCACGATCACCTGGACCACGCCCTCCTACGCCTGGCACCTGGGCGAGACCGCGCTCAAGCAGGGCATCGATCCGCGCCGCGACCTCCATATCCGCAAAATCATCGTAGCCGGTGAACCCGGCGGCTCGATACCCGCCACCCGCAAGGCGATCGAAGAGATCTGGGGCGCCGATCTCTACGACTTCTACGGCCTCTCCGACATCTTCGGCGCCTGCGCCGGCATGTGCGCCCAGAAGGACGGCCTGCACCTGGTCGAGGACCAGATCCTCCTCGAAGTCCTCGATCCCCAAACACAGCAGCCCGTCCCCGACGGCACTCCCGGTGAGATGGTTCTCACTACTCTGCTCAAGGCCGCCCGCCCCATGATCCGCTTCCGCACCGGCGACATCGTCACGCGCCTGCCCGGCCTCTGCGCCTGCGGTCGCACCCACGCACGCTTCGTGGTGCAGGGCCGCATCGACGACATGTTCATCATCTCCGGGGTAAACGTGTTCCCGAGCGACGTGGAGTTCGTGGTACGCGGCATCCCCGCGCTCACCGGCGAATACCGCATCACCGTCTACGAGAAGGACCACCTCACTCGCTTCGACGTCGAGGTCGAGGCCACCGCCGACTTCGCCCATGAGGGCGAGTCCCTCGCCAGGCAGGTCACCAACCAGATCAAGCTCCGCGCCGGCGTGAAGCCTTCCAACGTGAAGATCCTCCCCGACGCCACGCTCCCCCGCGCCACCCACAAGGCCAAACGCCTCGTCGACCTGCGCGGCGCCGCCGAAACCGCCCGCGCCTCCGGTATCTGAATTCAAACCCGCCGCCCACATCCACCCCGCACTGCGCTCCCGCCCGTGGTCCGTCCCTCTTCCGATCCGTCCTCCGTGCCCTCCTCCCCCTCTGAGCCCTCTGTGACCTAATCCGTCCTCCGTCTCTCCGCCCTCCATGCCCCAGACCAGTCTTCGTACCCGCAATTTCGGTGAATCCGTCATCCGCCGGATGACTCGCGTCGCCAATGCCCATGGCGCCGTCAACTTGTCGCAAGGTTTTCCCGACTTCGACCCGCCGCCCGAGGTGATCGCCGCCGCCGAGCGCGCCGCCCGCCATGGGCCTCACCAATATGCGGTGACCTGGGGCGCCCAGAATTTCCGCACGGCCCTCGCGCTCAAACAGTCGCGCTTCATGGGCCTGCCCATCGATCCCGACCGCCACCTGGTCGTCACCTGCGGCAGCACCGAGGCGATGATGGTGGCGATGATGACCGCCTGCAATCCGGGCGACAAGGTCATCGTCTTCTCCCCCTTCTACGAGAACTACGTTGCGGATACTATTCTCACCGGCGCCGAGCCGATCTACGTGCCGCTGCGCCCGCCCACCTTCGGCTTCGATCCCGACGAACTCCGCCGCGCCTTCGAGCAGAAGCCGAAGGCGCTCATCCTCTGCAACCCGTCGAACCCCTCCGGCAAGGTCTTCACCCGCGAGGAGCTGCTCTTCATCGCCGAGCTCGCCGAGAAACACGACACCTTCGTGATCACCGACGAAGTGTACGAACACATCCTCTACGCGCCGAACCAGCACACCTACTTCGCGTCGCTGCCGGGCATGTTCGAGCGCACCATCTCGTGCAGTTCGCTCTCCAAGACCTACTCGATCACCGGCTGGCGGCTGGGCTACGTGATCGCCCCGCCGGCCATCATCGACACCGCGCGCAAGGTCCACGACTTCCTTACGGTGGGCGCCGCCGCTCCCTTGCAGGAGGCCGCCGTAGCCGGGCTGGAGTTGCCCGACACCTACTACCTCGACCTGCAGGCCAAATACACCGAGATGCGCGCCGTGCTCCTGCGGCACCTCGACGCCGCCGGCCTCACCTACACCAAGCCCGACGGCGCCTACTACGTGATGGTCGACATCTCTGAGTTCGGCTGGAAGAGCGATGTCGCCTTCGCCGAATGGCTGACCCGCGAGGTGGGCGTGGCCGGAGTGCCTGGCTCCAGCTTCTTCCGCGAACCGGTCCACCACCTCATCCGCTTCCATTTCGCAAAACGTATCGAGACACTCAACGCCGCCGGCGAGCGCCTGCTCAAGCTGCGCGAGAAGGCCAGGGGGCAGCATGATTGAGGTGCGCTGGCACGGGCGCGGCGGCCAGGGCGGTTTCACCGCCGCCCGGTTGCTCGGGCTCGCCGCGGCGCTCTTCGAAGGGCGCCACGCGCTGGCCTTCCCGTCGTTCGGCCCCGAACGCCGCGGCGCACCGGTGTTTGGCTTCACCCGGATCGACGATCGCAAAATCACCGACCGCAGCGCCGTCACCGCCTGCGACTTCGTTGTGGTGATCGACGAAACCCTCGCCGGCCCGCGCATCGCCGACGGTCTGCGCCCAGCCGGCAAGCTCATCCTCAATACCGCCGAGCCGCAGAAATACGCCGCCGTGGCCGCCGGCCACGAGATCGTCGCCCTCGACGCCACCGCGCTGGCCCGCCGTATCCTCGGCCGCCCGATCGCCAATACCGCGATGCTGGGCGCGCTGCTGGCCGCCACTGGTATCGTGCGGCTGGATTCTGCGGAGAAGGGCATCGCCCACGAGCTCAAGCCCAAGATCGCCCAGAAGAACATAGAGCTCTTGCGCGAGTCGTTCGCCGCCGTAGCCGGGAGGGTTGCCGCATGAGCCGCCCGAAGGTCCAGCCGCCGTTCGCTCCGAAGCATCTCGCCGATTTCCCTACGGGCACCTGCGATGTAGCCGCCCACCTGGTCGAGACGCTCGCGAGCTGGCGCACCGCCACTCCTCGCGTCGACGTAAACCAGTGCACCGGCTGCCTGCGCTGCTACCTCGTTTGCCCCGAGGGAACGGTCTCCAAGATCGAGAACAACCGGGTATCCATCGACTACGACTTCTGCAAAGGCTGCGGCATCTGCTCCCACGAGTGCAAATTCGACGCGATCACGATGATCGACGGAGGCACCGCATGAGCGCCGCCGCCACCAAGGTCTTCGTCTCCGGCAACGACGCCATCGCCCTGGGCGTGCGCCTCGCTCGCCCGCATGTGATTTCCGCCTACCCGATCACCCCGCAGACCACCGCCGTCGAGCGGCTCTCCGAGATGGTCGAGGACGGCTCGTTGAAGTGCGAATACCTCAATGTCGAGTCCGAGCATTCCGCGCTCTCCGCGGCGATGGGTGCCAGCGCCGTGGGCGCACGCACCTTCACCGCCACCTCGTCGCAGGGGCTGCTCTACATGGCGGAGTGCCTCCACTACGCCAGCGGCGGGCGCTTCCCGGTGGTGATGATGAACGCCAACCGCGCGCTCGCCCTGCCCTGGAACATCTACAACGACCAGCGCGACTCGCTCTCGCTGCTGGATTGCGGCTGGATACAGATCTATGTCGAGGACGCCCAGGAGGCGCTCGACATGATCCTGCAGGCCTACGCAGTGGCCGAGCACCCGAGAGTGCTCACCCCGACGATGGTCAACATCGACGGCTTTGTCATTACCCACACCTACGAGCTGGTCGAAGTGCCCGCGCAGGCCGACGTCGACGCCTTCCTCCCACCGTTCCAGACGACGAACAAGATGTCGTTCGAGGTGCCCACCAACATGGGCTTCACCGCCACCCCGGCGCACTACACCGAGTTCAAATACCAACAACACCGCGCCTTGCTCGACGCCGCCGCCGTCGCCACCGAGGTCGATCGCACCTTCGGCCAGCGCTTCGGCCGCGCCTATGGCGGACTGCTCGAAGGCTACCGCGCCGCCGACGCCGAGTTGCTCCTCATCACACTAGGCAGCGTCACCGGCACCGCGCGCATTGTGGTCGACCAGCTTCGCGCCAACGGCCGCAAGGTCGGGCTCGTGAAGCTGCGCTACCTGCGCCCCTTCCCTGCGAAGGAACTCGCCGCGCTCACCGCCCGCGCCGCCGCCGTCGGCGTATTGGAGAAGAACATCTCCCTGGGCTATGAGGGCACCGTCTTCACCAACGTGGTCTCCGCCCTCGCCCAGGCCGGCCAGAACGCCCCGGCGCTCAACTTCGTAGCCGGTCTCGGGGGACGGGACATCGCCAAGACAGATATCGCCGCGATGTTCGACCGCCTCGCCGCCGCCGCCCTGCAACCGCCACCCCAGCGGGTGTTCTTCATCAACCTTGGAGTCGCCACCGATGAGCCCGATCAAACCGCCTAACGCCAAGACGCTCTCCGAGCGGGAGTTCTTCTTCGGCCACAAGGGCTGCGCCGGCTGCGGCGGCAGCCTCGCGCTGCGGCTGGCACTGAAAGTTCTCGGCGAGCGCACCTTCACCGTCGTTCCCGCCGGCTGCATGTCGGCGGTGGGCTTTGTGTATCCTCAGCTCGCGTTCGGCACCAACGCCATCATCTCCACCTTCCCCGGCACCGCCTCGATGCTCGCCGGAGTCGCCGCCGGGGCGCGCGCGCTCGGCCTGAAGGATTTCCATACCGTGGGTTTCGCCGGCGACGGCGGCACGGCCGACATCGGCCTGCAGGCGCTCTCCGGTGCGATCGACCGCCACGACCGCATCCTCTACATCTGCTACGACAACGAGGCCTACATGAATACCGGAGTGCAGAAGAGCGGCCTCACGCCCTTCGGTGCCCGCACCACCACCACACCGGCCGGCCAGCATATCCGCGGCTCCATCACCCAGAAGAAGAACATGTTCGAAATCGTGGCGGCCCACGGTATCGACTACGCGGCCACGGCGAGCGTCGGCTACCCGCAGGATTTCATCAACAAGGTCGCCAAGGCCGCCACCGTCGAAGGCACCGCCTATATCCACGTCTTCGCACCCTGCCCCACCGGCTGGGGGTGCGAGACCGACCTCTCCATCGAACTCGCCAAAGAGGCGGTGGACAGCGGCCTGTGGTACCTCGCCGAATTCGAGAACGGCGAACACCGCCTCAACCGCGACCCCCGCGAGTTCACGCCCGTGCGCTCCTACCTCGAGAAGCAGGCCCGCTTCGCCCACCTGCGCGACGAGGACTTCGCCGCCATTGAGCGCACCCGCGACGCCCAATGGGCCCGCATGCGCCGCCAGTGGGCGCGCCCGACCACGACCGCCCCCTCGGCAGCCACCCCCGCCACCGCAGGCTGAATCCCCCCGCCATGCTGCATCCGCTCTCCAGTCCTCGCCGCCGCCGCAGTACCGCGATCCTTGAGCGCGCCCGGTTTCATCACGACCCGGACCATCCCGACCACACCCACCTGCCCGGGGAAGAGGACGCGTTCCACCCGATGCCTACGCTCACCGGCCTCGGAGCATACCGGAAGACGTTCCCCAAAAAAGCCGACGTAGTCGCCAAGACGCCCGATCCAGCGGTTCGCCAAATGCTCACGCACATGGCCGAGCAGGGCTGCGAGACATGCTTCGACCGCTTCGATGCCCAGACACCCCAATGCGGTTTCGGCCTCGCGGGCACCTGCTGCCGTATCTGCAACATGGGACCGTGCAAGGTCACCGCGAAGAGTCCGCGCGGCGTGTGCGGCGCCGATGCCGACGTGATCGTCGCACGCAATCTCCTACGCTGGGTCGCCTCCGGCGTGGCCTCCCACGGCGCCCGCGGCCGCGAGGTGATGCTCGCGCTCAAGTGGGCCTCCGAGGGCAAACTCGACCTGCCCATCCTCGGCCACGAGAAGGTCCTCAAGGTAGCGCAGGCGCTCAAACTCGACGCCGCTGGCAAAGACGTGAAGCAGCTCGCCGGGGAAATCGCCGACGCCCTCCTCGCCGATCTCTCCCGCACCATTCCCGAAGGCCATCGCACTCTCCACGCCCTCGCGCCGGCCGAGCGTATCGAGACCTGGCGCAAGCTCGGTATCCTGCCTGTCGGTGCCTACCATGAGGTCTTCGAGGCGCTCCACCGCACGGGTACGGGCACTGATGGCGACTGGGAGAACCTCATGCTGCAAATGCTGCGCTGCGGCCTCGCCTTCGCGTGGACGAGCGTCGTGGGCTCCGCCATCGCGATGGATTGCCTCTACGGCCTGCCCAAGCGCAGCCGCATCGAGACCAACCTCGGCGTCCTGGAAGATGGCTACGTAAGCCTCGCCCTTCACGGCCACTCGCCCGTCATGGTCGGCTCGATAGTCGAGGCGAGCCGCCGCGCCGAGTTCGTCGGCCAGGCCGAGGCCGCCGGCGCCAAGGGTATCCGCCTCTATGGCATCTGCTGCTCCGGCCTCTCCGCGCTCTACCGCATGGGCGGTGTGCATCCATTGACCAACGCCATGGGCGCCGAGCTCGCGCTGGGTACCGGCGCGCTCGACCTCTGGGTGGCCGACGTCCAGGACGTCTATCCATCGATCATGGACGTGGCGAAGTGCTTCGGTACCGAGGTCGTCACCACCAGCGACTCCGGCCGTCTGCCCGGGGCCACCCATATCGCCTTCGACCACGAGCACTCGAACCTCTCGGAGGTGCGCCAACTGGGCGAGCGCATCGTAGGCACCGCCATCCGCCGCCACGGGCAGCGCGCCGGCCGCCCGCGCTTCGTGCCCGACACCAAGATCGAGGCCGAGGTTGGTTTCTCCATCGAAAACGTCATCGCGCATTTCGGCTCCGCCGCCGCGATCGCCGAGCACGTGAAGGCCGGCCGTATCCGCGGCATCGTCAACCTCGTGGGCTGCAGCAACCCGAAGGTGCTCTACGAGCGGGCCGTGCTCGACGTAGCCGAAGCGCTGATCGCCCAGGATGTGCTCCTGCTCACCAACGGCTGCGCCTCCTTCCCCTTGATGAAGCTGGGCCTCTGCCGGGCCGAAGCGTTGCAACAGTCCGGGCCCGGCCTGCGCACCGTGCTGGGCGGATTCAAGGAGCCGTTACCGCCCGTCTGGCACATGGGCGAATGCCTCGACAACGCCCGCGCCTCCGGCCTGTTCCGCACTCTGGCCGACGCGCTCGGCCAGCCGATGCGCGCCCTGCCCTTCGCATTCTCCAGCCCCGAGTGGTCCAACGAGAAGGGCGTGGGCGCGGCGCTCAGTTTCCGTCTCCTCGGTTTGAATTCCTACCACTGTGTAGCCGCGCCCGTATTCGGCTCGGAAAACGTGCAGCGCTACCTCGCCCGCGACACCCACGCGATCCTCGGCTCCGTGATGATCGTCGATCCCGACCCGGCCGTGCTCGCAGCCCGCATCATCCACGATCTGAAGGTCCGCCGCCGTCGCCTAGGCTGGGCCGAATGAACCCAATTTCCACCTACCCATGAAAACCTCCGCTCTACTCCGCCGCCTCAGCCTGCTCGCCGCGGCCCTCGTAGCCTTCGCGCTTCCGGCCTCGGCCGCCGATACCGCCAAGCCCGTACTCAAAATCGGCCACCTGCCGATCACCGACCACCTCACCGTAATCGCGCAGGGCCGCGAGCAGTTCAAGGAGTTCGACCTCCAGTTGGTGAAGTTCTCCTCGTGGGCCGAACTCGCCGAGGCGCTCAAGGCCGGCGCCGTCGATGGTGCCTACGCACTCACGCCGATCAGCATCAGCCTGCGCCAGAAGGGCGTGCCCATCCACGCCGTCTTGCTCGGCCACCGCAACGGCTCGGTGCTCACCGTGCGCAATTCCCCCGACATCACCTCCGTAGCCGATCTCAAGGGACGCACCATCGCGATTCCCAATCGCCTCTCCACGCACAACATCCTCCTGCGAAAACTGCTCCTCGCCCAGCAGATCGATCCCGAGAAGGACGTGAAGATTATCGAGCTCGCCCCGCCCGAGATGGTCAACGCGCTCTCCACCAGCCGTATCGACGCATTCATCGTTGCAGAACCCTTCGGCGCCCAAGCCGAACTCCAGAAGGTGGGCAAGGTGCTGCTCCTCTCCAAGGACATCTGGCCCGACCACATTTGCTGCGTACTCAACTTCCGCGAGGAGGCGATCACCCAGCATCCCGCCGCCGTGCAGGAGTTCGTCGCCGCCCTCGTCCGCACCGGCGCGTTCATCGAGTCGCACCCGCACGAGGCCGCCGTTCTCTCCAAGCAGTTCCTGGGGCAGAAACCGGAGGTCATCGAGCACGTGCTCACCACGCCCAAGGGACGCGTATCCTTCGACAACCTCATCCCCACCCTCGCCGACTTCACCTCCACCCAGGACAACCTCCTCAAGCTCGGTATCCTGAAAGAGGGCATCGATCTCACTCAGTATCTCGACGGCCGCTTCGCCGCCCAAGCGGTCTCCGCGACCTCCACAAAATAGGCACATGTCGCGTCCTCGGACCACCGGATTTGCCCTCGGCCTCGTCGGCTTGGCTGTCCTGCTCGGCTTCTGGGTACTGCTGGCCGGTCACTACACCGTCGAGCAGATGCCCGGGCCGCTGCAGGTGGCCACCGCCTGGCTGGAGCTGCTGCGCGAGGGCGGCCTGCTCACGCACATCCGTATCAGTCTGCTGCGTTTCGGCTCGGCCTATGCGCTCGCCCTCCTCGCGGGACTTCCGCTGGGCCTGCTCCTGGGCTGGTCTACGCGAGGACTGAAGGCGCTCAACCCGGTGATCCAGGTGCTGCGTCCGATCTCGCCCATCGCATGGTTTCCGCTCGCGGTGCTCTGGTTCGGCGTGGGCAACGCACCCGCGGTATTCATCATCTTCCTCTCGGCGCTATTCCCCATCCTCCTCGCTACGGTCAGCGGCGTGCGCGACATCCCGCCGGGCTACCTGCGCGTAGCCGCCAACTTCGGCACGCCGCGCCTCCAGCTCTTCCGCACGGTCATCCTCCCCGCCGCGTTCCCCACCATCGTCGTCGGGTTGCGCATCGCCGTCGGCACCGCGTGGATTCACCTCGTGGCCGGCGAGATGCTCGGCGCCCAGACGGGCTTGGGCTTCCTCATTGTCGACGCGCGCAACTTCCTGCGCACCGACCAGATCCTCGCCGGCATGATCACCATCGGGCTGCTGGGCCTCGCGATCGACCGCCTCATGAGTCTCGGTGAACTCCAGCTTCGCCGTATCTGGGGCACGGAGGCCACCGCATGACCCCGATCCCGCAGTCCATCCTCACGGCCGCCGCCGTCTCCATCGACCCACTCGCACCGCCGCCCCGCATCGACGTGCGCGGGGCCGGAGTGACCTTCGCCCTCGCGAACGCCCCGGCGCGCACGGTCCTCTCATCCATCGACCTCCAGGTGCGCAACGGCGAGTTTGTCAGTCTGCTCGGCCCCAGCGGCTGCGGCAAAACCACGCTGATGAATCTCATGGCCGGCTTCCTCCGGCCCACGGTCGGCACCGTCGCGATCGACGGCTCGCCAGTCACCGGTCCCGACCCGCGCCGCGTCGTGATCTTCCAGGACTACGGCCTGTTCCCGTGGCGCACCGTGCTGGGCAACGTCCTCTTCGCGCTCGAATCGCGCGGCGAACGCGGCCCCGCCGCCCGCGACAGGGCCCGCCACTACCTCCAGCTCGTCGGCCTCACCGACGCCGCCGACCAGCACCCGCATCAGCTCTCCGGTGGCATGAAGCAACGCGTCGCCATCGCCCGAGCACTCTCGGTAGCGCCGGAGGTGCTGTTCATGGACGAGCCCTTCGGCGCGCTCGACACCTTCACGCGTTTCCACCTCCAGGATCTCCTCCTCGAACTCTGGGAGCGATCGCGCATCACCACCGTGCTCGTCACCCACGATGTAGACGAGGCGCTCTACCTGAGCGACCGCGTCGTCGTCCTCGGCGAACGCCCTGGCCGCATCGTCGAGACCATCGACGTCGCCCTCGAACGCCCCCGCGATCGCCGCGCCCCCGAACTCCATCGCCTGCGCGACCGCCTCCTCGAAGAACTCCGCCTGGCCGGCCGCTGGGCCCGCCAGAAACCCGAATACGACATCTGAACCCTCCGAGCTAGCCGCCCTCTCCAACCACCGCTCCACCTCGCCACTACCCTCACTACCATGAGTACCTCCAGCGTTCCGCCCATCGAGCCCATCAACCGCGACGGCCTTCTCGCCCTCTCCGCCAAGGGCAAGGCCAACCCCACCGCTGTGCGTACCCTGAAGGTGCGCACTGTCCTCGAAAAGCGATTCCGCCACCTCAACTATGTGCGCGACCTGCCCGCTCACGTAATCGACGAACCGCCGGGCCTGCTGGGCGACGACACCGCCCCCAACCCCTCCGAAGCGGTCCTCGCCGCCCTCGGCTCCTGCCTGTCGGTGGGCATCCAGGCCAACGCCGTGTTGCAGCAGATCCGCCTCACCAAGGTAGAACTGGAACTTGAAGCGGACATCAACATCACCGCCGTCTGGGGCACCGGAGACCTCACCGAGGACAAGCTCGTCGGGTTCAGCGCGATACGGGTAAGTGCCCGAGTCGAAGGCGATGCACCGCGGGAAGCGCTCGACGCTCTGGTCGCCCACGCCAACCGCTGGTCCCCAGTAGCCAATACCCTGCGACTTCCGGTGCCGGTCTCCGTCACCCCCGCCTAAGCACCCGCACCCTCGATGACCAGCGCTTCCACCACCACAGCCGGGACACCGAGCGTCGCCGCCCAGGGCGACGCGGCGCTCGCCCGCCTCGTGCGAGAGCAACTGCGCCCTCGGGTGGTCGCCATCGATCGGCAAGGCCAATACCCGGCCGAGTTTCTTCGCCACTTCGGCGCCCTGGGCGGATTTCTTCCCCCGGGCCCCGGCGGGATCGCCTCGGCCATTGAGTCCACGGCCCAGGTTGCGCAGGTCTGCGGCTCGACCGCATTCCTCACCTGGTGCCAGAACGCTTGTCTCTGGTATTTGCTAAACACGCCCAACCAAGCCCTGCGCGACACCGTGTTGCCCGAGCTGGCAACGGGTATTCGCATGGGAGCCACAGCGCTGTCCAACCCGGTGAAGGCGTTCTCCGGTATTGAGGCCTTCAAGCTCTCCGCCACCCGAGTGCAGGGCGGCTACCGGGTAAACGGCTCCCTGCCGTGGGTCTCCAACCTCGGCCGCGACCACGCGTTCCCCTCGATCTTCAAGGTCGGCGACTCCACCGCTATGGCGCTCTTCGATTGCGCCCAGCCCGGTGTCGCCCAGCCGCCCACGGCTCCTTTCATCGCGCTGGAGGGCACCGCCACCTTCGCACTTCGGTTCAAAGACGTATTCGTTCCGGAAAGCGCCGTGCTGGCCGCACCCGCGGCGCCCTTCGTTCAGCAGGTCCAACCGGGCTTCGTTCTCCTGCAAACCGGAATCGGGCTGGGGCTGCTGCGCGGGGCCATCGAAGACATGACTGCGGCCGACCGCACCCATCGCCTGGCAAACCAGCACCTGCCCGACCGGCCCGCCTTCTTCGCCGAGCAACTCGCGCTGTTCGAAACGCGGATCGCCTCTCTCGCTCAGCTGCCCACTACCATCGCCGTTGAGCGGCTCCGCGACATTCTCCAACTCCGCCTCGATCTCGCCGAGCTCGTGCTCCGGGCCACGATGTCCGCGGTGCTGCATGCCGGAGCGGCTGGTTTCATCGCCACCGCCGCCCCGCAGCGACGCCACCGCGAGGCGCTCTTCTTCGCCATCCTCACCCCGGCAACCAAACACCTGAGGCTGCTGCTCGCGGCCGGTCCATCCGCCACCGTGGGCGAGCCACAGCATCCCGTCTGAAACCGCCATGTCTCCATCCGAACCATGCGCTGCGCCGCCGCGCCGCCACAAACTCCTCAGCCTCGCCAATGCCGTGGCCCGCTACACCTTCGACGGCATGCAGTACGCCCCCGGCGGGGCACTACCGGTGGGCGCGGAGTCGGTCGCCTTCGGTCGCGAGATGATCCGTCAGGGCCGCCGCAATCTCCATGTCGTGGCTACGTGCGCCTCGCAACAGCTCAACCTCCTGTGCGCCGCCGGCGCGGTGGCAAAAGCGGAGTGCGGTTTCTCCGGCCTTGAGGTCTACGGCTTCGCCAACGGGCTGCGCCGCGCCGTTGAGTCGGGCCAGACCCTGCTCGAGGACTACTCGAACTTGGCGATGACGCTGCGCTTCCTGGGCGGGGCGCTCAACTGGCCCTTCGTCCCCACCAACACCGCCATCGGCTCCGACATCCAGTGGCACCACGCCGCCGAACCGGCCGAATACCCCAGCCGTACCAAGATCCCGGAGATCGTTGACCCGTTCACCGGCCGCGTCGTGGGCGCGCTGCAACCGCTACGACCCGACCTCGCCGCCATCCACGTCACCTTCTCCGATCCGCTGGGCAACGCGATTATGCTCGGCACGGAGTGGAGCCGCTTCGAACTTTCCCGCGCCGCCAAGAAGGTGGTGCTGGTTGCCGACCACATCGTGTCCACCGACTGCATGCGGCAGTATCCCAACCTCGTGCGCATCCCGGACATCGTCGTAGATGCGGTGGTCCACACCCCCTTCGCCGCCTGGCCGCAGTGCTCCCCCGGGCTCTACGACTCCGACGAGGCCCACATGAAACTGTTGAACGACGCGCTGCGCACCGCCGAGGGCTACAACGAATACCGGCGCCAGTTCATCGACCCCGTTGCCACGCCGGCCGATCTGCTCCGGATCATCGGCGTGGAGAACGCCGAGCGCCTCACCAAGGGGCCCACCAGCTTCCTCGCCGATCCCTTCCGGCGGTGGCTGCTCTCGGATACCACCATCAACGCACTGCTGGAGGCCAACTGAAATGTCCGACTTCTCTCGACAGGAAATGATGGCCATCGCCACCGGCCGCGAAATCCGCGACGGCGAGCTCGCGATCTTCGGAGTGGGGCTAAGCATGCTCGCCGGATACTTCGCCCAGGCTTACCACGCGCCCAACGTGCGCTCGCTCACCGAGGGCGGGGTCTACGGCGCCACACCGGTGGGCGGCCTGCCCTGGGGCATCGAATGCAACCGCATCTCGGCCAACGCCACCTCGTTCACCAACGCCCTCGATGCCCTCGGTTTCCTCGTCGGCTCCGGGCGTTGCGATGTGGGCATCATCGGCGCGGCGCAGGTCGACAAGTTCGGAAACGTGAACACTACCGGCATCTGGAACTCTCCCGTGGGCCCGGGTACCGGGGCGCCCGTTACACGTTTGTCCGGTGCCGGCGGGGCCAACGACATCGCATCCTCCTGCGGCCGCTTTGTCATCATGGCCACCCACGAGAAGAAGCGCTTCGTGGAGCGCGTCGACTACGTCAGTTCCCCCGGATACCTCACCGGACCCGGAGCGCGCCAGCGCTGCGGCCTCATAGGCGGCGGGCCCTCGGCGATCATCACCACCCTCGGCATCCTCCGACCGAATCCCGACAGCCTCGAATTCGAGCTGGATTCGTATTTCGAATTCTCCGGCGTGGACGAGATCCGCGCCGCCACCGGCTGGCACCTGGGCGTGCGCCCGGATGTGCATGCCGTCCCGGCGCCCTCCGAAGCCGAGCTGGAGGCGCTGCGCCGCGTAGACACCACCGGGATGCTCCGCCGCAAGTAACCTTATCATAACTACCATGTCTCTCGCAGCCGATTCCCAACCCACCGTCCTCCGCACCGTAGCCGACGGCGTGGCCACGCTCACACTCAACAAGGCGCAGGCGCGCAACAGCCTTTCCCTTGCCACGCTCCAGGAGCTGCACTCCGCCCTGCTGGCCGTCGGAGCCGATCCGACGGTGCGCGTGGTCGTGCTCGCCGCCCACGGCCCCGCGTTTTGCGCCGGCCACGACCTCAAGGAGATCCGCGCCCACGCCGGCGATACCGCCTTCTACGAGAAACTCTTCACCACCTGCGCGCAGACGATGACCGCCATCGTGCGCCTCCCCAAACCGGTGATCGCGAAAGTGCGAGGCATCGCCACCGCCGCCGGCGCCCAGCTCGTGGCCAGCGCCGACCTGGCCATCGCAGCCGATACCGCGAGGTTCGCCACCCCGGGCGTGAACATCGGGCTCTTCTGCTCCACCCCGATGGTGGCACTCTCCCGCAACCTCTCGCGCAAACACGCCATGGAGTATCTGCTCACCGGCGACCTGTATTCCGCAGCCGAAGCAGCCCGCGTGGGCCTCATCAACCGCGCCGTGCCCGAAGACCAACTCGATGCCGCCGTCGACGAGCTCGCCCGCAAGATCGCCTCGAAGTCGCCGCTCACCCTCAAGGTCGGCAAGGAGGCCTTCTACCGCCAAGCCGAGCTCGGTCTCGACGAGGCCTACGCCTACACCGCCGCCGTGATGGTGCACAACCTACTCTCCGCCGACGCCGCCGAGGGCATCGCCGCCTTCCTCGAAAAGCGCGTGCCCGAATGGTGCGGCCGCTAGGTTTTAACCAACCAACTACAACCGCCATGAACGCCTTTCCCCAGGCCACAATTGCCGTTCCCGCCATCGCCCCCGACCTGATCGGTGCGATCGGGCGCACGCCGCTCATCCGCCTGCGCCACCTCTCCGAGGCCACCGGATGCGAGATCCTCGGCAAGGCCGAGTTCATGAACCCCGGCGGCTCGGTGAAGGACCGCGCCGCCCTCGCGCTCATCGAGGATGCCGAAGCCTCCGGCGCGCTCCGTCCCGGTGGCACCATTGTCGAGGGCACTGCCGGCAATACCGGCATCGGCCTAGCCTTGGTCGGGCTCGCGAAAGGCTACCGCAGCCTCTTCATCGTACCCGACAACTTCAGCCACGAGAAAACCGATCTGCTCAAAACCCTCGGCGCCGAGGTCCGCAGAGTACCCGCAAAACCCTACAAAGACCCGGACAACTACCAGCACATCGCCCGGCGCACCGCCGAGTCCATCCCGGGCGCCTGGTGGGCCAACCAGTTCGACAATACCGCCAACCTCGACGGCCACTACCGAACCACCGGCCCAGAGATCTGGGAGCAGACGCAGGGCCGCGTAACCGCGTTTACGGCTTCCATCGGCTCCGGCGGCACCCTGGCGGGTATCAGCCGTTTCCTCAAAGAGCGCAATCCGGCCATCCGCACCGTCTGCGCCGACCCGCTGGGAGCGGCCATGTGGTCGTGGTTCAAACACGGGCACACCGACTTCGACGACGGCGACTCGATCGCCGAGGGCATCGGCCAGGGACGCGTCACCAAGAATGTAGCCGCTGCGCTGGTTGACGACGCGTATCGAATCCCCGATGCCATCGGGGTCGAGTTCGTCTACCACCTCCTGCGCGCCGAGGGCCTCTATCTCGGCCTCTCCGCCGCCATCAATGTCGCCGCAGCCGTAAAACTCGCCCGGGAGCGCGGCCCCGGGCAGGTGATCGTCACCGTACTTTGCGACGGAGGGGCTCGCTACGCCTCCAAGCTCTTCAATCCCGCTTGGTTAGCCGAACAAGCGCTCACGCCGACGGCCCGGAAGCTGGAGTTTCTTGAAGCCCTTTAATCCCCTTTAAGCCGCTACGGTTTAGCTGTTTATCCAAGTTCAATATTGACGAATCCTGCGACATCGGGCTCCCTCCCGACCTTCGCCGTCCGGACCACTGGAGGCGTGCCCGGAACCGACATCGGTACGGGACAATGTAGGACACAATCCTTCGGCATGGCGGTTCCTCCACCCGAGATCCGCCAGCCAACCTACCGCACAATCGCAGCTTCGCTGCCGCGTATCCGCGCACCAATCCCGAACCATTCCGCATCGTCATGCCTAATCAACCGCTCCCGACCGTCCAGTTCAGCCTCGGCGCCACCGCCGCGCGCAACCTCGCCAACGCCACAGTTACCGTACCCCAAAAGGGCCGCATCACTCCCCGCTGGCTCCTGCGCCTGCTGCCCTACGTCAACGTCGACGGCGGTGTGTATCGCGTTAATCGTGTCGCCCGGGAAGCCGACGGACA
The DNA here is from genome assembly GCA_903960515.1 of uncultured Verrucomicrobiota bacterium. GTDB lineage: Bacteria > Verrucomicrobiota > Verrucomicrobiia > Opitutales > Opitutaceae > CAJCBL01. The sequence continues at coordinate 26,475 of CAJCBL010000281.1, forward strand.
AGAGAGCGGCGTGGATGTGCTCACCGTCGAGAGCGGCGAAGTGAAGTTGCCGCACACCTTCGTCGACTACGAGGAACAAGCCCGCGAATACCACCTGAGCACCATCCAGACTGTGCTCCAGACGCATACCCGCGTCACCGATCTATATAGCAACAAGATCGACCAACTCCGCGAACAGATCCGCCTGACCATCGAAGGCGTGAAAGAGCGCGAGGAATGGGAGCTGCTCAACAACCCCGACTTCGGCCTGCTCAAGGAGTCCGCCCCGCGCGCGATCAGGACCCGCTCCGGCGCCCCCACCCCCGACGACCTCGACGAACTCCTCGCCTTGGTCTGGAAGAAACCCGCCTTCTTCCTCGCCCACCCCCGCGCGATCGCCGCCTTCGGCCGCGAGTGCACCCGCCGCGGCGTACCGCCCCCGACCGTACATCTCTTCGGCTCGCCCTTCATCACCTGGCGCGGCGTTCCGCTCGTACCCAGCGAGAAGTTCGAGATCCAAGGCAAGGGCAAGGACGCCACCACAAGCATCCTGCTGGTGCGTGTCGGCGAAGCGGATCAGGGCGTGGTCGGTCTCCACAAGGCCGGTGTCACCGGCGAGGTGGAGCCTGGCCTCTCGGTGCGCTACATGGGCACCAACGAGCTCTCCATCGCCTCCCACCTGGTCACCCGCTACTTCGCCGCCGCCGTCCTTACCGAGGACGCCATCGCCCGCCTCGACAACGTCAACGTAGGCCAGTACCACGATTATGTTTACCCCAAAGCCTGAGTCTCCAGCGCCCGCCCCGGTCGGCGGCCTTGGTGACATCGGCAGCCCGGATACTGATCTGATCAGTCGCCTGGCTCGGGAGCTCTGGCAGGAGATTTCACCGTCACTGGCATCGTCCGCCGCCGGCGGCGCCACACCGGCGTCCCTCGCGGCGCCGGCCGCCTCCAACGGCCTGGCCGGAGCGTATCCGGCGCATACTCCCGACTACGCCCCTCCAGTCCACCCCGCCACGGAAAGCTCCACCCCAGCCGCACCGGGCGGGGCCTCCAGCGGCGCAGCCGGAGCGAGCGGATCGCATCCCTTCGGCGAGCCGCACTGCCGCGCCTTCGACCAACCCGGCCAGTCGCCGGCCACGCCAGCCTCCGCCCACGCTCCGGTATTCGCTCCGGTGGGTGCCCAAGGTTTCACCACTCCGGCCTACTACTTCATCCGGGAGCCCGCGCACGCCTCCGTCCACCCATCTGGACTAGCGGGCGGCAGTCTGCCCACAGCACTGCCCGGACTGGATGTCGCCGCACTACGTCGCGATTTCCCCGCCCTGCATCAGCGCGTAAACGGCCGGCCCCTGATCTGGCTCGACAACGCCGCCACCACCCAGAAGCCGCAGGTCGTCATCGATACCCTCGCACACTACTACTCGAAGGATAACTCCAATATCCACCGAGGTGCCCACACACTCGCGGCCCGCTCGACCGACGCCTACGAGGGCGGACGCGAGAAGATCCGCCGCTTCCTGGGCGCCGGCAGCGCCCGCGAGATCGTCCTGGCCCGTGGCACTACCGAGCTGATCAACCTCGTAGCCCAAACCTATGGACGCAAGTTCATCGGCGCCGGCGACGAGATCATCCTCACCACCCTCGAGCACCACGCCAACATCGTCCCCTGGCAATTGCTCGCCGAGCAGGTGGGCGCCGTCATCCGCGTTGTTCCCATCAACGACCGAGGCGAGCTCCTGCTGGACCAGTTCGCCGGGATGCTCAACTCCCGCACCAAGCTCGTCGGCGTGGTCCACGTTGCCAACGCCCTGGGCACCATCAATCCCATCGAGGCGATCATCCCTCTGGCCCATGCCCATGGCGTGCCGGTGTTGGTGGATGCAGCACAATCCACCCCGCACATACCCATCAATGTGCAGGCCCTCGATGTCGATTTCCTGGTGTTCTCCGGACACAAGGTTTTCGGCCCCACCGGGGTGGGCGCGCTCTACGCGAAGGCGTGCTGGCTCGAGCAGCTCCCGCCCTGGCAGGGCGGCGGCAACATGATTGCGGACGTGACGTTCGCAAAGACCAAGTACCAAGACTACCCGCAGCGCTTCGAGGCGGGCACGCAGAGCATAGCCGATGTGATCGGCCTCGGCGCCGCCCTCGACTACCTGCAGGCGGTCGGCCTGCCCGCGATCGCCGCCTACGAGCACTCACTGCTCGAATACGCGACCCACGCACTCGAACGCATCCCGGGGCTGCGCCTGATCGGCACGGCCGCGCACAAGGCCAGCGTGCTCTCCTTCACGCTGCCCGGCTACAGCTCCGACGAGATCGGCAAACACCTCGACAAGCACGGCATCGCTGTGCGCGCCAGCCACCACTGCGCCCAGCCTTCGCTGCGTCGCTTCGGACTGGAGACCACGGTGCGCCCCTCGCTGGCCTTCTACAACACCCACGGCGAGGTCGATACGCTGGCCGACGCCATCGGCCAACTGCCCGCCCGCAAGTAATTGGCCCACCACTGCGCGCCCCGGCCACTCACCGGCCGGGGCGCTATAGGCCCAGATTCAATCCCTACCAATTCAATCTCCATGAGCCACGCCACCATCACTCCCTCCGAACTCGCCCGCACCCTCTACTCCGCGCCCGCCAGCACCGTAATCGATGTACGCACACCCGGGGAATTCGCCGAGGCGCGCGCCGTGCCCGCCCGCAACCTCCCGCTGCCCGATGTCTCCAAAGCCGGCCTCGCCAGCCTCGGGCACAGCGATACCGACGCTCCGGTGTATGTGCTTTGCCAGAGCGGGAGGCGCGCCGTAGCGGCCTCCGACAAGCTCGCCGCCGCCGGTTTCCGCCAACCCGTGGTCGTCACCGGCGGCACTGAGGCGTGGATCGCAGCGGGCCTGCCCGTGGTGGTGGGCGGGAAGAAGGCCGTGGGTCTCGAACGGCAAATACGCATCGCCGCCGGCGCCATCGCCCTCACCGGTGCGCTGCTCGCGCAGTTCGTCCACCCCGCTTTCATCTGGATCTCCGGCTTCGTAGGTGCCGGCCTGGTCTTTGCCGGCGTCACCGACATCTGCGCCATGGGCCTGCTGCTGGCCCGTGCGCCGTGGAACCGGGCCTCCAAACCATGAACACCGCCGCCCACTCTGGCATTGCGCCGGCGCCCTCGGCGGCCTCCGCCGCGCCCGCCGGCAAGGCCGCCACCGCCTACGCCCACTACGTGCCCGCGCTGCTCGATTCGTATGAGAAGATCGGAGGCCTAAACCACTGCGACTCGGTCAACCTTCCCACCAAGCGCGCCGTGGGCCAGATCTGCGAGGACCTCCTCCAGATCCTCTTCCCCGGTTTCCACGACGACGACGCCATCGCGCCCGATTCTCTTCCCGCCCTCACCCGGGCCCGACTGGTGAGCGTGGCGCGCCGCCTCGAGGAGCAAGTGCGCCGCGGCGTGCGCGTAGGCCATCCCGGAAAACCCACCGGCCGCACCCCGCCCATCATTAAGAAGTTTCTGGAGTCGCTGCCCCACGTGCGCGAACTGCTGCGCACCGACATCGAGGCCGCCTTCCTGGGCGACCCCGCCGCGGTGCACCGCGACGAGGTGCTGCTGTCGTACCCGTTTGTTGAGGCCATCGCCATCCAGCGCCTCGCCCACGTGCTGCACAACTCCGGCGCCCCCATCGTGCCGCGCATGATGACCGAGTGGGCACACAGCCGCACCGGCATCGACATCCATCCCGGCGCGCGCATCGGCCGCTACTTCTTCATCGACCACGGCACCGGAGTGGTGATCGGCGAGACCTGCCGTATCGGCGAGCATGTAAAACTCTTCCACGGGGTGACCCTGGGGGCACGCAGCATCGCCAAGGACGACGACGGCCACGCCGTGAAAGGGGTGAAACGCCACCCCGACGTCGAGGACCACGTAACCATCTATCCAAACACCGCCATCCTCGGTGGCGATACCGTCATCGGCGCCCGCTCGACCATCGGCTCCAACGTCTTCCTGCTGCACAGCCTGCCCCCCGATTCCCTCGTGATCTACGAAGAGAAACAACTGGTGATTCGCGACAAGTCCGCCCGCAAAAAGCAGGATGCTCTCGACTGGATGATCTGAGCCGGGCGGCGGTTGCCAAATGCCACACCAGAAGCGCGCAGAGAGAGCGCGCGGGTATCGGCGCAACTCGGTCTCCAAAACCTCCACCCTCCCGGTGTAGCTGAAGCGCTTCGCTTCCGCATGAGCCAAGTCCGTTCCGCACCGAACGAATCTCGTTCGGCAGCAAACCCATTCGTTCGGCGCCGAACAGTATCCGTTCCGAGCGGTAGCGAAGTGCTTCCGCTGCGAATCCCGTCGGCTTGCGTGGGAGCCCCGCCGGGAGCTCAGCCCCGGCCGAGCCGATTGTTCCGTATTCTCCGCGCACGGGAAGCATCCCGAAAAGAGCCGGGACGGCTCTTCCACTGCTCAATCGACCTGCGCTTACAGGAAGGTGGAGTGAAGCAGTCCTCGCTCCACTCTCCGGATTTTATCCGGTTTCTCACGCCTGCCCGATTCGCCCTAGGGCTTCACTGCAAGAAGCGCACATCGAACTCGCTCTCGCCCTCGGCGACGACGAGCTCAAACCTCCCGCAGTTCTCAATCAAACACTCGCGGGCACGTGCCGCAGCCGAGAGCGCCTGCTCAAGCCGAGCAGCCGTGGCCGCCTCGCACTCTACATTGAAGTAGATGCGGAAGTTGCGCTTCTGGGCGTCGTCGAACTGAAGGATGAAGGTGTTGTGCTGGACAAACAACAGGTCGTCGTAGGCGTAGGTCACCTCCAGCTTGAGATCGTCGACAATCTCCGTCGCGATGCCGAGTGGGCGTAGGCTCATAGCCGTGTTTTTCGTTGGGATTGTGGCAATAGACGCACTCTGCAAGAGCGCATCACGTGCTTGTCGATAAGCACATGTCATGCCGCCGCAGCCCTCAGTGCGGGGGCTGCCACTGGTCGATTGTGCGGTGGGTGTGCGGGCAAGGAGCGGCGCAGTCGCCGGCCTTTCGGTGCGAGGGCGAATGAGCCTTCATCGCGGCGATCCGGCGTGTGGATGCGATGGAGTTCCATACCGAGTGGCTGCTCCGAGCGCCCGGCCCGAATCTCTTCACAGGTTGGAGCGCTTTCCATCCATCCCCGCCAAGACGTCGCAACTCTTCCACGATGGCGTATCCGCGATCATGGACTGTTTAAACAGTCGGACCGGCGGACCTGAAGCGGAAAATCGGGGCAGTTGTAGTGCCAGGTTTAGCACTAACCATTCGGCCGAGGTTGCAGAGTCGCGCGTCGAGCGCCTGCCATTGGCCGATCACTGGCTCGTCACTCGGCGCAGGGCAACATCCCCGTCCATGCGGCGCGGATCGATAACTGCGGCATGCTGTGAGGAGCGCAGAGAAACGGGCTGGAACGCCGATAAACCGCAGCTTTACACCACTGTTTTAGTCGTGTTTTATGTAATTATTGTTTAACGAGTTAACGGTTTGTTTACTTTTCGACTTGTTTTTAAATGTTTAGTAAACATACCGATGCCTGCCGCCCAATCGCATCGCGCCAACTCGACTCCAACCGCACCGGCCCACCGCCTCGCCTCTCCTCAAGTCCATGAGCCACTCGCCCACATCGCCCGTCCCCTCCGCCTTCCCCGACACCGCCAGCCGCTATCGCGCGCTGCACTCGGAACTCGCCGGCCTGCTCACCGACGAACGCGACTGGCTGGTCAATCTCGCCAACACTTCCGCCCTCCTCAACCTGCGCCTGCCCGAACTCAACTGGGTGGGTTTCTACCTTTGGCGTGGCGGAGAACTGGTGCTGGGACCCTTCCAGGGCAAACCGGCCTGCGTGCGCATCGCCCGGGGACGCGGGGTCTGCGGCACCGCAGCGGCCAGTCGCTCATCCATCGTCGTTGCCGACGTGCACCAATTCCCCGGACACATCGCCTGCGATGCCGCCTCCGCCAGCGAGGCCGTAATCCCGCTCGCCCTACCCGACCGCCAGCTGGGAGTGCTCGACCTGGACTCCCCGCACACCAACCGCTTCGAGGACGCCGATCGTATCGGCCTTGAGGCGGTAGCCCGTCTGCTCATCTCCGGCACCGATTGGCCCGCCGAGATCGGCGACCGAGCCTGAACCGCACCGCCGCACCATTCACTCGCCATGAGCGCCCCCCTTTCAGCGGACACCGAAACCTTCGCCCCGCCCGCGCCGCCACGCCCCGGTTCTCTGTCCGATCTCGCCACCTACCGCCGGCTCCATGCTGAGAGCTTGGCCAACCCGGACAAATTCTGGCCGGAGCAGATCGCCGAGTTTCACTGGTTTAAGCAGCCCGATCACGCCTTCACTGGCAAAGGTCCAGAAGCGCGCTGGTTTCCCGGAGGCCGCGCCAACCTCGCCTTCAACGCCCTCGATCGCCACATCTTGGCCGGTCGCGGCGACACCCTCGCCCTCATCTGGGAAAGCGAAGCCGTGGCTGCCGACCGCCAGCCGCGCGAAGTGCGCCGCTACACCTACACGCAACTGCGCGACGAGGTAGTCCGCCTCGCCTCCGCCCTCTCCGCGCTCGGAGTACAGAGCGGCGACCGCGTAACCATCTATCTCCCGATCGTACCCGAACTCCCGATCGCGATGCTCGCCTGCGCCTGGCTGGGAGCGGCGCACAATGTCGTCTTCGCCGGTTTTCCGTCGCAGGCGCTCCTGGACCGCATCGAGGATTCCGGTAGCCACGTAGTCATCACTGCCGACGGCGGCTGGCGCAACGGAAAGGTCGTGCCCCTCAAGCCCATCCTCGACGAGGCGCTCAACCGCACCGCGCTCGTCCGCCACGTCGTTGTGCTCCGCCACACCGGCTCGCCGATCGAGCTGCGCGCCGGCCGCGACCACCTCTGGAGCGAACTCGTTGCATCCGGCGACCCCGCACATCCCCCCGCCCAGGTGCCGAGCGGCCATCCGTCGTTCCTCATGTACACCTCGGGCAGCACGGGGAAACCCAAGGGCATCGCCCACGGCACCGCCGGCTACCTCGTCCACACCGGCCTCACAGCCCGCCACGCCTTCGATCTGCACCCTGGCGATGTCGTCTGGTGCACGGCCGATCCGGCTTGGATTACCGGACACACCTACACCGTCTATGGCCCGCTGCTGGCCGGCGCCACCACAGTGATCTACGAGGGCATCCTGTCCTCACCCGACTGGGACCGCGCCTGGGATATCATCGCCCGTCACCGCCCCCAGGTCCTCTATACGACGCCCACGCTCGTGCGCGCCTGGATCCGCCATGGCGAAACCGGCCTGCGCCAGCGCGACCTTTCCAGCCTGCGCCTGCTCGCCTCGGTCGGCGAGCCGATCGGCCCCTCGGTTTGGCGCTGGTTCCGCGAAGTCGTGGGCGCGGGACGCACACCTGTCGTTGATACCTGGTGGCAAACCGAGGCCGGCGCAGCGATGATCTTCCCCTTCCCCTACGCCACACCTGCCAAGCCCGGCTCGGCCTCGCTGCCCTTCTTCGGCGTGCAACCGGCGCTCGTCGGTGCCGACGGCCGGGAAGTTGTCGGCGCAGGTTCAGGACAACTCGTCATCAAAAGCCCGTGGCCGGGCATGCTGCTTGGCATCTGGAACAACCCGCAGCGCTACCGGGCAACCTACTGGGAGACCATCCCGGGGTTCTTCCTCACCGGCGACACCGCCCGGCGCGATGCCGACGGCTATTTCTGGGTCCTCGGCCGCGCCGACGACGTGATCAAAGTCAACGGACACCGCCTCGGCACCGCCGAGATCGAGGGGGCGATCGTGGCCCATGCCTCGGTGGCCGAAAGCGCTGTAGTGGGCGTGCCCGACGAACAGGTGGGCGAGGCCGTGCTGGCCTTCGTCGTGCTCAAGTCGGGATATGAGGCCGACGACACCACCCGCGCCGCCATCGTCCGCGAGATCGAAACCCAGGTGGGCAAGCTGGCCCGCCCGCGCGAGATCCGCTTCCTGGAGAGCCTGCCCAAAAACCGCAGCGGCAAAATCCTCCGACGCCTGCTTCGTGAATACGCAATTACCGGAAAGGTCAGCGGAGACGTTTCCACGCTCGACGATTCCACCGCGCTGCCACCCGCAGCCCCCTCCGCATGACGCCGGTCCGCATCCGCGGCATCGCCACCCGCTCCACCTGTAGTTGGGCGAACCGGCCCCGGGCGACCACACCTCGCCCGCCCGCGTTCGCCGTCCCCGCCTCACTCGCACCCCGCGCTCCGCAGGGCAGCCGCTAGCCCACCAGCACCTGTTTCGCCCCCTTCTCTTCATTTTAGACCTGTCCCTATATCGCAATGAATCGCTCACTCCGCTCGCTCTTCCTCTCCGCCATCGCCCTCATCGGCGCAGGCGCCTTCGCTGCCGACGCCGCCAAACCGGCCGAGCTGCGCCTCGACTTCGCCACCTACAACCCCAGCAGCCTCGTCCTCAAAAAGTTCGGCTGGCTCGAAGAGGACCTGAAGGCCGACGGCGTCGCCGTTCGCTGGATCTTCAGCGCCGGCAGCAACAAGGCCAACGAACTGGTCTCCTCCAACAGCTCCGACTTCGGCTCCACCGCCGGCTCGGCCGCGCTCATCGCCCGCACCAACGGCGTGCCACAGAAAACCATCTACGTCTACTCGCGCCCCGAGTGGGCGCAGCTGCTGGTGAAGGCCGACTCCCCCATCAAGACCGTGGCCGACCTGCGCGGCAAAAAGATCGCCGCCACCCGCGGCACCGATCCGTTCACCCTCACCCTGCGCGGCCTGCGCGATGCCGGACTCACCCAGAAGGATGTCGAACTCGTCCCCCTACAGCACTCCGACGGCTACCTCGCTTGGCAGCGCGGCAACGTGGACGCCTGGGCCGCACTGGACCCCTTCCTGGCCACCGCCCTGCTCAAGGACGGCGCCCGAGTGATCTTTGCGAAAGTCGAATACAACACTTTCGGCGTGCTCAACGTGCGCGAGGAGTTCCTCCTGCAGTATCCCACCTATGTGCAGCGCGTGATCAAGGCCTACGAGAAGGCCCGCCTCTGGATCATCGCCCACCCCGATGATGCCGCCGCGATCCTGGCTGAAGCCGCGAAAATCGACGTCGTTGTCGCCAAGAACCAACTCACCCAGCGCACCGCCCTGCGGCCCGAAGACGGCGCCGGCGTGCCCGGCCCTCTGTTGCGCGCCGCCCTGGCCGGTGTCGTCCCAGTGCTCATCGAGGAGAAGATCGCCAAGCCCGGCTCCGATCCCGCGAAGTCGCTCGAGGAGTTGATCGACTCCGCCCCGGCCCTCGCCGCTGTCGCCAGCAAATAACTCCACGTCAGCCGTCGCCGCGTGCTTGCCGCGCGGCGACTCCATCTTCCCCGCCCGCCAGATGCCCGCTCACTCGCCAACCGAGCCCAACGCCGCGCCCAGCGGTCCGGTATCGGCAGCGCCCTCAACACCGCTCCGGCGGCGTGCGCTGCGTTGCCTGCTGGCCGCAGCGGTGCCTGCGCTGCTCTTCACCTTGTGGTGGTTGGCCACCGACGTGTGGCATCTCTTCCTGGCCAATCAACTCCCCTCGCCCCGCCAGGTCTGGAGCGCCCTGCTCGAGCTCAGCGGCGAGGGCGACTACACCCGCCACCTCGGAGCCTCGCTGCGGCGTGTCGGTATCGGTTTTTCCCTTGGCGCCTCAGCCGCCCTCGTCATCGGTTTCGCCGTGGGCCTCTCCCACACCATCGAGCGACTGCTCGACCCGACCCTCCAGGCCCTGCGCAATGTTCCCTCCCTGGCCTGGGTGCCGTTCCTGCTGCTCTGGCTCGGGATCGACGAGACTCCCAAGATCACCCTCATCGCCATCGGCAGCTTCTTCCCCGTCTACCTCAATCTCGTAACCGGTGTCCGCCAAGTGGATCGCAAGCTCATCGAGGTCGGGCACATCTTCGGGCTGGGCAAGCTTGCGTTGGTATGGCGCATCTTCCTACCCGCCGCCACTCCGTATGCGCTCGCCGGACTGCGTATCGGGGCCGGCCAGGCCTGGCTCTTCCTGGTGGCCGCCGAGCTCATCGCCTCCACCCGCGGCCTGGGCTTCATGCTCATCGACGGCCAGAACAACCTGCGCCCCGACATCATGCTCGTTGGCATCCTCACTCTGGCACTACTCGGCAAGGCCACCGACGGCCTGCTGCGCCTGGTCGAGCGCCGCCTGCTCGTCTGGTCCGACACCTTCGAAGCGAAAGCCTGACCATGGCCGCCCCCCTCACCCTCTCGCCCGCCGCCGCGCCCGCACTCACCCGAGGCAGCACCATCGAGCTCCAAGCCGTGGGCAAACACTTCCCCGGCGGCGCACCCGTCCTGGCCGACGTGGATCTCCGCGTACGCCCCGGCGAGATAGTGGGGCTTGTGGGCCCCAGCGGCTGCGGCAAATCCACCCTTCTGCGACTGCTGGCCGGGCTCGACCGCGAGCACACCGGCACTTTGCTCGTGGGCGGCCGCCCGGTGACCGGCCCCGATCGCGCCGTTGGGTTCATGTTCCAGGAACCGCGCCTCCTGCCCTGGCTCACCGTTGCGGAAAACATCGCCTTTGGCATCGCCCCGGGCCGCCGCTCCGAGAGCGCAGCCATCGTAGGGCGCCTCATCGAACAGGTGCACCTCGACGGCTCCGCCAAGCTCTATCCGCGCCAGCTCTCCGGCGGCATGCAGCAGCGCACCGCCCTGGCCCGCGCGCTCGCCGCCGAGCCCGCCGTGCTCCTGCTCGACGAACCCTTCAGCGCACTCGACGCCTTCACGCGCATCCACCTCCAGGATCTCGTCCTCGAACTCTGGCAACGCACGCAGCTCACGATGGTGCTCGTCACCCATGAGGTCGACGAGGCCCTCTACCTGAGCGACCGGGTGGTCGTATTCAGCGAGCGCCCCGCCCGCATCTCCGAGATCGTCGAGGTCAAGCTCGACCGCCCCCGCCACCGCCGCGATCCCGCCCTGCTCGAACTCTGCGGCGACCTCCTCGAAAAGCTGCGTCTTGCCGGCCGCTGGGACCGCAAGAAACCGGAGTACGAGATCTGACGCCATGAAGCTCCTCGTCTGGGATTTCAACGGCACTCTGGGCTACCGCGACGACCACTGGCGCGGCGCCATCCAGGATCTGCTCACAGCGGAGGCGCCCGAGTTCGCCACGCTGCCGGCGCAGTTGCCCCCGTTCCTTCGCTCCAGCTTCCCGTGGCGCACCCCCGAGCTGGCGCATCCACACCTCAACACCGCCGCGCTCTGGTGGTCGGCGCTGGAGCCGGCCTTCGAGCGCACCTTCCGCTCGCTCAGTGTCGATCCGGCGCGCGCCGAGCGCTTCGCCCGAGGGGTACGGCGCTACTACTGCGCCTCGCACCGCTGGCATCTGTATCCGGACACCCTGCCCGCCCTCGACGCGCTCTCCGCCCAGGGCTGGCATCACGTGCTGCTCACCAACCATGTACCGGAACTGCCGAAGATTCTGCGCGGCCTGGGACTGGCCGGGCGCTTCGACCGCATCGTAAACTCAGCTACGAGCGGCTATGAGAAGCCCCACCCCGAGGCCTTCGCGCACGCGGCCGAGGGCCTGGGCGAAGTTGAGGACATCTGGATGATCGGCGATTCCATCACCTCCGACTTCGAGGGCGCCAAGCGCGCCGGCTGGAACGCCGTCCTGGTTCGGCAAGAGCCCAAGCACTCCGTGCCCTGTGTAACAAATCTCACCGACCTCGTCACTTTCCTCGCCACGCCGGCGGCGACTCCCTCCAATTGGGCCGTCGCCCTTCTGCACCGCTGAACCTTTCCCTTTCTCCATGGCCAACGAAAACCGTTCCTTCGGATTCGAAACCCGGATGCTCCACGCAGGGCACATACCCGACGCCGCCACCGGCGCGCGCGCAGTGCCCATCTACCAGACCACCTCCTACGTGTTCGACAACGCCGACCACGCCGCCCGGCTCTTCGAGCTCAAGGAGTATGGCGACATCTACACGCGTATCGGCAATCCCACCAACGCCGTGCTCGAGGAGCGCCTCGCCTCGCTGGAGGGGGCCACCGGCGCCGTAGCCACCGCCAGCGGCATGGCCGCCCAGTTCCTCACCTTCATGACTCTGCTGGAGCCGGGCGACGAGATCGTGGCCTCCGCCCACCTCTACGGCGGCACCATCACCCAGCTCACCCACACGCTCAAAAAGCTGTCGGTGAAAGTCCACTTCGTCGACCCCACCTCCATCGACAACTGGGCCCGCGCCATCACCCCGAAGACGAGGATTCTCTACGGCGAGACCATCGGCAACCCTAAGGGCAGCATCCTCGATCTGGAGCCGCTGGGCGCGCTGGCGAAGTCCCACGGCATACCGCTCGTGGTCGACAACACCTTCGCCACCCCGTGGCTGTGCCGGCCCATGGACTTTGGCGCCGACATCGTGGTGTACTCCGCCACCAAGTTCCTCGCCGGCCACGGCAACTCCATCGCCGGCGTAGTGCTCGACTCGGGGCGTTTCGACTTCACGAACTTCCCCACCATCGCCGCACCGGAGCCGGCCTACCACAACCTGAAGTTTTTCGACACCTTCGGCCACTACGCCTTCCTCATGAAGGTCAGGACGGTCTCGCTGCGCGACACCGGCGCCTGCCTCTCGCCCACCAACGCCTTCCTGGCCATCCAGGGTATCGAGACGCTCTCGCTGCGCATGGACCGCCATGTAGCCAACGCTCTGGCACTCGCCAAATACCTCGAAGGCCATCCCAAGGTCGCCTGGGTTTCCTACGCCGGCCTGCCCTCACACCCGCAATACGCGCTCGGCAAAAAGTACCTGCCCCGCGGCACCGGCGCGGTGTTCTCCTTCGGCCTGAAGACCACACCGGAGAAGGCCCGCGCAGCCGGGGCGCAGTTCATCGAAGGCCTGGAGCTGTTCTCGCACCTGGCCAACGTGGGCGACGTGCGCAGCCTGGTTATCCACCCCGCCTCGACCACTCACCAACAACTCACCGACGCCGAACTCACCGCCTGCGGCATCGGCCCGGAACTGATCCGCCTTTCTGTCGGACTCGAAAACTCGGAGGACCTCCTATGGGATCTGGAACAAGCCTTGCATGTGACATCAGTCTGAAGTCGACGCTCTCGCCCGAGCAGCAGTCGCGTTTCCAGGATACCGCCACCATCCGGCGCCTCCTCTCCCACCCCGGCACGGTCGCGGTGGTGGGGCTCTCCTCCGACCCGCAGAAGGCCAGCTATTTCGTGGCCTCCTACCTGCAGAAACGCGGGTGGAAGATCATTCCGGTGACGCCCAAGCCGGGGCGTATCCTCGGAGAGGAGAGCGTGCGCGACCTCGCGTCGATCAAAGTGCCCGTGGATGTGGTGGACATCTTCCGACCGCCGGCCGATGTGCCCGGCATTGTTGAGCAGGCGATCGCGATCAAGGCGAAGGTGGTGTGGATGCAGCTCAAGCTCGCCAACACCGCCGCCGCCGAAACCGCAGCTGCCGCCGGCCTCACCGTAGTGGCCGACAAGTGCATGAAGATGGAGCACGGGCGCCATTTCGGCGGCCTGCACAGTGCCGGCATGAACACGGGCCTAATCTCCGCCCGCCGCCTGCCGCGCTGAATAAACGGCAGCCGCCTAATACGGACAACGCCGCTCTCCCGCGAGCGGTTTCCCATCGCTCCGGCACGCCAGCCCGATTGTGAAGCTGGTCGGCTCCTGCTCTTGCGGCGTCGTCGTATCCACTACACTGTCGAAAATTCTTCCGTAGATGAATGCACCAGCCATTCATTCCGCTTCAAAATTGCGGAATGCGGAATAGACCAAGAATCCGAGCGCCCGGTTCAGCCGACCCGGTGGCGAACAACCCAGCCCGCACCGAAGCCATGACTCGGGGCATGCCCCCGACCTGTATCTAGGCGCGAGTTCCCGGCTGCGGGAGGCCCGCGCCGCCCGCAGCCGTCTTGCTTCGTTACCGACAGAGACGGCTTGAAGCCTAGACACGGACGCCGAGCACAATGACGCGGGGTACCCACCCGATGCATTCTCGATCCGGGCTCAGAGCACTCCCCGTGCGCGCTGCTCCAAAAGGAACTCACTAGGAGTGGCGATTCTCAATCCGCATTCCTCGCGCCCACGTTCGCCGTGGAAATCGGTCGTATCCAGGGTCATTAGCCATTCGGCCCGAGCGGTTGGAGCCGTGACCACGACAGGCCGGTCCTTGGCAGCGGGACTACCAGCGGCTTGTCGAGGGCAAAATCGTCCCTGCTGAGCAGCGCCAGCGGCGAGATTTCGGTTTCCCTAGGAGCCTGTCGGACTTTGAGCACCCAAAGCGGCTACAGGAACGTATACGAGTTCGCGGCGCGGTTTTTTGGCAACGAAATGAGAATACGAGGCTTCAATTCGCGCTTATTGAGACTGGAGGCCGAAGTCCGACAGGC
>CAJCBL010000282.1 GCA_903960515.1 uncultured Verrucomicrobiota bacterium
CAGGTAAATAGCAGCGACAACGCGCCCGATGCGAGGACGCACTCGGTTTCGGTTCCTCGGAAAACGGTTTTAGGCCAATAACCGTGAAAATATGGGTCGCACCGACGGCAGGGCTGATTTCTCAGTCCGACAGGCTCCTAGGGAGAGGGCTGCGGGGATCGACCCGGTGTAGTTCTCGGTGTACCACCCGTTGCGCAGAATCACGAACGGCACGCCCGAGGCGCGCAGCAGGGCCTCGGTATCGCGGTGCTCTTTGGCCAGGTTGAGCGGGGAGGTATCGGCGTGCAGAATGCTCGTGTAGACCAGCAGCTTCACCTGCTGGCGGCGGGCGGCCTCGATGACATTGCGATGCTGAGCGGTGCGCTGCCCCATCTCGCTTGAGGAGATGAGCAGCAGGCGCTCTACGCCGATCAAGGCGCGCTCTAGTGCTGCCTGATCGCTGTAGTCGGCGACGCGGATACCAAACCCTGCGCTGGCGAGGTCCTCCGCTGTTGACGGATTGCGCACTACAGCCGCGATTGGGGCGGCGGGGGCGGCGGAGCGGAGGCGGTCGATGACTATGCGGCCCAGTTGGCCGGTGGCTGCTGTGATGGCGAACATATGAGTTGAGGGATGGTGTTGTTGACGATGAGATCGGTTCTGTTTCAGATCTGGGTTACGGAAGAATACCGAATCCTCAGCGACCCAACAAGAGGAGGGCTGAAAGTAACTCGGTTACCAAACGGTAACCTTGGTCCTATCACCGACCCTCATCCCCTCTCTCATGAGCCTGAAACTCCCCCCTGTTCCGCCCGGCAGTTGCCACGCCTCGCTTTGCCCGGTGCGCGATGTGCTCGACTGCATCGGCGACCGTTGGAGCCTGCTTGCCCTGGTCGCGCTGAGCGACGGCACGCTGCGCTTCACCCAGCTCAAGCGCTCCATTGGTGATGTCTCGCAGCGAATGCTCGCGCAGACCCTGCGAGGACTCGAGCGCGATGGCTATGTGACGCGGACAGTCTATCCAACAGTGCCGCCGAAGGTCGAATACGCACTGACCGATCTCGGCCGCTCGCTCCTCGGGATGATCGAGCCGCTGATCGGCTGGGCGGCCGACAACCACGAACGGGTGCGCCGGGCCCGTGGGGCCTACAGCCCTCCCGTGCCCATTGCTCCGCTGTAGGAGGGGCATGCCCAAGTGCTCAAATCATTTCCGGGGTTTCTCACGAACTTGTACGAGCCCACGGTGCCCATGCTTGGATCCTAGACGTCAAGACGAGCAATTCATGGAGTGCCACCCCTGACGTGGTCTCCGGCATGGTTGCCGCATGGGTGAGGAGGGTAGGCCGCAAGGGCTCCAGCCCTATGCTGTGGTACACCTGCGCCATGCACATACTCGAGGGGCCGCGTGATCGCCGGCTCGGCAGGGGGCTCCGACCCATCCATATTGTGGTGGAGCGGTTCACCGATTTGTCGTCAGTCGCAGATCGCGGCCCGGCAGGGCGGGGCGCTGGATCGCCATAAGAGGTACCCGTTTATCGGCTTGATCGCAGGCTCCGCCGCATGGGTTCGAAGGTATTCATTATCCTGTCCGGGTGCTCTTCTTAGCCCCGACCATGCAGTCCTACCGCTTTGCGCTCTGGCTGTGCCCGTACTCCGGTGCCCGCCGTAGCAGGGGCGTGCTTGCACGCGATCTGCGCTCTGAATCGCGTGCAAACACCCTCCAACCGAAGAATGGTTACGGCTTAGTAGCGGCTCTGAGCCCCCCGAGCCTGCCCCCTTTCCAAGGGCAGGCCGCGGTGGGGTTATACCCCATGGCGGCTATGCCGTCCGTATCGTATCATTCTTCCCGCAATTATGAAAACCTCCCTAAAAAACTTCACCATTCTCGTACTGCTTTCGGGCTTCATTGCCGTAGCGAGCACAGGTTGCCAGACCACCAAAGGCTTCGGCCGCGATGTCGAGAAGGTCGGCGAGAATATTCAGGGTAAGTAAACCCCACTAGGCGACACTTTGTGCGTTGGGGCACGTTTGCCCCAATGCCGGCAGCCGTTGCTTCCATCCCGGAAGCGCAAGTTCGCGACTGGCTCACGCCTGTACGACGGCTGTGTTTCACAACAACTGGAGACCCTATTTATGCTTGGAACAATTCTGCTGGTACTGCTGGTTTTGATGCTGATCGGCTCGCTCCCCACTTGGCCGCATAGCCGTAACTGGGGCTATTATCCCAGCAGTGGCATCGGTACGGTGGCGCTCATCGTGCTCGTGCTCCTGCTCGTCCGCGGCGCTTGAGCTTGGGGAAAGGCGGCAAGGCGGAGCGGCTATACGCTCTGCCGTGCTGCCTTTTTGCGCAGGCTTGTGAAGGCCGTCACTACCTCGGGGATCGTGGGCCGGCGGGCTCCATTTTGGGCTGGGCATGAACAGCCAAGCGGCCACGCCGGCGGCTCAAAATTGGTCTCCACCTGAGGTGGTATATATCCGCTCACAGCAAGGCGGAAGGCTGAATCAGGAAATGCTGGGCTCCCGCGACGAACCGATATGGACACAACGTCCACCCCCCAACATCGGTCTGCATCCCCTCGGCGTGGCCGTAAGCATGCAATCCCGCCGCTTTGCGCTCTGGCTGCGCCCGCACTTCGGTGTCCGCCCCAGGAGCGTGCTTGCACGCTCCGCCTCAGGCTCGGTATTCGTCTGATTTTGAACACCACTTAGCGTTTCGGTTATGCGCACAACATTGCGCTCGCACGGCAGGCAGACCGGTCGAACGCCCGGCTCGCCGAAAAGTGCCCTGCTGCTGCGGCCCAACGGTAACTCATCGCCCAAAATCGGCCCATTATTGATCGATACTCAGGCCACAGTACGCACATCGCCTTCGCTGGGTTGAAAGGGCACATGCGACTGCTATCGGGGATTGAAGACCTTTGCCGCCGAGCATATTTCACGCAATACATGACAAGCTCGGCGACCCAGGTGTACAAATCGCAGCGCGGCAGGGCTCGCCCCATAGCGATGAACGAGCGCAGATACGGTGCTCACGCCGCGACCAAGAGAGCGAGGTGCTCGCAGAATATGGCCTCTCCGGCTGTGGCGCGGGCCAGCAGTTCCTCGGTTTGGCCAGCGGTAAAGTCATCCCAGAGCAGGTGTTGTGGGTAGTTCATTTTGATGTTGCCTAGTAGCTACGGTTTCGCGCGCATGCGCGGTTGAGAACGCACCCCATCGAAGAGCCGATCGGGTCCTCCGGAAATATCATGGCCCAGGGGCTCCAACTACCGGGGGCTTCCGAGTGGAGCGGTACAGGCGCAGGAGCCCGGCCACGATCGGCCCCCAGCGCAGCAGCGTGCTGATGAATCCGCGGTGCGGCGACCCGCCTTGAGTGCGACGGAAGCCGAAGGCCACCGCTGCAACCCCGGCAAACGGGGCCAGTTGTCTCCACACGGTGACCATGCGTTCGAACAGCGCGAGGGGTTGAGCCGCCTGAGTCGCGGCCATCACACATTGCATGCGCCGCAAGGCGATGCTTCGGCGCACCGCCGCCTTGCGCGCTACTCCGCGACTCAATTCCGGCTGCGGATACATGCGCGGTCCTCCCCGATTTCTTCCAAGGTCGCCGCGAAGGGGTTGGGTTGGCGCGCCAGATAGCGGCGGAACGCGACCACCACCGCCACCAAAGTGGCGGCATAGAACAGCGCCAAGCCGCCGAGCACGGCCAGGCGGGCACTGTCCCAGAACAGATAGACCAGCGTGAGGCTGGCAAAGACGATCGCCAGCAGGCCGGAGAATACCGCCGCACTGATCCAGATGAAGGTCTGGATGAGGCGGAGCTTCTCCTCCTGCAGTTCGATCGAGATCAGCTCAAGCCGATCGTGGACACTGGCCAGCAAGCCGTCGCCGAGCGAACGGAGCGAACTGAGCACACTCGGAGAACGAGAGGTGGCCGTTTCCATGGTCGTGATTGTTTACTTGCTACGACGGCCGAGCAGGACACCGAGAAGCAACCCGACGCCGCCGGCGATAGCCAACGCCTGGTAGGGATTCTCCCGGATGGCGGTGTCGGTGCACTTGGCCCCGGCAACGACCTTCTTGCGCGCCCCGGCGTAGGCCGCGGCGAAACGTTCCTGCGCGGCGTGGAAGCGTGCCTGCAACGACTCGACGGCATCGGCGGAATGCTCGCTCACCGAATCGGTGATCATGGTTTCGGCCTCGGCGACGAGCTTTTGCAGGTCATGGAGGAGTTCACTGGGCGTGGTGGATTCTTTGGTGTTGTTCATGATGAGGTTTGTTTGTTGTTACTGACGCTGAAGAATGGTGACGGTGCGGGACGGCTGGATGCGATGTGCCGGTCAAGCGGCCTTGGCGCCACGCAGCAGGCCGGCCGCACCGACGCTTGCGGCCACAAGCCCGCCGAGGAGCAGCCAGATGGTCTTGTCGGTGGGCGAGCCGGTGAAGAAGCGCGAGACATCGGAGCCAAGGGAATCCGAAGCGTTGATACCGTAGACGATCAGTACGATGCCTCCGACAAGGAGGACAAGTGAGGCAATCTTGTTCATGGTGTGAAATTGAGGGCGGGGTGGGCGGGGGGCCGGTTGCTGTGTGAGGAGAGTGAAACCGGGTATTCACGGCAGCCGGTTGTCGGCTCCAGCGGGGGGCATGCCGGAACCGCCGCGGCATCCTGCAGGTCGTTCGTGCGGTATCCGAGTGCGCAGGCACATACGGTTGAAAACCCCCGCCTCGCCAGGCCGAGCACTTCGTCGTACTGGGCCGGGTCAAAGCTGTCCATTGGGCAGGCCTCGACCCCCAGAAGGTTCGCGGAAGTCATCAGGTCGCTCAAAGCCACGTAGACCTGGCGCGCCGTCCATTCCTCGACCGAAATCCCGCGCGCTTCGCCGCCACACTCGCGGCTTCGGGCAACCGAATACACCCGGAAGGAGCCGTGCTGGGCCATGTGTCCTTCGGTGTCGCGGTGGATGAACTTCTCAACGTCGGCGGAAGACATGGTCGTGTTGCGGGCGAAGACCACCAGCTGCGAGCACCCCAGCAGCAGGGCCTGCGCGGCGGAGGGAGGCCGCAACTGCGCGCGCACCCCCAGATCTCCGACCACCACAAACACCCAAGGCAGCAAACCGTAGGCGCAGGGCGGGGGAACCAGGGCCCGTTCAATGATCTGCCAAGTGGCCGCCGGGATCTTGCGCACCTGGTCTACGCCGGCTGTAGCGTAGGGCCAAGCACGTTGGCCGAGGGCCATTTCACGAAGCGAGGTCATTGGGGAGCGGCCGCCGTCCTTCGGGCACGGATCGTAACGCCGGAATCCATTGACCGGGGCGGGGGCCCCGGCTGTGGCTCCACAAGGGAGCCATCCACCTGGGCCCCTGCGTCCTGCCAGCGTGCTCTGGCCGCTACGGCCGGCAACGCGCCGCCCGCCAGCGGCCTCTCCAGGCGGGCCTGTGCAAAATGATCCGCTGCGACGAGCAGCAAGGCGGCCAGGGCTAGAATGATCATGGGAGTGAACATGGAGGTGTGCGACAGAGGTGAAGATAGCGCTTGGTGCGGCAGGGCGAAATGGGGTGTAACCCGACTTCCACGACTCAGAGGCCGCCGGGAAGGAAGTGGAAGACCAGGAGCCGCACCCGACTTGTGGAGACGCGCAGCCCCAGGGCGCGCCGCAGCACGGAGCGGGGCACGGGCCAGCGATTGAAGCGTTCCTCCACGACCACGTACTGCGCCGCAGAGCGGACCCTTCCCGCTTCGGCGAGGAAGGTGCGCTCGCGCGCGGTCGGCCACGAGAGCAGACGGAAGACCGGGCCCATGAAACGACTTCCCCGGGACCTCAGGGTCTGTCGAAAGATCGCAGCGACAAACCGCGGCGCCCGCAGCCGGTGGGCGGCACAGTACAACGAGGCGAAGTCCTTGGGGCCCATCAAGGCGGCGGCAGCAGGCGCCGGCCGGCCCAGCTTCGTAACCGAGCTGCGGGCACGCCCGGCTGGAGGACCCCCGGCGGATTGAACCTGAGAACCGCCGGGGGCCGGCAGCGGGCGAATTCCGGCCACCGGGACAACGCGCACAAGCGACCGGTCTCGGAACTGGGCGCCATAGGCGAACGCAAGCCCCACGGCGGTTCTCAGGGTTTGAATGGGACGCGAAGCCAGCCTGGCCCACAAAGCGCCACCCGCCGCAAGGCGGGAGGGCGAAGCGCAGGGATGCAGCCTCACGATCAGGGGGAAGGAAGGCCCAGGCGGGCGGATCGAGTCCGGCGAGGGATGGAACTGTATGGTAAAGGACATTTCAGTTGGGCGGTCCTCAAACCGCAGCGAGGAGTCCATCTCGTGGATCCATGACGGGCCGGAAACCGGCGTGGATCGGCCGAGGGAAGGTCTCTGCGGCCGGGGCGCGGAAGAAGGGTGAGCGAGGCGCCGCCGGGCGGTTGTCTCGGCCGTCCGGCAGGAAATAGCGGATCAGGCCCGTTGCCTGGTGGAGGTTGGGCCGGCCCTCCATCCGGGGATCGCGCGGGGCGATCTCCACCGGCCTCCGTTCGGGAAATACAACAATGCCCGAGTTGACGGCGAAACGGAGGAACCCCTCGGCACGATCAAGTCCGTAAGCATCGCATACGGCGGCTACGCAACGGCCGAAGGTGAGCGGCGTGGTCTTTCGCAGGGGTTTCCCCACGCCCTTCGGCTCGTCGGGGTTGGCCTCAAAGGGCAGCACCGTGGCGCTGTGGCTGATCGGGAAGGAGAGGAAGTCGGAGTCGTTCATGGCGGCGTGGTTTCGGGTGAGTACCAGCATGCCAGCTAGCGCTGTGCGCAGCCATGGGGCCTTGCCCTACCAGCGATGGCCACGCGCAGGGAAACGCAGCGCCGGGGCCCGACCCGGGACGCCCGGAAGGGCCGCACTAAGCAGTATGGATACGTCCGGGGCGGCTCTTCACTCCCGCCGCTTCGCCTGGGCGTCAGGCGGCGGGAGTGGCGCTACTCCCCGGCCCGGCGGGCAGCCTGTGTAGCCACTGCACCACCATGCGGTAGCATGGCAGCCTGGATGCACAATCCTGTGAACATATCCTCGCTACCTGTTGCCCCCGCCCATAGTCCTCAGGCAGGCGCCCGGATCGGGCGTGGGGCGACAACTACATTCATGAAGAGGAAACCGTTACCGAAAAGTCGGCCGCACAAGGCCACCAAGGCGGTCCCGCGCAAGAAATCGCCCCAAGCCCCGCCAGCGGCGTTCCCCATTGTCGGCATCGGCGCCTCCGCCGGCGGGCTCGACGCCCTGGAACAGTTCCTGGGCCATGTGCCGGCGGGAAGCGGGCTTGCGTACGTGATAATCCAACACATGGATCCCACCCACAAGGGGATCCTGCCGGAACTGCTCCAGCGGGCGACCGCGATGAAGGTGGTCCAGGTGCGGGATCGCACCCGGGTGCGCCCCGATTGCGTCTACGTGATCCCGCCCAACAAGGACCTCTCGGTGCTGCATGGCGTGCTGCACCTCTTCGAGCCGGCGGCGGCGCGCGGGCTGCGCCTGCCCATCGATTTCTTCTTCCGCTCCCTGGCCCAGGACCGCCACGAGCAAAGCATCGGAGTGATCCTCTCCGGCATGGGCTCCGATGGCCGGCTCGGTCTGCGCGCCATCAAGGAGCGGGCGGGGACGGTGCTGGTGCAGGAGCCGGCAACGGCGAAGTTCGACAGCATGCCCCGCAGCGCGATCGAAACCGGCCTGGCCGACATTGTGGCCCCGGCAGCCGAACTGCCCGGGCGGCTGCTCGCCCACCTGCAGCTCACCCCGCTCCTGCCCCAGCCCGAGCTTGTGTTGACGGACGGGATGCAGAGCGCCCTCGGCAAGGCGATTGTGCTGCTGCGCTCCCACACCGGCCACGACTTTTCCCTGTACAAGCGCAACACCCTCTACCGGCGTATCGAGCGCCGCATGAGCATCCACCAGATCGACACGATGGCCACCTATGTCCGCTACCTGCAGGAGAACCCGCAGGAGCTGGACCTGCTCTTCAAGGAGCTGCTCATCGGGGTGACAAACTTCTTCCGCGATGGCGACGTATGGGATCAACTACGCGAGCAGGTCATTCCCGCCCTGGTGGGCAAGCGCGCAGCCGACCGCACGCTGCGCGCCTGGGTGCCGGGCTGCTCCACGGGCGAGGAGGCCTATTCGCTGGCCATCCTGCTCAAGGAGGCCATCGACGACCTCAGCCCCAAGGGGGAGTTCACGATCCAGATCTTCGCCACAGACCTGGACCAGGACGCGGTGGACAAGGCCCGGCAGGGCGTATTCCCCTCGACGATCGCCGCGAATGTGTCCGACGAGCGGTTGCGCAGGTTCTTCACCAAGGAGGAGCGCCGCTACCGGGTGCGCAAGGAGATCCGGGAGATGGTCGTTTTCGCCCAGCAGAACCTCATCATGGACCCGCCCTTCACCCGGCTCGACATCCTCAGCTGCCGCAACCTGCTCATCTACCTGACCCAGGAGGTGCAGCGGAGGCTCATCCCGATTTTTCACTACAGCCTCAACCCAGGCGGGGTTCTCCTGCTGGGCAGCGCCGAGACCGTGGGGCATTGCACCGACCTCTTCTCCCCGCTCGGCGCCAAATCCCGGCTCTTCCAGCGCCTGGAGACCGGCCCCCAGCTGGAGCCCGTCCTCTTCCCCGCTTCCTTCCACGCGAACACCAGTCCCCGCCCCGAAGCCCGCGCGACGCCCGCCCCTCCGAGCAGCCTGCAGTCACTGGCCGACCAGTTGGTGCTGCAACGCTGCGCCCGGCCCACGGTATTCACCAACGACAAGGGCGACATCTGCTACGTGAGCGGTCGCACCGGGGCCTACCTTGAGCCGGCTGCCGGCAAGGCGGACTGGAACATCTTCGTCATGGCCCGCGAAGGACTGCGCTACGAACTGGCCGGGGCCTTCCAGGAGGCGCTGCGTCGCAAACAAGGCGTTACACTCCACGGACTCACCGTCGCCTCCAACGGCGTGGAGCAGGGCGTGGATGTGACCATCCAGCGCCTTGACGAGCCCGGACCGCTGCAGGGCTTGGTGATCATCGTATTCACCGACGTGCCAACTCCCCCCCCGCCCAAGCCGCTGGACGCACCCCCAAGACGCTCTCCCGGCGCAGCCCGCGGTTAACCGAGCTTGAACAGGAACTCCAGCGGGTGCGTGGCGAGGCACGCGCCACCCATGAGGAGATGCAAACCGCGCAGGAGGAGCTCCGGTCCGCCAACGAGGAGATGCAATCCACCAATGAGGAGCTGCAGTCCACCAACGAAGAGCTCACCACCTCGAAGGAGGAGATGCAGTCGATGAACGAGGAGCTCCAAACGGTGAACGCGGAGTTGCAGGCCAAGGTCGACGAGCTGTCGCGGTCCAGCAACGACATGAAGAACCTCCTCAACAGCACCGACATCGCGACCCTGTTCCTGGACAAAGAGCTCAACGTGCGGCGCTTCACCCCACAGGCGACCAAGATCATCAAGCTCATCCCGGCCGACCTGGGCCGGCCCATCACCGACCTAGCCTCCGACCTGAAGTACCCGACACTGATCGAGGATGTACGCGAGGTGCTGCGTACTCTGGCCTGCTTCGAGAAACCGGCGGAGGCACACGACGGCCGCTGGTTCACGGTACGCATCATGCCCTACCGCACCATGGACGACCGCATCGACGGTGTAGTCATCACCTTCGCGAACATCACCGTTGCCAAGACCCTTGAGGCGAAATTGAGGGACAACCAAGCCGTACTGGAAAAACATATCGCGAAACAGTCTGCGCGCTTGGACCAGCAGAACCGCCGCCCGGCCCCATGACCGCCCCAGGAAGAAAGCCCGCCGTGAAAAAAACACCCAAGCTCCCGCCCCCGCTATCCGCCCTGCGCCGCCGCGCCGAGGCGAAGCTGGCCAAGCAGCATACCGCTGCGGCCCCGGTACGCGCCGCAGCGGACGCCCGGCGCCTGGTGAGCGAACTGCAAGTCCACCAGGTGGAACTGGAGATGCAGAACGCCGAGCTCCTGCGCACCCGCCTGGAAGTGGAAGCGGCTCTGGTGCGCTACACCGAGCTCTACGACTTCGCCCCAGTGGGCTATTTCTCAGTCGATCAGCAGGGCCGTATCATCGAAGTGAACCTTACTGGAGCCACCATGCTGGGCGTGGTGCGCTCCCAACTCCGCCAGAAACGCCTGAAGGATTTCGTGGCCCCGCCCAGCCGGCCGGCCATCGAGGACTTCCTCGCCACCGTATTCAAGACACCGGGGAAGCATGGCTGCGAGGCTTTGCTCCAGCCGGCGGCCGGAGCCGCCTTCTGGACCGACATCCAGGCTGCGGCGGCCGCTTCGCCAGCCGGCGAGCGCAAGCTGTGCCGGCTGGCTGTATCGGACATCGCCGCCCTCAAACGAGGCGCCGACGCCCAGCGCCGAGTGGAGTCGCTGGCTGCGGCAGTCCAGTCGGCAAACCAGGAGATCGCGCGGCGCCGGGCGGCGGAAGCCACGCTCAGGGAGAGCGAGCGAGCCCAGCGCGGCTTGCTCGCCCAATCGTTCGAGCTCCATACCCAACTACGCGAACTCACCCACCAGCTCCTTCGCGCACAGGAGGAGGAGCGGAAAAAAATCAGCCGCCAACTGCACGACGAAATCGCCCAGATCCTGGCCGGCATCAGCGTGGAGCTGGCCACGCTCAAGGAAACTGCGGCCACCGATCCCCGAGGATTGCGGCAGCGGATCGGCAAGACACGCCGCTTGGTCGAGGAGTCCATCCGCATCGTACATGATTTCGCGCGCGACCTGCGCCCGGCGATGCTCGACGACCTCGGGCTCGTGCCCACGCTGCGCGCCTACATCAAGGAATTGGCGACACGAAACGGCCTGCGGGTGACCTTCTCCGCCTACGCCGGAGTGGAGTCCTTGGGCAGCGCCAAGCACACCGTGCTTTACCGGGTGGCCCAGGAGGCGCTCACCAACGTCGTGCGTCACTCAAATTCAAAGACAGCCTCCGTTCGCATCCTACAGGCCGGGGATGCCGTGCGCCTCGAGGTGCACGACGACGGGACTGCGTTCGCCCCCGAACGGGTGCTCGCCGCCCAGCAGGGCGGGCGCCTCGGGCTGGTCGGCATGAGGGAACGCATAGAGATGGTGGGCGGGCGTTTCGCCATCGCCTCCGCTCCGGGCCAGGGCACCACGGTGACGGCGGACATCCCGGTGGCTGCAGCCAGAAATGCCGCCGGAGAGTAACAAGATTTCGACGACCGATCCGGGGTCGCCGCCAATGGCGGGCTTCCTGCGCCCCTGATGCACTGCAGCACGGCCAAGGTTCCCCGCGGGCGCGGCCCAGCAGTGGCGATTGAATCCGCAGGGCGGTAAGCGGCGGATCTTGTTTCCGTACCGTTTTGACGTTGGCGGCGGCGGGCCCAACGAAGAGTGCAGAAGGCAGGGTGGCGGAAACGGGAAGGCGGGGAGCGGAGGGATTCTCGCCACCCTCAACTTCTTTTGGGGTTCCGCCTCCATCGTGCGGAGCTTCGCGTTGGCGAAGCGCTGTAGAGGGCCTACGCCATCTACGGAGGGAAATAGCCAGGCGCGGATACATTGTGGCACCGGCTGGCTGCGGCTCAGGGGCGGAACCGCTGGGCGGGTTTCACCCCATATCCGCTCAGCCGTTTCGATTGTAGTGTTGGCGCCTTGGGGAAGAGCGGCATCAGCGCCGGCAGTGTCCCTTCAACGACGACATCCCTGTCGTCGCCCGGAACACCGCCCACCAACCGCCCCTCCCCTCAACCCTCAGTTCACAGACCAACATGAAAATCCAACACCTCATCGTCACCTCCCTCATCGCGGCCTCGTCAGTCGTGGCCTTCGCCTCGGCCGACACTGATCGCAAGATCGAGGACGCCGCCAAGGCCTCCTACAACTATCGCACCGTCCTTGAGAACAAGGTCTCGGTGAAAGCCAACGACGGCGTCGTCACCCTCAGCGGCATGGTTGCCGACAAGGATGCCAAGAACATCGCCGAAGACACCGTGAGCAACCTCCCCGGTGTAATCCGGGTGAACAACAAGATCACCTACGATCCGGCGCTCAAGGAACATTCGGATACCGGCATCGCACTGAAGGTGCGCTACCAGTTGCTCGTACGTTCCAACGTGAGCATCGCCGACACCAAGGTTGATGTGCAGGACGGCGTGGTCCTCCTCACCGGCACCGCCGCCTCCATGGCCGAGAAGGAATTGGTTGGCGCCTATGCCGCCGACGTTGCCGGCGTGAAGTCGGTAAAGAACGAAATCGTCATCCTGCCCGTCGCAGGCGACAAGCAGACCGTGGCCGAGTCCATCGACGACGCCTCCATCACATCGCAGGTCAAGTATGCGCTGCTCACCCACAAGTCCACCAGCGCGCTCAAGACCAAGGTCAACACCACCGACGGCGTGGTCGTGATCAAGGGCGAGGCAGCCAACGATGCGGAGAAATCACTCGTCGGTAAGCTCGCCACCGGTATCCGCGGTGTGAAGTCCGTGACCAATGACATGACGGTGAAGAGCTGAACTCAGCCGGGCCCTACGTAGGCCCCACCCTCGGCGGCTCGACGAACCGGCTACCCCCGGGTCATCACCCCGAGCCAAGCAGCAAGACCGGAGCCCTCGGGCTCCGGTCTTGCCTGTGTATAAAATCAGGCGACCGCGCTGGCGGGTTATGCCCAACGTAGCGAACGCCCCCGGCGGGGCATAGTACCACCGGCCCCAACCCTCCTTCACCCATGATCCCAAACCATGCCCATTTTCTCGACGCCATCCGCCAGAAGCGGTTCGTACGCGTCGGCTTCTATTCGCTGCCGGACGGAGGCACCGTCGACCGTGAGTGTACACCGCTGGACTACGGACCGGCTGCGGGGACCACCGGCGCGCCGAACCGCTACTGGGTCTGGGATCCCGCCGCCACAGCGGGAGTCAACCCACTCGGACTCCTGCCCGACCAGATAGTCACGCTCCAGGCCCTAGGTAAGGATTTCGACCCGGCGGCACTTCCCCTTGGCGCAGGCCCATGGCTGGTCCCGCGCGACTGGGGCACGCCTACGAAAGCGTCCGCTCCCTCGGACAGCGCACCCACGCCGTAACCAGGATGTTGGCCACTCCAGTGGGTCTGGATGCTGCTCCGCCGAAGGCGGTGTCGGGCCGGCGCGCCGCTCCGCAAAAGCAAAGCGGCGAACGGTGAGGGCAGAACCCAAACAGAAGTAGCGAGTAGTGAGTAGCGGGTCGTGAGTTGCGGGAACCCTCACTGAATCCGCCTTCCGGTTTCCGCACTCTTCGTTCGCCGGCCGGTGGTCGAAGTCTTCGCCCATCCATCGCACCTGAGCCCCCGGCTGGAAGTTGAAGGTGATTCACCTGCCGCAGCGGAGTTTCCCGCGGCCGCACCCGCAGATGAGGAGGCAACTGGACCTTGCGGTCGCACTCGTAGCGGGTGCGGGTGGAGATGGAGAGTCTCATGATTTCGTGGCTACAGCGGCGGCCGAGCGCTCGGCCGG
>CAJCBL010000283.1 GCA_903960515.1 uncultured Verrucomicrobiota bacterium
CGCGCCGGGCTGCATTGAAGGCCGAACGGGAGGCCCAGCTTGCCCCCTACGGCGTGGACACCACCTGCTACGACCTCGGGATGATGACATGCGAGGTGTTCGACCAACTATTGACCACGGCCAAGAACGTGGCGGCGGAGCGGGCGGAGACGGCGCGCCGGATCGAGGCGCAGCGGGTTGCGCGGGAGAAGGCTGAGGCTGACGAGAGAGAGCGTGTGCGCCTAGAGAACGTGCGTCTCAAGGCGGAGGCTGCGGAGCGCGAGAAGGTGGCGGCCGCGGAGCGTGCGGAGGCTGCCCGGCTCGCCAAGGTGGCCAAGGACAAGGCCGATACAGCGCTTGCCGACGCCAAGAAGGAGGCCGACGATAGGGCGAAGGCGCTGAAGGCTGAGAACGACGCGCTGGAAGCCGCAGCGCAGGCCGAACGGCTGCGTTTGCAGGCCCTCGCCGATGCGGAGCGCGCGAAGACCGAGGCTGCTGCGAAACTTGAGCGTGAGGCACGCCAGAAGGCCGAGGATGAGCTACGCCGGCGCGAGGCGCAGGAGGCTGCGGCCATCGCCGCGAAGGTGCAGGCCCAGCAGAAGGCGGCGCGGGCGCCGGACAAGGAGAAGGTGATCAGCTTTGCGGCGTCGGTGCGTGCGCTGACCCTGCCGGCGGCCGATACGGTGGAGGGTAAGCAGACCATGGCTGAGATCGAGTTTCGCATCAAGGAACTCTCCCTCTGGATCGACGCCAAGGGAGGTGCGCTATGATTCTCAGACCCTACAAGCCCCGGCAGTACAAGGGGAAGGCTGGCAAGCAAGTGCGCAGCGTGGAGGAGCTAATTGTGCTAGCGACGCTGCGCCTGTCGGTGCTCGTGCCCTCTAGTGGCTGGGGATCATCGCCGAGGCCGGCCTCAGTGTTCATGCACCAGCAGGCGACGACGGTTACGAGGCTCATTGGTAAGGGCATGTTCGTCTACGAGAAGCCGACGAAGCCCGCGAAGGCGAAGAAGGGAGGGGCGAAATGATACCCGCGCCCCAACTCCCCGATTTCCGCATCCCTATCCCGACCCCAGACTCCTATGAATCGGTGTTGAGTCGATACATACGCCGCCTAGAGCGCCGCGCCGCCGCCTGGGCGCGGAGCGCGAGGAATAATCGAGAGGACTCGCACCAGTGGATGCGATGCGCCGGTGAAAAGGAGCGGGTGAATCAGGAGCAGCAAAGGCGTATTATCCAGCTAATTTGCGAACGCGACCGGCTCCAGTACCGCGCTCAGGAGCGCCGCGCCCTGCGCACCGAGATCGAGGCCGCGCTGGGCATGGAGAGCCTGCCGGGCGATGTGGAGGATTCATCGCTCAAGCGAGGGCTGGCGATCATTGCCGGCTGGAAGCAGGAGATAGCCTCGCTCAAGAAGGAGGTCGAGGCCTTCAAGAAGAACAACCGATACCAGCGCGGATATTCGCACGGCGAGCAGTCGGTGCGCGCCGACCTCGCCCGCGTGACTGCGGAGCGGGATGAGCAGGTCAACGAGTTAGTTGATGCAAGGGATCAGATCTACGAGCAGGGCCGCCGGGCTTGTGAGTTGTTCGACCTGAACCGCACTACCCAGAAAGAGCTCGCCGCCCTGCGCGCCCGCAACGCCGAGCTGGTGGACTCACTGCACCTCGCAGACGGCACAGCCAACCTCGCGTTGCATCACCGCGACATTGCCGAGAAGCGCAACGCCGAGCTGGTGGCGGCGCTGCGGGCTATCAGGGACCTAGATGATGAGTCCACGGCGGAAGATTGCGCGGATCGTGCTGGTTCCGCCCTCGCCGCAATCGCCGCCGACATGGGAGGTGTGAAGTGAAACCGCTAATCCTGTGCCAAATCGGCCTAGGTGTAGCTGCCGGAATCTGCCTAGATAAGGCGGATCACTACGATATTCTTGGTGCCCTGATATGCAGTGCGTACGCGTGCGTCATGATCCGCTCTATAGCCATCTGGATGAAGGAGGCCCGCAAATGAGCGCCCGCGAAGTGCCGCCCGGCTGCATCGAGATCCCTGGCATCATCCTGGAGATCAGAGGTGGCAAGGCGTGGATCACCCAGGATGGCCAGATCACCACCGACTGGCGGCAGCGCGGGATCTGGCCAACCGCAGCCGGGGCTATCGCTGTGCTCAATCGAGTGGTTGAGCCGAGTGGGTCCGCGGAACCGGAGGACGGGGCATGAAATCCCACACCTGCCCCGAATGCGGCCAAGTCTGCGGCCGCCATTTCCCCGGCTGCCCAAACGACGACGAGCCTGAGGCAACCACTGAGCCCGAGCCCGACGAAGACCCCCGCGTAGACGACCACCTAGAAGCCACCACATGAATACCAATATCGAATTTCAAGCACGCCTAACCGCAGCCAAGGAGGCGGGTAACACCTTCGTCGTTCCGTCCGGATTGATGCACTACGAGGAGTTGAACACCACTCATCGAGGCCGGCGTTTCGCGCTCCTGGTTGAGCGCCGCCACACAGACCGCGACGTGAACCACGCCAAGCGCATCCTTCGCAATTCCAAGGACGCCGGGACAATCCAAGTACACTACTCCCCGGCATGACCGCCCTACCCTACCGCCTGCGCTACCGAGTGAGTGATCGCAGGATCATCGACAATACCTTCCGCCGCGAGGTGGCCGAGTTCGCAGCCCGCACCAGCCAGAAGAATGCCGCGCGCTTGCACGGCGTTTCCCACCATGCCGTGCGCATGTGGATGCTCGCCCTCGGTCTACGCCCTCGGCCTGCGCGGGCGCCCACCAACAAGGAGATCGCCAGGATGGGCAGCGACTACGTGGAGCCCACCTACGTTGCGGCCGGCATGCAGGCTCCCAAGCTCTGCTACGCCGCTCCTAGAACTCGATGACCAGGCGCGTGATGAAGACGCCGTTTTCGTTGCGTGAACTCTTCTCGATCACGTCGTACCCACCTCCGGAGACTGCCCGAGCCTGGCTGGAAGCGTCGCGGTCGGACTCATACAGGGAAGCCCCACGCCCGATGACGACCTGCCTCATTTTCTGGGCGGCGGCCACCTCAGTAACGGGTAAAACCCCTGCTACACCGCCAAGTGCCAACCCAACGCAAAGAAGAAAGTGTTTCATTTCTGCTATGCTAAACCCGATCACAAACCGATTGCAACCAAAACCCCAGTACCCCCCCCCCCCCCCCATCATGACACCAGAACAACCGTGCGAAGACTGCGTGCAAC
This sequence comes from uncultured Verrucomicrobiota bacterium, assembly GCA_903960515.1. Lineage (GTDB taxonomy): Bacteria > Verrucomicrobiota > Verrucomicrobiia > Opitutales > Opitutaceae > CAJCBL01. The sequence continues at coordinate 3,215 of CAJCBL010000283.1, forward strand.
TTGAGCGGGCGCTCAACCTTTCCCTTTCCCTGCACTCGGAAGAGGTTTTTGCGCGCTACCAGGCGCTGCTGCTTGTGGCGGACGAGGATGAGGAGACTGAGACTGAAGCCGCCGAATAGCTACGGCCCGCTTCACTGGTACAGCGAAGCCGGCGAGGTCTGGGAATTGGCGATCGATCTCCTCTATGGCGAGTTGAGCCTCCCGCTTGGCGGCGTCGCGATCAAGGGCGGCCTGGGCCGGATCGCGCAGCGCCATCTCGTCGATGAAGCGTTTCGCCTCCACGGATAGAACCCTACACACCCAGTTGCTCAAGGATCGGGCCTCCAAGTCGGCTGCCGCCTTTAGGATGTCACGCTCCGACTCTGGTAATACTACACTGATACGCACCATGCCGGGCGCTAGAACTCCGTGACGAGAAGACATTGCGCACGGTAAACCGACTTTCTCCCGAAATAGCAAGATAATGCTTGCGGTTGCCGCAACCATTGCACACACCTTGAGCCGTACTAGGGAAACCCTGATCGACAAGACGGCAATCCCACTACACCCAACACCATGCACACCGGACCACACACCCCACCACGCATCGAAGCAGACGGCCACACCCTCTACGCGATCGCAGAACGCGGATACAACCACACTGTCCGCAGCCCCGACCCACTTCCCCCTCACACCGTATTTATCGACGGGTGGGCGGACGACAACGGCGAGCCCAAGATGGTCTGTATTTCGGCGTACTTGGGTACTCCGGAGGATTGCGATCCGAGGACGATACGGCTGCACTTGCGGGCAGATGAGTTGCTCGCCGCAGTGCAGGCCGCTATCGCCGCATGCAACGCCGATCACCTGATCGTCTTGGCCGCGCAAGCCAGGAATTGCACGGGCGCCAACTGACATGAGCACCGAGCCGAAAGGTTGGGTCCGGGGCGACGCCGGGGCCGCCAGATACCTGGACATGGACCGCAAGACGTGGGTACGCCTGCGCCGCCGGGCCAACCTGCGGCCGGCAATCGTTGGCAAATCCCGGCGCTTCGAGGTGGCCGCTCTCGACCGCCTCATGCGCAGCCTCGTGCCGGCCTCCGGCTCGATGGACATTCTCAGGCCCTCGCTCTCGGCGAAAAACCGCGGGCGGGCCGCCGTTCAACAGTTATCGACACCTTCCCCCAGTTCAAAACCGTAACCATCCTATGAGTACCGAAATCACCGTCCAATCAGAAGAGCCTTCAGCGCTCTCCTTCGCCTCCAAGTCCACCTTCGAGCACATCCAGCGCGTCGCCCAGTTGTTCGCGGCGTCTCAACTGGTCCCGACCGCCTTCCAGGGCAACTTGCCCGACTGTGTTATCGCTTTGGATATGGCGGCACGCATGAACGCGAGCCCATTCGCCATCATCCAGAATCTGGCGATCATCCACGGGAAGCCCTCCTTCTCCTCGCAATTCCTTATCGCCGCCGTGAATACTTGCGGCCGCTTCCTGCCGATCCGCTTCCATGTCGAGGGTGAAGGCGACCAAAAGAGCTGCATCGCCTGGACCATCGAGAAGGCCAGCGCCAAGGAGTTCGCCAGCCTGCTGGGCAAGCTCGTCACCCTGCCCGCCGCCCGCTCCCAGAGCGCAGTACCCTTCCTTGAAGGCCCGCCGGTGTCCATCGAGATGGCGAAGGCCGAGGGCTGGGCGACCAAGTCGGGATCGAAATGGAAGACGATGCCCGACCTCATGCTGCGCTACCGCGCCGCCGCCTTCTTCGCCAGGCTCTACGCCCCGGAGCTCACGATGGGCATCCGACCCACCGAGGAAGTGATCGACGTGGAAGGCGCAGAGGTGCGCGACGTTACCCCGCCAGCCACTGCGCCCGCCGCCGACTACATCGCCTCCGTCGCCTCCCAATCCGCCCCGGTTGCCCCCGCCGCTCCCCGCGTGCGCAAGGGCGTGTCTAAGGCAGCGCAGGCCGCCGAGATCGTCGTGGAAGCCAGTCCCCAGCCGACCGTGGTTGAGGTGGCCGCCGTCACCGCCGCCGCGGTCGCCGCATCCATTGGCACCGCGCCCACCGCTCCCGCACCGGCCGCCGCTCTGCCGCAGATGCGTTGCGAGATCGAGCGCATGGTAAAGCGGCCGGACGTTGCCGGCAAGCCCGCCTCCTGTGAGGTTACCCTGACCGGAGGCTGGGTGGGTACGGCGTTCTTCGTCGGCACACTAGACCAGCTTCCCGACGTTGGGCAGATCGCCGACATTACCCTGGAGCAGCGCTGGAATGCGGACCGTACCCGCAGCGCTCACTTCATCATTTCCGCAGTGCCAGCTACGGCCTGAACGTGACCAAAACTCCGCGGCGTCAGTACTCCGGAGAATGCCGGCGCCGCGGAACAATTTACCCACCCATGAAACCCTCCTTTCGCGCCTCTTCGCTCGACCGGATCATCACCTGCCACGGCAGTCGTGCGCTCGACACCAAATTCCCGCACGAGTCGAAGGATTCCGATGTGTCGCTGGCCGGCACCAAGGCCCATGCCGTGGGCGCACTGCGCTTGATCGAGGCCGGAGCCATCGGAGAGGTGGAAGACCCCACCCCCGGCGTGGAACTCGAGGGTTTCGACGCTTGGATCGTCGATTTCTGGGTGCAGACCGTGCTTGAGCTCGTACCCGCCGGCTGGGCCATTGAGGTGGAGGGCGCATTTGAGGTGGAGTGCCTGCGCTTCGTCCTCACCGGGCACATCGACGTGCTGGCCATCTCGCCCGACGGCACGCAGGCCATCATCATTGACCTAAAAACCGGCTACAACCCGGTCGATGCGGCCGAGTGCAACTGGCAACTCGCCGGCTACGCCGCACTGGTGCGCTGTTCGATGCCCGGCATCAAGCAATTGCGCCTCGTGATCGTCCAGCCGAGAAACAACGAGGCTGAGGGCTACCCGCGCGTGAGCGAAACCTCACTGGACCTCGCGCTATGCGACGTGGAGGCGCTCATCGAGTCCGAAATCAACGCCGTGCTCGACGATCCGCTCACTTTCACGACCTCCAAGAAGGGCTGTCTGTACTGCGACTTCGCCCTCACCTGCCCCGCCACCATCGCCCTGAAAGACGACATGAAACTTCACCTTACCCAAGACCAATTTGACGCTATCCCCCAGAACCCCTCCCCCACCCAACTCGCCGAGTGGGTACGCGACGGCAAGCTGCTGGAGAAGCCCATCAAGCTCGCCCGCGAGGAACTCAAGGAGCAACTCACCCGCGGCATCTCTACGGCCGCCGGAGACGTGACGACTGCGGAGCACGAGATCACCCTCATCGACGGCACACGAATTTTCGTCAAGGACGGCCAGGGGCCGAGAAAGGTGGAGAACCTCACCACCCTCTTGCTGCGCCTCGGCGTCGTGGTGCCGGAGGAGAAGAAGGTCCACGCCTGCCTCACCGCCAGTCTCGACGATGTAGAGCGCACCGTGGCCGGAGAGCTCGGCATCCCCATAGCGTCGAAAAAGGTGGGGGCTATGAGCGGCAAAAGCTGGGTCATCAACAACCTCGGCGACCTCATCACCCGCGAGCCCACCAAGCAACTCATCATCGCCTGACGCCATGCCGCGCTCCTGCTCACCGGGCCACTGCCCGCACATCATCCTCCACCGCGGCACGCTCCAGCCCTGTGGCACGCGCCGCATGATCGTCTGCCGTGGCCCGGTGCTGGTCGACAAGGGCGGCGACCGTCCGCTCTTCAAGTCCCGCCAGGACGCCGACTACTGCATCACCCGCACCCGCCAGATTCACGACCGGCTCAAAGCCAGCCTCATGGAACGCGCCTTCTGGCCCAACGGAGTACCGAAGGTGCAGATCATGTCCGTTCAAAAATGGGTACGCCTCTGCGAAAAACCACAATAATGGAATCCTCATACAACTCATCATCAGAGCTAGGGCTACAAGGCGCCGAGCTCATCCGGAATGAACGGGATCGCCAGATCATGGTCGAGGGATTTGGCCCTGATCACGACGCCCATTATCCTATGGGCGAACTGTCCTGTGCCGCCGGCGCATACGTTATGGCAGCCGCCTGGCAGGTCGCATGCCCCGGCGAGAGCCTGCCCGGCGACACGCCGCCGATGTGGCCCGATCTCATAACGGCAAACCTCTGGTGGAAGCCCAGCAATGACCCCGTCCGCAACCTGGTCAAAGCCGGCGCACTCATCGCCGCCGAAATCGACCGCATCCAGCACCAGAAAGTTATCCTCGCCCGCATCGAGCACGCCCGCAACAGTTCTCAACAGTGACCAACATTACCCTCACCCTCAAGGGCGACCCGATCGGCAAGCCCCGCATGACCCAGCGCGACAAGTGGGCCAAGCGCCCCGCCGTGCTCGCCTACCGTGCTTGGGCCGATAAGGCCCGTCTGGAGCTCTACAACGCCTGCCAGCTCCACCACCTGCCGCCCGGCCTCTACGATATTTCGTGGACCGCCTACATCGGAATGGCCCCATCGTGGTCGAAAATGAAGCGCGAGCGCCTCGCCGGCACATTCCACTTCGGCAAGCCCGACCGCGACAACATCGACAAGGCGCTGCTCGATTCGCTCTTTGAGAACGACGCCGGCGTGAGCGCGGGCACATTGCGCAAGCGCTGGGACGACGGCCAAGGGCCGCGCCTGGTTGTGACCATCTATCAGCTCAAGGGGGAAATGCCATGAGCAGCAACCCGATTTGCTCAGGATGCAAATTTGAGACTATCAGAGACGCCAAGGAATGTGCCATTTGCGTGCAAGACCGAATGGCCGGGAATGCTTCTCATTTCGTCGGACGCAATGCGATTGATCCAGCCATCACCGCGGTCCCCCACGCTAATACCGTGTGGACCGTGGAAATGATGGAGCGTCTGGCTGCGCAGGAGCAGGGGATTGCCCGCCGAAGGGTTCGCGGCATCGACGCCCAGCACGAGAACGCTGTCCCAGATCCCAGCGCAACGATCCAAGGCGCCGGCGCCAAGAACGACGCTGGCAAGCCCCGCGCGGGCCTAATGGTCAAAGACTTCGCCCGAGCGTTGGCCGCCGTCTCCCACGTTTCGACCATGGGAGCGGACAAGTATTCCGCCGGCAGTTGGAAAACGATACCCAACGCCAAGGAGCGCTACTACGACGCCCTCCATCGCCACATCCTCGCCGACGCCGCCGGCGAAGTGAATGACCCCGAGAGCGGACTGCCGCATCTAGCGCACGCCGCCTGGAATAATTTGGCGCTGCTGGAGTTGGCTCTAACGGAGGCCAAGAAGTGAGATACAAACTCCGCTATTACTGGCGCAAGCTATGCCATGCGCTCGGCTACTGCCCGAAATGTGGCAGCCGCGTCAGCTTCACCCGCACCGGGAATGCCATCTGCCCAGCTTGCGGACGCCGATAACCATGACCGCCGCTCAACGCATCGCCGCCTGGCTGTACCGCGACCTATCCACCCGTGGAGGCTTCCGCGAAGTCTGCGACCAGATCGCTCCCGGTGGCCAGGTCTTGCTCGTGGAGTTCTGGGCCGCCCGCATAGAGGAGGAGATCGGCGACGGCCGACTCATCAAGACGCTGGAGCAGATCCGCGATAGGGTGGTATCCGACCCAGCTTGGGCCGCCAAAGTAACCCTCGGCCCAGCACGCGAAGAGCAGGCCCGCGCTGCCGGCGTCACCATCATCGCCTACGAGGATCGGGCCGTGCAGCTCGATCTGCCTACCCCCAATGCCCAAAGCGTGACAGCGCCGCCGGCCATCGCCGCCGTCGACCTGGAGGAGTTCCTTTGAACCTCGACGACATCGACCTCGACGACTTCCTCGCCGCCCCGGCTCCGCCGAAGTCCACCCACTTCTCGATGCGGCCGTATCAGTCGCAAACCATCGAGTCCATCGAGTCCGGCTGGGCCGAGCACCGCGCACAGTTGGCCGTGCTTTCTACCGGTGCGGGCAAGACCGTGGTATTCAGCGAAGTAACACGCCGAGAGGTCGCCAAGGGCCACAAGGTTCTCATCCTCGCCCACACCGACGAGCTTATCGAGCAGGCCCGCGACAAGTTTCAACGCATGAGCGGACTCAAGGCCGCCAAGGAGAAGGCCGGCGACTACGCCAACCGCTGGGATACCGTAGTTGTTGGCTCAGTGCAGACGCTGTGCCGCGAGCTGCGCCTGAAATCCTGGCCCGTCGATCACTTCGGCCTTGTCATCGTGGACGAGGCGCACCGAAGCCTCGCGGATTCCTACCTGAAGATCCTCACACACTTCACCTGTCGCGTGCTGGGCGTCACCGCCACCGCCGACCGTGGAGACAAGCGGGCGCTGGGCGAGTTCTACACCCGCATCGCCATCGACTACGGCATTGTGCAGGCCGTGCGCGACGGCTGGCTGGTGCGGCCGGTGGTGCAGACCGTACCCCTTGAGCTCGACCTGCGCGGCGTGCAGACCAAGGGCAGCACCGAAGGGCGCGACCTCGACCGCCAGGAGATTTCCGAGCGCATCAAGCCCTTCCTCGGCCAGATCGCAGTGCGTATCCGCGAGCTCGCGCCAACCCGCAAGATCCTCTGTTTCCTGCCCAGCGTAGAGACGGCCTCCGACCTGTCGGATGCGATGCGCGCAGTAGGCTACACCTCCGACTACGTATCCGGCGCATGCACAGACCGCGACGAGAAGGTGAAGCGCTACAAGTCGGGTGAGTTGCAGGTACTCTGTAACATGGCCTTGCTCTGCTTGGACCTTGAAACCGAGATACTCACCGAGCGCGGATGGTTGAGGCATGACCAGATCACGATGACTGATCGTGTCGCGAACTGGAACTTCGACGGATCGGTATTTTTTACAGAGCCGCTTGAGATCGTTCACCGCGATACTGTTCCAGGTGAACGCATGGTGTCGATCGACTCACGTACCATAAACCTTCGGGTAACCGAGACGCACCGGATGATTGTCGGCTGCGGAGAAGGCCGGAAGGAATGGAAGAAGATACCAGCAATCGAGCTCGGACGGAACAGCATCCCGGCATTCGGAATCGCAGAGCCCACCAAATTCACGCAGGATGAAATGCCGAAGGCGAAGGAAGGTGCGTCAGACAAACGGATCGTTTCAGCAAATGCCTACTGCATCAGGAAGAGCACGGGGGTGTCATTCGAAGAGTCTGTTAATGAGGCGAAGCGAAGGTTGAGGGCACGGCAAGACCTACGCAGAAAACTCCCAAGCGAACTCACGATCGATGAATGCAAGTTCATCGGCTTCTGGGTTGCCGACGGAAGCAGATGTAACATCCAGGGCGGAGGTATCGAGTACACGCTATGCCAGAGCACAACGTATCCGATAATCGTTGAATGGGTAGACCGAGTTATCGCAAGCATCGGTGTTGATTCGATCAAGAGGATGAAGTCCTCCAAGCAGGAGAATGCGGCCGACTACTTCGTGTGGTCGATGCCGCGAGGAACGGGCGGCGGTTCCCAGCAACGGAACGGATTGTTCCACCTTGAGCACTTTCTTGAGAAGCGCGGCTCCCGTTTCATCTGGGGGCTGAACGAGGTCCAGTTCGACGCACTGGTTGAGGGGTACTGGATGGGGGATGGAAAACATGGCGACGGAGCGAAGTTGCCGGTGTCTTTCAAGTTCACAGACACGAAAAAAGAGTGGATCGATCTATTGAGCGCTGTCGGATCGGTACGGAACTGGAGGTGCTCAGCAAACATCAGACCGTCGCGTAACCCGAAACATCTCGATCAATGGGCGCTCAACATGGTCAAGCGTCGGAATCTTACGATCTCCCACAGGACTCCGATCCTGGTTGAGACTGATGCGACGGTCCCGGTCTGGTGTGTTCGTACTACCAGCAAGAACATCATCACAAGACGGGACGGGCACGTTGCCGTGATGGGGAACACCGAGGGCTTTGACCACGACGAGATCGACGTGATCGTGTGCCTGCGACCGACCAAGATCCGCGCTCTCTACACCCAGATCGTGGGCCGTGGCACTCGCCCGCTCAACGAGATCGTTGGTGCGCTCAACGCCGCGCCCGATGCCGCCGCCCGCCGCGCAATCATCAAGGCGTCGCGCAAGCCCACCCTCATGCTGCTGGATTTCCTCTGGCTGTACGAGAAGCATGACCTCATCCGGCCCGCCAGCCTTGTGGCCAAGACCCGCGAGCAGGCCGAGGCGATGGGCGCGATGGGCGACGGCGACCTTCTGGAGCAGGAGGAGAGGGCCGAGCGCGACCTGCTGGCCCAGCTCGAGAAGGAGGTGCGGAAAAACTCGCGACGGGCAGCAAAAATGATTGACCCCTTGACAAGTGTTGAGGAGTGTTGCGACCCGTCACTAGCCAATTATGAGCCTTCCACCGCTCCCGATGCAGCCCCGCCCTCTGAGCCCCAGCTCAGGCTGCTGCGGCAGAACGGTATCGACGTATCCAAGGTTAAAACCAAGGAGCTGGCGTCAGTGCTCATATCCAGAATACTGAAGCGCCACCAGGACGGACTTTGCACCCCGAGGCAACTGCACTTCTTGAGCCAACTCGGAATACCCAATGCCAGCATGTACACCCGTGACCAAGCCAAGACCCTCATCACCTCAAAAATCGCTTCCTGGTCCAGTCGCCAGAAGTGAGCCGCCCCGATTCGACGAGGCAGAGGAGTCGCTGCTTGCCTGCTGTCTTATCGACGGCGGGGCAAGCATAGCTTCAGCCCAGGATTCGGGCATCACGGCAGAGGCGTTTAACGATTTCCCAAACCGCACGATCTGGCAGTGCCTGGTCGAGATGCGCCGGGCCTCGCTGCCCATCGACGAGGCGATTCTAGTCGAGGAGCTAAAGAAGCGCGGCCAGCTCGAGGTATCCGGCGGCTTCGTGCGGATCAACCAGCTCACCGATCGCATCCCCACTACGGCGCACTTCTCCTATTTCGTGGAGCAGCTGCGCAACCAGACGCTGCTTCGCCGGCTCATCACCGTCGCCAATGGCGTCATCGCCTCGGCTAGCACGGCGCAGGGCAACGTCGAGGACATGGTCGTGGAGATCGAGCGCGACCTGCTCGCCGTAACGCAACAGTTTTCGACAGTTCTCCCCCCTCTGGAGGACATGACGGACCTCTTCGCCCACCCTCCGCCAAAGCCAGCCGAGGTAATCGTCGGGATGCTGCACGCCAGGGGCATGATGAACATGGGAGGCCAGTCGAAGGCGCGCAAAAGCTGGGTCCTGGCCAA
>CAJCBL010000284.1 GCA_903960515.1 uncultured Verrucomicrobiota bacterium
CCTCAACCTAAACCTCTCCTCCATCGCTCCGTGGTCTCCTCCGCCTCTGTGCTCTCTGTGACCGGTTTGGGTTCCGTTCTATGTGATCTATGCGTTCCTTGCGGTTAAATAGCGAACGATCCAGTCGAAGACTGGACCTACCTCTGTGGCGGAAAAGTAGCGAGGAGAGGGGAGCGAGAATAGACGGATCATCGACGATACCCGATCGCTCCGTTCTATGTGATCTATGCGTTCTCTGCGGTAAAATGGCGAAGGATCCAGTCGAAGACTGGACCTACCTCTGTGGTGGAAAGTAGCGAGTAGTGAGTAGCGAGTAGTGGGAATGGCGGACGGCTATTCCTGCGGGCCGAGCAGGAGCTCGGCGCTCCCAGGGCGCTGAACGGCTGCGCCATTCAGCTACGCGGAAGTATTGAGCTCGGCGTTCGGAGTTGTCTGACCATTCCGCAATCCGCATTCATCAATCCGCAATATTGGGGCGGGCGGAAGGCGGCAGCCTAAGGCAGAACGTAGAGTGCTGAGTGCAGAATGGGGACGAGAAGGCTGAACGGAAAGGCTGAAGGCGGAAAATATTTACCGCAAAGAACACAGAGAGCGCAGAGATCGCCTGGGGTCGATGCTCCGCCCATGCTCGCTACCCGCTTCTCGCTTCTCGCTACTCGCTGCGGGGTCGGACGCCCGGTTCTTTGCCTCGTGTGCAAAATGGATCGCGGTTTCGCAACGGGTCCAGGCCGCTGCCGTGCGTTACGGCCGGACACCCGCGACAATGGGTTTGCAGGCGACAGTCCTGGCAGGCCTGCGGGCCGGCGCGGTACGCGGCGGCGAGCGGCGTGGCATATATTTCGGTGAGCGAGTGCGTGCGGAGGTTGCCGAGTCGCGAGGGGAGCTTGCGGCAGGCGTGAACTTCGCCGTCGGGCAACAGCGCCACAAAGTTGAACGCGGCACCGCAGCCGTGGCCGGTGCAGCCGGCGAAGGGCGCTCGCCCGTGGCGCTCGCCGACGACGTTGAAGAGGTTGTCCTTCAAGCCGAGCACAGGATTGGTCCGGCGCTCGTGGAGGTATTCGGCCAGAAAGCCCTCGAAGGCTTGCGTCGACGGCAGCGCCAGCGCGGCACCCTCGCCGACCTGCGCGAGGCGGTTGAAGGTGAAACGTTCGGTCCAGCCGCGCAGCTCGCGCCCGAGAGGGATCACCTGGTTGAGATTGTCGCGGGTGAGCGTGAGCATCACGTGGGTGGACACGCCCTGGCGGCGGCACTCGGCGAGGAACGTCATCACGCGGTCGAAATGGCCGGCGCCACGGATGAAGTCGTTGTGGTCGCGCAACCCCTCGAGGCTCACCTGATAGGTGTCGGGCCGCCGCACCGCGCAGAGGCGGGCGACGATCTCGGGCGAGACGGGATTGCCGAGGACTGATAGTGGCCAGCCGGATGCGGCGGCGTGCTCGTACACCGCCCAAAAATGCGGCGAGTGCAACGGGTCGCCGCCGGTGAGGCTGAGCGCGGGTTGTACACGATGGAGGCGGGCGAACGCGGTGAGTTGCTCGAGCACGCGCAACACCTCCGTGCGATCGAGTTCGTCGCGCACGCTGCGGTCGTAGCAATGCCGGCAGTGGAAGGGGCACGCATTGGTGAGGTGCCACTGCAGGGTGAAGCGGCGGGTGCGCCGGCCGCGCCACCAGCGATCGCGAATCATGGCCCGACCGACCTTGCGGCCAGCGGCAGCAGGCGGCAGCCAACGAGGGTTGTGCCCGCCGGCTGAGGCTCGGGCGTGGCCGCCGGTGCGAAGGGTCGACCCTCCGGCCGGATGAACCAGAGTGCCCGCTCGTCCGCGGCCAGGGGGGCGGCGCCATCACCGGTGACGGGGCGGCGGAAGAGCAGCAGCAACGAATCGCCCACGACGAGTCCGCCGAAACAGCCCGGGCAACAGGCGGCGCCGACGAAGGCCGGTGCCGCGGCGGCCGATACGCTGAGCGCGGCGTCGACGCCCTGCCCGTGGAGGCGCTCGGCGAGGAGGGAGTCGTAGAGGCGAACGACGGCGCGAGCGGCCGGGTTGGCCTTCTTCGCGGCGAGGCCGATGCCGAGGTTGGCGAGTTGGTCGTCGGTGGCGGCCACTACCGCCCGCGCTCCGGCGAGCCCGGCGCGGCGCAGCGTATCCGGGTCTCGGGCTCGTCCGCGCACGAGGGCGGCGTCGGGGCCCTCCGCGGTGTCGACGACGACCACCGGCACGCCGGCGCGGGCGAACTCGGAGACGAGGCGGCGGCCGATGTTGTCGAGACCGACGACGATGATGTGGTCCCTTTCGGTCTCGTGGTTGCGGGCCAGCACGCCTCGGAAGCGGGCGTTGAGGATGCCGTCGGTGACGATGCCGAAGAGCACGGCGATGATGGCGGCGCCGCAAAGCATCACGAAAGCCCCGTACAGCTTCAGACCGTCGGAGGCGTTGAGCAGGTTGATGTCGCCGTAGCCGACGGTCGTGATTGTGGTGATCACGAAGTAGAGCGCATCGACGGTCGAGAGCCCGAGGCCGAAGCGGAACACCCCGATGCTCAGGGCGACGACGGCGAGCAGCGCCACGAGCGTGACGCGCAGGGGCCGGGGGGCGTTGCGCCACCAGTCGCGCAGGGCGAGGTGTGCGTTGTGCACGAAGGACGGTTTGGTGCGCGCAGCGGTGTTGTGCAGTGTGTGCGCTGCGCGGATGCACGTGAGGCGGTCACCGGGTTGCAGGGTGCTTTCGGGTGGCGGAAACGAGGGGCGGGTGTGCTCGCCGCGGGCGAGGGCGACCACGGCGTGGCCGGTGCGGGACTGCCATGCGGCCACGGTTTCGGTGGTGCTGGCGGGGGCGTGAGCCTCGTCGACGATGAAGAGTTGTCCCTCGGATTCGAATGAGCCCAAGGTGCCGCCACCGAGCGCGGCGGCGAGGAACGCCGGCGCCGCCAGGGCGGAGGCGGAGAGCAGGCGATCGATGCCGGTGGTGCCCTCGAGGTGGCCGGCGAGTTCGCGGTCGAACAGGCGCGCCACGATGGTCGCCCGCGGGTTGAGCCGGCGCGCTTCGAGCGCGATCGAGACGTTGGCGGCGTCGTCGTTGGTGACGCCCAGCACCGCGCGCGCCTGGGTGATCCCCGCCTGCCGGAGCAGCGTGGACTCGCGGGCGTCGCCGAGCAGCACAGTGAAGCCCGGGGCGAGCGCCAGGCGCCATTCCTCGACGGCCGACCGGGTGATCACGACGCCACGACAACCGAGGCGTGCCAGCAGATCGACAATACGCACCCCTACGTGGCCGAGGCCGCAGACGATCACATGATCGCCGGGCGAGAGTGGAACATGCTGGGGGTCCATGCTGGCTGGTGGGGGCGCGGGGATACTTCAACTACCGCAGCCGCCGCAGCCACCACCGCCGCAACTGCCACCGCCGCTGCAGGACGAGCTGCTGCTGCACGAGGAACCGCCGGAATCGGAGTTGCTGGTTTGGGCGTGGCGGATCACGGCCTGGTCCAGCGGCGCCAAGCGAGCGCGCATTGCCACGGGCAGAAGGGCCGTGCCATACGCGGCTGCGAGGAAGGCGAGTTCGCTGGTGGTCTGGCCTGGCTTGAAGGAGTCGCTGCGGGAGAGCAGCTCGGCGAAGTGGGTGACGGTGCGGTCGCGGACCGCCCGGCCGCAGGCGGTGAGGCGCGACCACAGGGTGAGCCGCAGGATGAACGGCGCCGCGAGCGCCAGCACCACGAGGAAGCCGACGTTCGTCCGCCCGCGGGAGAGCGCGATGGCGATCTTGGTGCCCGCTACGAACCAGAGCGCTGCGGTGGCCAGCACGATCAGCAGCCAGCGGGTGCGACGTGTCGCTGGTCCGGGTACGAGTTCGGCGGCGGCGAGCGGTTCGCCCACCTGTTCGGCTTCCTGCAGAATCACGGGGTCGGTGAGGAGTGAGTCGGAGTCCGCCCCGCCTTTGTTGCCCTGTGGCGGCGGCCCGAGGCGGGTGAGGATGGCCTTGTCGAGCGGTCGGCGGACCTTCGCCACGCCGGCCTCGTCGAGGGCGAAGTAGCGGTCGCCATCGGCGCCGATTAGGTCGCGTTCGAGCAGTGAGACCACGGCGGTGCGCAGCACCTCGGTGGCGCCGCCGCGCAGGAAGGCGATCTGGTAGGGGTCGCGCGCGACCTCGAGGAAACGCTCCTCGACGGCAAAGTGGTTCTGCCGGTCGAGCACCTGACGCAGCACGAGCAGCACCAGCGCAGTGGCGCCGAGCAGGCAGGCGTAGAAGATGAGGAAATCCGGCCCGCGGAGATCGAAGGGGTTGAGGTTCATGTCACGCCTCCGTGCCGAGCCGGGTGCGCAGGGCGGCCACCAGTGCGAGCAGGCGCAGCAGCGCCGGCGCCGCCTCGCCCGGGGGCAAGGAGCGGTGTTCGCGCGCGTCGGAAATCAGCGCGAGCAGCGACTCCGCGTCGCCAGCACAGAGCTCCACGGCGAGGCGGGCCAACGCCTCGCGTGGGCTTGCCGCCGGCTGGTTTTCGAGCTCGAGCAGGGCCGAAGCTGCCACGCGCAGCGGACCGGCCGCCTCGGCGAGCACGAGGGCGAGCTGTTCTTCGCGCAGGCTCAGGGCCGCGTAACGTTCGCGCAGCCGCAACTGGAGGTTGAGCAGCATCTGGCGGAGCTGCCGGCGCTGGGCCGCGGGCGCCACCACGAGGTCGGCCAGCAGCGGCTCGCCCCAGAGCACGCGGTGGCGGCGCCGGATGTCGGCGAACTTCACGGCGAAGGCCTCGGTGGCTTCGAGCAGTTCGTCCTCGAGAAGAAACATCACCGCGACGCGGTGGGCTACGTGGGCGAGGCGCAGCGGTTCGCGTAGCGGATCGATGGAGGCGGGAGCAAAACGCCGGAGGATGAACAGGACGTTGAGGTCGGAGGTGGCGCGGAGGCGCCCCTCGGCGCCGCTGCCGAAGAGCACGATGCTGCGCAGATCGTCGCCGAGAGAGGCGCGCGCCTGGGCGACGAGATCGGTGAGTGTGCGTTCGATGGCCGGAGACAACCCCGGGGCCGGTTGTGATGGGGCGGAGCACATGGTGTATCGAAGGTGCGGGTCCGGCTGGCGCCTCGCAATCCCGGAGAAGCGCCCGGCGCCGAAATTCCCGGCGGGACGGGAGCCGTGGCGAGGACGCTCGGCTAAGGCTGAATGACTTCGTCATCCAGCTACGCGATGCGCCCGGCGGTGTGCTGGCGGGACGGGGCGTGCTGGGGGGACGTGCGCACGCGTCGCTCGGACGCTCGGCACGGCTGAATGACTTCGTCATCCAGCTACACGATGCGCCCTCCGTGCGCGCCGTGGCGGAGGGGGCGGGGTCAGCGTTTCGGGTTCCGGGGCAATCCCGGTGGCGGTCCTTGTGCTCTTGGCGGCTAGCCCTTGTCGGGGGCCCTGCTCGGGGCGCTGCGGCCGCCGCAGCGCTGGCGAGCTTCGAACCTCAGGCGAAGCTCTGGCACGCTTCGCTACGGGAGGCATCGCGCGCGGCACCGAGGGCGGAGGCGCTGCCTAAGCCGTAACCATTCATTTGTAGGAGCGTGCTTGCACGCGATTCAGAGCGCAGATCGCGTGCAAGCACGCTCCTACGGCGGACACCGGAGTTCGGGCACTGTCCGAGCGCAAAGCGGTGCGATTGCATGGTTACGGCTAAGCCAGGGTTTTGTGGAAGCGGCTCACGGCGAAACCCATCACCGCCACTCCGAGGGCGAGCAGCGCGGCGAACTGCGGCCAGAGTACGTCGAGCCCGATGCCCTTCAGGAATACGCCGCGCACGATCACGAGCATGAAGCGCAGCGGATCGGGCATACTCAGGTGATTGGATCACCGGTGGCAGGTTCGCGATCGGGAAGATGAATCCAGTCTAGAAAATCCGACCTGGCCCCTCTGACGACCCGCGCTCTGAAGCGCGTGCAAGCACGCTCCGACAAATGAATGGTCAGGGCCAAGCCGTGACCTTGCAATCGTACCGCTATGCGCCCTGGCAGTGCACGAACGTGTCCGTTGTAGGAGCGTGCTTGCACGCGATATGTGCTCTGGCAGTGGACGAACGTGTCCGTCGTAGGAGCGTGCTTGCACGCGATATGCGCTCTGAATCGCGTGCAAGCACGCTCCTACAAACGAATGGTCAGGGCCAAGCCGTGACC
>CAJCBL010000285.1 GCA_903960515.1 uncultured Verrucomicrobiota bacterium
CAAGAAGAGGTGACTTCCTGCCCGCCAGAAACAGGAGACTTCCTACCCGGCGCTTACAGATTCCGCAGGGGGAAGGAGCAGGCCGGCAGGGAAAGGGCATCATTCGGGGGCTTTCTATGCCGTGGCACATGCCGTGCTGACCCGGCGCCCATGAAAACCCCAATCCTGTCACCACACCCGCCCAACTGCGGAGACCGCTGCCTCTTCCTGGTTTATCTCGGGAGCGTGGTCTTCGCCCTCGCTCTGCTCTCGGCCTTGGTGGGTGGTTACGATCCGAGGCTGGCGCTGAGCGCCGCAGCGGCCAGCGCTGCCGCCCTGTTGTTGCATCTTTACCTCCACACCACCGGGTTGCTCGCCGCCTGCGCTGAGGAGGATGATAGGCCGGTGCACTGTCATCTCGAGTTGATGGCCGGGGACCCACGAAAACGCTAGGTCCGGGTTTGGGGCGAGCCCCTGCTGGGGCTTGCCGCCGGCCTGTATCCCTTCGCGTGGTGCCCGGCGGCGCAGCGCAGCCGGGCGGTGTTATTGTAGACGGAACACAACCCGCGGCACTGTGCCGGCCGGAGGGAGCCCGCTGGCGACCAGGAAGATCCGCGACGGGTCGACCTTCCCCTGCTCCAAAAGATAATGCTGGATGCGTTTCGCCCGCTTGGCCGCCAAGCCGACGTATTCGGAGTCGGTAGGCTCAATTGTCGCCAAAACACGGGAACGCATCTCATCGGGGGAAAGGGCCCCGGCCACTCCGCTGGCCGTGGGCCGGACCGGGGCTGGCTCTTTGTGGTCCGCGGTGGCCCCCGCTGTTGCGGTCGGCGGTGCCGGTTGTTTGCGCCCGGACCCCAGACTACGGAGTCGCCGGAAGGTGCGGGCCACCAGGCCGCCCCTCCGTGCCGGCGATACGGCCGGCTTGGAGGCCGGCGACACCGAGGTGGCTGCCGGGGCGACGCCTGCGGCTGGCTGGCATCGCTCGGCGCAGAGTTCGGCCAAGTACTTCGCTTCATCGGCCGGCGTGAGCACCACCTTCGCCGGATCGATCGCTTCGGAGCCTTTGCCGGCGGCCAGATCGCGCAGCTTTCGGGTGCGCAGCAGAGCCTCCAGTTTTGCGACACGAAGGCCGTCAATGTCCCGCTCGGGCTGGGGCAGGCTGGAGATCTCCAGACGGAGTCCGGGCCGCTCGACGAGGGCGCGGGCCAGGCCGTCGAGCCGCGCACGCCCCTCTTCCTCGAGGACCGAGGAGCCCGCGCCAAAATCGACAGCGCTCAGATCATGGCCGTTGCCAAACAGGTCGCCGACCACGGCGAAGGGCGCGGTGGCGGCCTTCACCAGAACGTTGCGCAGGGTGCCCCAAAGGATGCGGCCGTACTTGAAATCGGGATCATCCAGGCGGCCGCGTATTGGCAGATCGGCGGCGATTCGGCCATCCCGGTCGCGCAAGATCGCCAGCGCCAGCTTCAGCGGCAGGTGTACCGCATCGGGACTCTCCACTTGCTGCCCGAGGTAGAACTGGTCGAGCACGACCCGGTTCTCCGCCACCAGTTCGTGCGCGGAGAGCCGGTAGGCGAGCTCCAGCCCGAGCTTTCCCTTGTCGATCGTGTACCCGGCAAAGCGCCCTGAATACGGGCTGAAAGGCGGCAGCTCCGCCCCGCCAAGCACCACCGTGATGTCGGTGAACGCCTCCCCGCCCAGCGGGTTGATCTTGCCGGCCACCCGCAGTGGGGCGACGCCGATCCGCCCGGTGAGCTCGACATCGGCCCGGGCCCATTGCTCCGACGACAGCCCAGTGATGCTACCGCCGAAATCCGCCAGTGAGGCGTAGAGTTCTGGCGACACAGTTTGGTCGGTGAAGCGCAACCGCCCGCCGGCGATCGTCAACCGACCGACCTTGACGGGGATCGCGGCTGTCCCGGACTCGGTGACGTCCGCCGGTGCGCGTGCCGCTCGGGACGGCGAGGCTTTCAGCAGCCCCATGAGATTGAGCCGTTTGTCCGGATGAACAACTACCCGGATATCGGGTTGCTGGAGGTTGATCTCGTCGAGAGTGAGCGCGAGGGGCTGGGTTGTGGCGCGCAGCTTGTGCAGCGCAAGATCCGCGAAACCGGCCAGCGGCTCGGAGGATGCCGCGTCGATTGTTGCCAACCCCGAAAAACCGATGTCGCCGTCCCAGCCCAACGCGGGCTGGCCGCCCGCCGTCTGGGCGAACGTGATCCGGCCATGGGCCCGGGCGGCCCCGCCGGTGAGATGCAAATTCACGAAGGGCGCCAGGTAGGGATCGAACGGACGCAGCGCGAGCTCGTCGGCATCGAGTTGCAGATCCGCAGCCAGAGGCAGCGCGGTGATGGCTCCGCGCAGGGCCAGGCGGCCGGAGCCGTTGCAGCGGAAGGCCAGCGCCATCTCCAGCGGCTGGTCGGGCCGGCCGCCCAGCCCGGAGAGTGTCAGCGCGCACTCGTCGAGCACCAGCTCCACTGGGCGCTCCGTGGTGCGGTCGTTCAGCCGGAGAGTGGCGTTTTCAATCGCAAAGCGGCCGACGGTGGCCGCGAAGGGCTTGCCCGCAGGGGCCGTCGTGGTGGAGGCGGCAACCGCTGGTGCGGTATTGGAGGGCCGGATCAGGTCGAGCCAATCGATGGAGCCGTCAGCCTGGCGGGTGGCCTCCACCGTGGCTCCGCGTAACAGAACCTCGGCGACTGATAGCGTGGCCTCGGCGGAGTCGGCCTCGATGCCGTTGAGCTCCAGGCGCGGCACGGTGGCGAGGGCCGTCGCGGAACCGCGAGCGGCGAGCGACAGGTCGGAAATCTCCACCCGGCCCTTGTGGATTCGGACTGCCGCACTGCCCCCGGCCAAGGCGATCTCGTAGTCGAACCCGACACCCAGGCGGCCATCGAGCAGGTCCAGCCGGTGAAGTTCGCGGTGGTACGGTAGATACTTGGGCAGTCGGAGGTCCTCGATGGAGACATGGCCGGTGGATCCCAGCGGCTGGAAGGTGAGCTGGCCCTGCCAACTGAGCCGCTCGCCCGCCTCCGTAGCTGCAGCAAACGTGCAGTCTCCGGCCCGGTTTGGCCGGGTCGTGAAATTGACCAGTTCGAAGGTTGCCGGCCCGACCTTGGTGGTGAACGGCACCCCGCGGGAATGGTCGGTGAAGCTGAACTCCCCATCCTCGATGCGTATACGCTGGACGGTCACCGACGGTGGTGCCTGCGGGGCAGGAGCGGGCCCTGCAGCGGCGGCCTCACTGGAGGCAGGCGGCATCATGTCTTCTATACTGAGCCGGCCGGTGGCATCCCGTTCGAGCCGGCCGTGTGGGCGCACCAAACGGATCTCTTCCAAGGTCCAGCAGTGGTCCAGCAACGAGGTCAGCGGCAGGAAGCGCAAGTGCAGTTCCTCCCAGCCGGCGAAGTCGTCGCCCTCGGGGGCGGTTATGGCCAGCCCACGGACGGCGACCCTGAAGGTCCATGGGTTGAGTTGGACATCCCGCACGGATACCGGACGGTGCAGCGCCGCTGAGGCGCGCTGGGCGAGCTGCCGGCGCAGCAATGCCGGCGCCACGAGGAAACCGAGCAGCGAATACAGGGCGCAGAGGCCCGCGAGCGCGAGCAGGAGCCGCAGGGGCCGACGGAACAGACCAATGATGAATTTCATGAACGCGAAAGGAACCCGGGAAAAGGGTCGAGGTTGCCAGCGCGCTGCTGCGCTTGCACGCCAAACCTGCGCTTCCGCCGCTCTCCCGGTTTGAGAGTTGTCCATAGAGGCAGGTGACAGTTGGGGCTGTCCCGGGCGCAGGCTGGGCCGGTACCCCCAGCCGGCCCTTCGCACGGGCGATTGGGGCCGCGCCGGGGCTGCGAGGTGGAGCCGGAGTATCGACAGGGTGGTGGCGCCAAAATGGCAGCCACTATGTAGCGCACTCAGGGTATGCGCCGCGATGGCGACTCGCCGGCCACCAGCCAGTGGACGTTGGTGGCGAGCGACGTGGTGTCGGTCTACCCCAACTCGGCAGCGACTGGATCACTCGCTATTTGACCGCAGAGATCACATCGCGCCAGCTACCAAAACATGAGGAATTAATGATCAAATGGACAAAATGAAACATGTTGACGATACCCAGTGGGTAACCACGCCCACCCGAGAAAGGCTGGCAGCCGCTCGGAAGCGAACATTGCGTAGCGTTGCCGCAAGGCGCGCACGAAGCGTATGGGGCGTGTGTCGA
>CAJCBL010000286.1 GCA_903960515.1 uncultured Verrucomicrobiota bacterium
ACTGCCGGTTTTGCCGATGCCGCTTTGTTGGATGTAAGCGTGGACCAGGTTGCCCACCACTCCGGGGGTGATCCCCTGCCCGTCCCGGCCCAGGAACACCGTGCGGGCGTCCGGCCCGGCCTGCAACTGGCCCCGGGCGGTTTCCACGTAGGCACACAGCCACCACGCCGCCCGGCGCCCCAGCGGCAGCAGCCGGTCCTTGCGGCCCTTGCCTTCGCGCACCAGCACCGTGCCGCGCTCCAGGTCCACGTCGTCCAGGCGCAGCTTGCACACCTCGCGCCGGCGCATGCCGGTGGAGTACAGCACCTCCAGCAGGGCGCGATCGCGCAGTCCGGCCGCCGTGGCGATGGCGGTGAGCCCAAGGACGGTTTCGGCCTCGTGCGCGGTGAGCACCGCGCGCGGCAACCGGCGGCCCACCCGGGGCAATTCCAGGTCGGCGGCCGGGTTGGCCTCCAGGTAACGCTCCCGGGCGAGCCAGCGAAAGAAGCCCTGGATGGTCGTCAGCCGTACGTGCTGACCGGCGACCGCCAACGGCTGCCCGTCCTTCTTGCGGTAGGCGTAGAGGTGGCGCTGGTAGCGCTCCAACAGCGAACGGGTGACCTCGCGCGCATCGCCGATGCCGCGCTCGGCCAGCCAGTCCACAAAGTTGCCCAGGTAGAGCGTGGAGTTGCGCACGGTGCCTTCCGCACAGGCGCGGGCCTGCTGGTGGGCGAGGTAGTCGCTGAGCAAGGGACGCAAGGGGGCCTCGTGCATGGGTACGACCGGTCTACCACTACGACGCCACCGCCAGCGGCGCGCCGTCCAGATGTGCGTTTTCCAAGGATGGCCCCTGCTGCTCGCCGCCTTGAGAGGAGAACGCGGCGTTTTGCCCACCCCGACCAACCCCCGACCGACCCCCGACCAAGGGCCGACCGACCCCCGACCGATCAGCGCTTTGCCCCGACCGATTCTTTTCGTAGTCGCAGGGGCTCGCCCCTGCACCCGCGGCTGCCCCCTCCTCGGGTTGGGCAGCGGCGCCGCCGCTGCGTCGCAGGGTTTCCACGTCGATAAGGCCGGAGAGGTGCGCGCGGCTTGCGTTGGCGTCGCCATCGAAGAGCAGCTCGTAAACCTGCCCGTTGAGGTGCTCGGGGTCGCGGCCTGCCAGGACGTATTCCAACTCCACCAAGCGCCCGAGATGGAGCTTGAGCTGGGTGTCGCCCCAGCCGGTGAAGGCGCGCAAATCGCGCCGCCGCCAGCAGGGGCTCGGCCCCTGCACCTGCCGCTGCTCCCGCAGCGGGTTGCGCGGCGTCGTTGCCGCCGCGTCACTGCGTTGCCGCTCCATATTCTGGATCAATCCCAGCAGGCGGCGGGTCTGCGGGGGCATGTCGTCGAGGCCGCGCCCCAGCACGTCGTGGGCAAGCTGGTTGGCGCGCGCGATGTCGTCGAGGGTGACTACGACATGCTCGCGCCCCTGGATGGTCTTGCGCTCCCTCTGGTGCTGGAAGAGCACGGCCAGCGTGTCGATGAGCAGCAGATACTTTTCGTGGTCGCGGCGCATGCGCAGCTGGTCGGAGAGGAAACGCAGCCGCTGTACGTAGGGATTAAAGACAGGCAGCGGCTGCAGGAGCGTCTGCGCGGCCCGATGCAGGGCGAGCAGGCCGGCGCGCTGGGCCTTGCGGGCCAGCCCCTCCTCGGTGCGCGCCTCGCGCTGGAGGGCGTGGATACGCTGGGTCTGCTCGCGCGATTCGTCTACGGTGAGCACCAGGCTGCGGTTTTGCAGCTCCTCGTCGATGTCGGCGGCTGTCGTTGTCAGGATGATCATCACCGGTCCCTCGACTCGGTATTCCTGGGTTTCCATGCGCCCGGTGTGCGGGTCCTTGCCGGTGGAGGCGATGCACAGCTCGCCCTCGGATTGGAGCAGTTTTAGGGCGTAGCTGGCCTTCTCGGCGCCGGCTTCCTCGACGATGGCCAGGATCTTGTGCTTGAGGTTGGCCCCGGCCATGTAGAAGAGCGCCTGCCCGGTCATGGCGGAATATTTGACCCGCTGTTGCGGGGGCATGAAGGCCAGGATGGCGTCCATCAAGGTCGTCTTGCCGGCGGCCGAGGAGGACTGGATGATGATCATGATCGGCCGCTCAAGCAGTCGCGAGACGGCCGCCAGATAGCCCAGCAAGACGTTGCTGCGCTCGCCGGCGATGCCGCAGGCGGCCGCGTGCTCGGCGATCAGGTCCCACAACTTTGGATCGCGCAGCAGGCCCAGCGCCGCCGTCCGTTCGCTCTCGCTCACCGCAGGCTCGGCCTGCTGGGGGGCCACCGCCGCGCGCAGCCGCGCCTCGTGCAGCTCCTCCAGCTTCAGGAGCACGCGCCCCAGGTCGCGCTTCAAGAGCTCTGGCTTGAGCGCGGTTTCCGCAGCCGCCGCGGCAACGAAGCCGTCGCGCTGGCGCGCGCTGCACAGGTCGAGCGTGTCCAGGTGCCAGCGCGGCGAGCCGCCCGGGCCTTCTCCGCAAAGCACCCGCAACGAGACGCGCAACGATTCAAACCCCGTGTTCTTCGCCAGTCCTCGGATACGGTAGCGCCGGTCCCCCACCGCCAATTCGATTTCGTCCGGCTCGTCTTTCAAGACCGCCACGGCGTTGACCGACGGCGAAGCCGGCACGACCGACGCCACCGCGGTTTTCTCTTTAGCGGCCTCCGGGGGAAGGGCCGGAGAACTCAAGGACTGAACGGCTGACGCCTGACCGCAGGCATGCTCGCCACTCGCTACCCGATGCTCGCCACCGGGCACAGCAGCTTCCGGAGCAGCTTTAGCAGCTAAAGAAGAAGGAGGAGGCGCGTACGTGTGCAACGAAGACACTTCGGTCTTTGACGTGGCGGCAACGACGCCACGCCCAACGGCGGCAGGCACCGCCTGCTCACCCA
>CAJCBL010000287.1 GCA_903960515.1 uncultured Verrucomicrobiota bacterium
CCCATCCAGGAACCAGCCTGCCCCGGAGGATACCAGCCGCTCGTTCGAGGCCGGTTCCCGGGCAGCGATCTCCCGCAACGGATTTCCCGGCGAAGCGCCCCCCTCCCAGCGCGCTGGAGAGCGCGCTGGCCGGGGAAGGGTTTCGACTGGAAGTGATCGCTGCCACGGTCGCAGAGGCTGCCGTGCCGCCGCGCTGCGGCCACTTTCCCAAATACCAGAGTCCGGTGACGGGCTTGCCATTTATTTGGCAAATGCCGAGCCTCGCCCCGTGTCGCCAGTCACAGCCCGGAGGCGCAGTCCGCTGCTTCGCTCGGGTCGCACCCTGTTCAGTCTCGCCCTCCTCGCCTGGTCCGCCGGCGGGCTGTGCGCGGCTCGCTGGGACGACCCGGGGCTGGGCCTGCCCTGGGTGCGTTGCTACACCGCACGCGACACCGGTTCGCTCTCCCCCAGTCACTGCGCCTTGGCGACACGCGATGGCCTGCTGCTGCTGGGGCAGGATGGCCTGCTGTGCTTCGACGGGGAGTCGTGGCGGCCGCTGCCTGTTCCCGAGGGCCATGCGGTGCGCTGCCTCGCCGAGGACGACGCCGGCCGCGTATGGGTGGGCGGCGACGGGTTGCTGGGCTACCTGACCTTTGCGCCCGAGGGCGGGGCCAGTTTCACCTCCGCCCTGGAGCGCCTCCCCCCCGAGCAGCGCGCCCTGGGCGAGGTGGGCGCGGTCTTCGCTTTGCCTCAGAACACCGTGGTCGCCGTCACCGAAAACCGGGTGCTGCGCCTGCGGGCCTCGGGGGCGCAGGTCTGGTCGCTGCCCGCCCCGCGCCGCCTCAGCGCCTGGCGCGACAGCGACGGGGCCGTGGTCATCGCCCAGCCCGACTCGGCCACCCTGCGCCTGGGCGAGGTGGGGCTGGAGCCGGCCGCCTTCCCCGAGCCTTTCGCGCGGGCCGGGATCGAGTGGTGTGTGCGTTTCCCCGACGGGAGCAGCCTGGCCAGCGCCGGTGGCCGGTTGGTGGGCAACCACTCGGGCCGCTGGGCGCCGCTTGAGGGAGCCGCCGCCAGCCTCTTGGCCCAGGACCGCTCCAGCGGCGCCGTGGTCCTGCCGGGCGGGTTCGCCGTGATCGCCACCCGCAGCCACGGGCTCCTGATTTTGGATTCGGCGGGCAATACCATCTCCGCCCTCGACCAGGACGGCGGGCTGCCCTCCAACCGTATCGCCCACCTGGCGATCGGTATGGACTCCTCCCTGGCGGTCACCACCCAGGAGGGGGTGTCGGTGCTCTGCGGCGGGCGGTGCGCGAGCTTCTTTGACACCCGCAACGGGCTGCACCACCGGCGCCTGCCGGCCATCGCCCGCGGAGCCTCCGGATTGTTCGCCGCCGGCGATGCGGCCACCTACCGCCTCGCGTCACCGCCGGCCGGCGACGCCTCGCCCGCTGGGCAGTGGTGCCCGCAACCCGGCGCTCCGCCCGCCCTGAGGCAGCTCTTCCCCCTGGCGGGCAGGCTCCTGGGAGTAGGCGGCGCCGGGCTGTGCGTGGTCGACGAGGCCGGCGGCCCTCCGGCCCTGCTGCGCCCCGGCGACATCGCGGCCGCCACCGCCTGGAGCGGCCAGGACGGCGGCCTGGCCTGGGTGGAGGGCACCCGTTTCCTTCGCGGGCGCCTCTCCGAGGGTATCCTGCTACCCACAACCCAGGCGCTCGAGCTGGATACCGAGGTGGTCAATCTCGTGGAGGACTCGGCCGGCGCCCACTGGCTGGGCACCCGCCAGAGCGGAGTGCTGCGCATCGCCCCCGCCCAGGCCGGAGGGGGCAGCCCCGCGCTGCGCCGCTACCGCGACAATCTGCGGCCCGCCCCCGGCAGCCCGCTGCGGGTGTTGCGGGTGGGCAACCGCATCCTGGCGACAATCGAGGGCGGCCTGGCCCTCTACAGCGAGGAGGTCGACGGTTTCATCCCCTGCCCGGGCATCGCCAACGCCCGCATACACGCACTCTCCGCCCCGGAGCCCGACGGCACCGTGTGGATGGCCGTCAGCCAGCGCGACCGCTACCCGTTCCAGGTGCGCATCGCCCGCCTGCAGCCGGAGGGCAGCGGGGTATCCTGCGAACTGGTGCAACTGCCCGCCCTGCCGCCGGGCGAGGAGCCCACCGCGCTCTTCGCCGAGCCCGGCCCGGCGCCCGGCTCGCGGGTGTTCTGGCTGGGCCTGCCCGGGCGCATCGAGCGCGTCGAATCCTCCGGGGCTCTCGCCTCCAAGCCTCCGATCACCCCCGCCATCGCCGCCCTCACCGTGATCGACCAGGATCTCGCCGGCCTGGACCTGGACCGTTCCCCGGGGGCGGCACCGGGGCGGCGCCAAGGCTGCATCGACTTCGACAACACCGGGGTGCGTCTGGATGTCTCCGTGCCCCAAGGCCGGCTGGCCCAGCGAGTCCACCTCGAGTGCCGCATGCCCGAGCTCGACGCTGCCTGGGTGCCCCTGGGGGAGATACCCTCGCGCCTCTTCCGCGGCCTGCGCGATGGCACCTACCATTTCGAGGCTCGCACCGTCGACGCCCTCGGCCGCCCCTCCCCGGCGGCGAGCCGGGAGTTTGTTGTCCTGCCACCCTGGTGGCGCTGCGGCCCCGCCTACACCGGCTACGCCCTCGGGCTGGTGCTGGTGTGCGCGCTGGTGTTTCTCACCCGCCTCAAGCTCGCCCGCGCCCACCGCGGCCAGCTCGAGGAGCTGGTTGCCCAGCGCACCCGCGAACTGGCTGCCGCCAACGCCGCCAAGTCCGACTTCCTCGCCCACATCAACCACGAGATCCGCAACCCGCTCAACGGCGTGGTGGGCCTCTCCGAGATGCTCGCCAACCGCAACCACGACGAGGGCTCCCGCCAGCTCGCCCGCGCTCTGAAGTCCTGCGCCGGTTACCTGGGGTCGGTGGTGGACAACGTGCTCGACCTCGCCCGCATCGAGGCGGGCCGCGCCGAGCTCTGCGCCCAGCGCTTCGAGCCCCGGCTGCTCATCGAGGACATCGCCGAGATGTTCCGTATGCAGATCGAGGAAACCGGGGGCCACGTAGCCTGCTCGGCCGACCCCGAGCTGCCCCGCCTGCTGGTGGGCGACGTGCACCGCATCCGGCAGGTGCTTGTCAACTACACAGCCAACGCCGCCCGCTACGCCCGGGGCGGCCAGGTGCGCCTCTCCGTGCGCCGGCGCACCCAGACGGCCACCACAGTGGAGGCCGTCTTCACCGTGGCCGATACTGGCCCCGGGATCACCCCCGAGGAGCAGGCACGCATCTTCGAGAAGTTCGCCCGCGGCCACGCCGCAGCCGGCGCCCCCCGCGGCTATGGCGTGGGCCTGGCTCTGGTACGCGACCTCGCCGAGCTCATGGGCGGCCAGGCCGACGTCGACTCCGCGCCCGGCCGAGGGGCGAAGTTCCGCCTCACCGTGCCGCTGGAGCTTGCCGTACCCGAGAACCAGGCACCGCCTGCAGCCCCCCAGCCACGGCCGGCGGCCCTGCGCGTATTGGTGATCGACGACCAGGCCTTCAACCGACTGGTCCTGCGCGACCACCTCGAGCGGCTGGGCTGCCATGTAGAGGAGGCCGGCGACGGCACCAGCGCACACCTGCTGCTGCAGGCCCGCGCCCACCACCTCGCCTTCGTCGACCTCGACCTGCCCGGCCTGGACGGCCTGGCCCTCATGGGCCGCGTGCGCCGGGAATGCGGCGAGCCGGGAGTGTTCTTGGTGGCCACCACCGCCTCGGCCACCAGCGGTATCGAGCAAACGGTGCGCGCGGCCGGCGCCCACGCCTTTCTGCCCAAGCCCATCGCCCTGGCGCGTCTGGCCGCACTGCTGGAGGAATGCGCCGCCCGCCCGGCCGCCCTCGGCCCCAATGCAGCACTACGGCAGCCCGCCCCTGCGCCGGCCGCGCCGGATGCGGGCATTTGTCCGGGCGTGCCCGCAACATCCGCGCCAGCGGCTACGCCGGCGCAGATCCCCCCAGCGCACACGGCCGCCGCAGCCGCGCTACTCACGCATCCCACCGGTCATTACTTGCAGCCCGCCCCGGCTTCGGTGCCACTCCAGCGACCGAGTACCCGGCAGACCGCCACCGCCGCAACGCCGCCGGCCCCGCGCCACTCCGGGTTGCCGGCCACGCTGCCGCCCCCCACACCGCACCCCGAGGCCCCGCTGCCCGCCACCGGCCTATTCGCCGAGCTTTCCCTCACCACCGAGATGCTCCGACTGCTACACTCCGAGCTCGACGCGGAGACCCAGGCCCTCACCGAAAATTGGCGACAGGGCAACGCCCCCGCCGCCCGCCGGCAGGCCCACCGCATCGCCTCTCTGGGGATAATCGCCCGCGACGACGTTCTCCTGCAAGCCGCCCGGCGAGCCGAGGAAGCGCTACAGCCCGAGCGAGCGGGCCAGCCGCTTGAGTCGGCCAGCGGCGGGTCCCCCTCCCGGCCCGCCAGAGGACAGCCCGGTGCCGATACCTGCGGCGCCGACAAAGCCCAGGCCGCCATCGAGGAGCTCGAAAGAGCCGCCCGCGATCGGCTGAGCCAACTCGCCGCCCCCGTCAACGCCGCCGCCGACTGAGGCGAATACATGCAGTCGGGGGGATTCCACTCCTACTCAGGCAAACATTACGGTGGCCGGATGAATCGGCGTGCTTTCGAATTGGGCACCGGACCGCATGCTCGCACGCTACTGCTACACAACTGCCACATCCCGGCCGGGCCCGGTTCAGAACTGGGTGGCGTCGGGGCGCACGAACCCCTTGCGCAGAGCGTAACGGATGAGCTCGGCCTGCGTGGCCACCCCGAGCTTCTTCATGATGTTTCGCCGGTGAGAATGAACAGTCCACGCAGTGAGCCCCATCTTGGCCGATGCATCCTCGTTGGAGAGCCCCCGCCCCAGCAGTTGCAGCAGCTCCTGCTCGCGCTCGCTGAGAACCTTGGCGAAGGCCACAGGATCGCAGCGCATCGCCTGCTGCACGCGCTGCACCACCTCCGCGTAAAACACCCGGCCAGACGCCACCGTCTCGATGGCCTCGCGCAGCGTCTCGGGGCGCTGGGCGTTCTTGTCTACAAATCCCTGGATACCAATTTGGCGGATGCGGTGGATGGTTACCTCATCGTGCAGTGAGGTGAGGGCGAGCACGCGCAACCCGGGCATGCTCTCCAACAGACGCTCGGCCACATCCAAGCCGTCACCGTCGGGCAGTTGCAGGTCGAGCAGGAGCAAGTCGGGGGCAGCGGGCGGCACCCGGGCAAGCGCCTCGACGGCGCCTCCGGCCTCACACACCACGGTGTAGCCGAACTGCTTGGAACACAGCTCCACCAGCAACCGGCGGAACAGTTCCTGATCCTCAACGATGGCCAGTTTTATCGACATCGACGCGGGCCGCAGCCCGGCGTCATAGAGAGGCAACTCCGCACCGGCGGCAAGCCTGCCCTCAACACTGTCGAAACGAAATATCCAAGGGCCTAGGGTCCGAACACCAAAAAGGAGAAATCACCAACTTCCTGCGCACGGGCCCAATTAGCCTGACAGGCTCTTATGTTGGCTCGCCCTTGTCTCCCTCATTCCTAATCCGCTACGCGGCCTGCATCAAGCGGCTGTTCGTCACCCCTCAAACATGATTCCCGGGTGGGAAGCTACGATTTTTTTCTGAGGCACGACACGCCAACCACCCAGCACACTGCAACACGCAGCCCCCACTATGCGAGGAGCCCCTGCCAAGGGAACGAAACCTTCAACACAGCGATTCAGCTCGTCCACCGCCAAGTCAGTCTATCGCAATCCGGACAAAAGGCAGGAAGCCCCAAAGGCTGCCTCGTCACTGCCCTTACCGTCCGGCGGACTGCCGCCTACGACCGTATCCCCGGCGGTCAACCAGTCCGGGCGAATAATGCTCCTCGCGCCCAGCGCGCAGCCACGGGCGGGCACGGCCACTGCCTACTTTCCGATCCCACGAACCGACTCTACTGCGGGGGCGCATCCCCGACAACTGCTGTACGGCACCGCCCTCATGGGCGACTCGCTGCGTGGGTTCCCCGAACACTTCTCTGGCCGTGCCCGCCGCTGCTTCGAGGAACGTATAGATCGTGCCGTGTTTCATAAGCACCCCCGTGTGGGACCGGGAACACGCTAATCCGTTCTCCACGTTGCGCCAGCGGCGGCGTGAAAATTCCTTCAAAAACTTATGCGCCCCACCCGCCCGGAAAAAAGGCGCACCACAGGTGCGCCTCGCTAGTATCCGTCAACTAGAGTCACAATCACTTCTGCCGCTTCGCCAGGATCGATTCCACCTCGTCCATGATACGGTTCATCCGCTTCACCAGTGCTCGGTAAGGCTCCGGCGTTGCTAGATCAACGCCGGCCTTCTTCACCAGTTCGTAGGGATGATCGCTACCCCCGGCCTTGAGCAGCCCAAGATAGGTATCCACAGCGCCAGGCTCGCAAGCAATGATCCGCTCGGCAAAGGCCTGAGAAGCCGCTATCGAAGTGGCATACTGGTAAACGTAGAAGTTGCGGTAGAAATGCGGGATATAGGCCCACTCGATCGTCACCAGATGGTCGATCTTGAGTACCCCATCGGCATCGCCATGGTAGCGCTTGAGGATGTCGGTGTACAGGCGAGTGAGTTCTTCGCCCGAAAGCGCTCCTCCCTTTTCGACCTCTTCGTGGATGCGCAACTCAAACTCCGCGAACATGGCCTGCCGGAAGAAGGTGCCGCGCAACTGCTCCAGCGCGCTGCCCAGGTAGAAGAGGCGCTCGTCGTCGTCCTTGGCCACTTTGAGCATGTGTTCAAGCAACAGCGCCTCATTGCAGGTGGAGGCGATCTCGGCCGTGAAGATGCTGTACTGGGACAGCGGCGCAGGCAGGGTTCGGTTGGCTAGCACGGAATGCTGTCCATGGCCCCATTCATGTGCGGTGGTTGAGACCGATTCGTAGTCGTTGTTGTAATTAAGCAGAACGTACGGATGGGCGTCATGGACGCTGCCGCTCATGTAGGCGCCCGAACGCTTTCCGGGCTGCGGGTAAACATCCGTATAGCGCCCGGCAAAGCTCTTGGTAATGTCGGCCACGTAGTCCTCACCCAACGGATGCACAGCGTCGATGGTGAGCTGTTTGGCCTGATCGTAGGTGAACACCTTGTCGGATTTCACCATCGGCGGATAGATGTCCCAGTAGCGCAGATCGGAGATGCCGAGCATACGACCGCGTAGTTTAAAGTAGCGATGCAAGGTGGGCAGGTTCGCATTCGTCTCGGCCAACAAGGTGCGATAGACGGCCTCGGGCACGTCGCTCTCGGCCAGCGCGGCCGCCAGAGAGCTCCCGTATTTGCGTACGCTCGCGTTGAACCAGTCGGTCTTCACTTGGGAGAACAGGGCCACGCCGAAGGTACGCTCGTACTCGCGTATCTTGCCCCAGAACGCAGTGAACACAGCCTGCCGGTCCGCTCGATTGTTGACCGCGCGCCAGCGCGTGTATCCGGCCTGATCGAGGCGCGCCTCGGTGCCATCGCTCAACTTGATGGTTGGCCAAGGCAAGTCGGCGTTGGCGAGAATGCCGTAAAGCGAACTGGCGGTATCGGTGATCATGCCAGTGGAGGAAAGCACCGACTCGGCCTCGGCGCCGAGAGTGTGCGGGGCGTTGCGCAGCACGTCGAGAATCGGGAATCGGTAGACAGCCAGCCCGGCCTCGGCATCGAGATATCCACGCAGCTTGGACTCGCCGACGGCGAGCAACTCGGGGTTCACGAAGCTGGCCACACGGGAATACTCTGTGCCAAGCATGTCCAGTTCCTGGGAACGCTCGAGCGCGGGTGCGTTGCGCGTGTTCTCGTCCGATGCCTGCGAGGCGTAGGAGGATAGCCGGGTGAGCTGCGCACTCAGGTCGGTAAGCAACTCCATCGCAGCTAGCAGGCTCGCCGGGCTCTCGCCCAGATGGCCCTCGAAACGTTTCAACCTGGGGAGATCGGCGGTGAGCTTCGCCTTGGCCGATTGGAATGCCGCCTCGTCGGGATAGAGCAACGTGAGGTCCCAGCGAAAAGCGGGGGCAGGCGTGCCGTCGGTAGAAGCCAAAACTGCGGGCTCGGCATTGAGGTAGGGTAGCATAGTGAAAGCGAGGAGGAGCAAACGCGCGGAGTGCATGGCCCCTAGATTAGTGGAAATCCCCGAATAACCAGCACAAACCGTGGACCCGCCCATGGTATTCAACCCGCTCCTGCACCCGTCCACCGGGACAGCTCCAACTTCTGCCCCGACCCGAAAAACCTCCCCCAGTCCAGTCCTGGAGCGGAGGCGAATCATCATCCCCTAATCTTGCTCCAGAGCCTTGGTCCTTTGCCACCTTCGAGAAGCCCCCTCCTTACGCCGTTGACCGCCGCGCGTTTGCCTCTCCGGATCTGCGCCATGCCTCGCAGTGTCGTCTCCCGTCCCGGCCCTCGTTGCCCCGGTTGCCGGATGCCCCCTCGCTGGTGCATCTGTGAGGGGCTGCGCCCGCTGGACTGCCCGCTGGGAATCGATGTGCTCATGCACTTCTGCGAGGCAAACAGGCCCAGCAGCACCGGCCACCTCATCAACCGGCTCATTCCCGATTCCCGCATACACCTCGCCGGCGGGGGCCGCCAACCCGACCACACCCAGATCCTGCGCCCCGGCAAGACCCTCTGGATACTCCACCCTCAGGGCCACCTGCCGCCGGCCGGAGCCACTCCGGAGAACCTGCAGGTGCTCCTAATCGACGGCAGTTGGAAACAAGCCTCCGACCTCATGCGCTCAGTCGGCACGCTGGGCAAAGCCATCCGGCTCCCGATGTCGGGCGAAAGTCGTTACCGCCTTCGCGCCCAGAAAGACGATGGCAAGTTTTCCACGATCGAGGCGCTCATGTTCCTGCTCTCCACACTCGGGCTGCATCGCGAGGAGGAGCAACTCCGGCTCGACTTCGAACTCCATGTCTACGCCGGCCTGCTGGCCCGGGGCCGCCCGCCCGACGCCCGACGCTTCCTACTCGATTCGCCGGTGCGCACGGCATTTCCCCACCTGGTCGCCAGGCTGGATCCTTGGCGACCGCAAGGCGACGTCATCGTTGACGGATGACAGCGACACCCAGTGTAGCGGCGTGGCTCTACCTCGCGTACCAGCCGGGATACGTCCCCACGCCCACATTTCACACGCCCACATGAGACACTCCTTGCCCCGGTCGAAGAAGACCAGGGGCCAACCGTAGGCCCGCCTGCCACAGGGATTCAAGTACCGCGGACAAACACGCTTCCATGCAATCCCCGGCGCCACCATGAACGCCCCGTATCGCGGCAACTGGAGGGTCTCCGCCCAGGGAAAGAATCCCCCAGTTGCAGGCGCACCGCTCAGTTCGCCCCGAAGCGGTAATGATACTTGCCAGGGACAAACTTCCCGCCGTCCACCGCAGGCACCAACTGCGCTTTTTGCAGGGCCTCGGTGATCGGCTGTACGAGTTCCTCGGGCAAATCAGCTCCGGGCGCCATCGACACGCCGGTCACAGCCCCTTCGGCCGATACGAAGAGGGTGGCCTCGAAGCGCTTGACCAAGAGCTCCCCAAGTTTCGCCGGATTGAGCGGATCGCCGACCAGCATCGGCTCGCATTTGTCGGTGGCGTGCAGCGCCGGCTGCACCGCTTTCCAATAGTACACCCGGTCGGCCCACGCCTTGGGGTTGCCCGAGTTGAGCAACTCCAACAGGCCGCCCACGTCTGCCATGATTTTCTGGGCACCCTCGTCAGTCTCCCCTGTTACCGGAGGGAAGAGCGGGACTCCACCGGAGTTGCATACCGTGACACCGTAACCGTAGCTCGGGATCAACCGTCCGATCTTTTCCATCCGGTACTCGTCGTCGCGGCGCGCCACCAGATAGGACAACTTCGATTGGGTGGCCATATTGGCGTGCTCGATGTTTGAATGCTTCAGCCCGAACATCAAACCCTCGACCAGGCCTGGGTGTTTCTTCTGCAGTTCCTGAAAGGGCCACCCCGTCTTGCCGAGCATCTCCCATGACTTGGGTTCGCCATTGTCGACGTAGAACAGCACGTAGAAGCGCGGCTCCGGGCGGCCCTTCAAATCCGCCGCGACCAACTTGGCCCCCTCGACCCGCATCGCGTACCCATAAATCTCGCTGCCGATAGCAGTATTCGACTGGGCCCAGTCGGCCGCCGGTACTGGCAGCGCCCGCACCTGCTGGGCGAACCGAACGCAGTCCGCCGGGCTGAGCATGCGGAACGGCAACAGCTTGCCGCTCTTGTTGGGCAACCGGAACAAGGCCAGAGGCCCGAGCGCCTCCGCCGGCTCAGCCTTGAAGGCGTTGCCCTTGGTGTCGGTCCACTGCTCCATCTTCGCGAAGCCGGTGGAAAACATTCCGAGACTAGCCGCGATCAGGGCGCAGCTCTTCAGATAACCGTATCGAGTTGGCATGGGTATTTGGGGAGGCGTCCAAGAAGCTGTATTTCACCTAAAACGCAACGTTGAGTGGCCCGCCAAACCCAAAAAAGGAAGCCAACACCGGGCTCGGGAGAATCCCTGGGAAAATCCTGATCCAGCAGCCCCAGCAATCGTGCTCATGTGAGGACTACCTCGGCATCGACAGGTAGATCGACGTGCACCCCACTGCGGTTCAGCGACTCGGCCGCGCTCGCGTCGGCAGTGAAGCCATAGGCGTCCCCCAACGCCACATGCGGCAGCGCATTCTCGTCAAACAACGGATGGAGGAAGCACCGCCCCATGCGCGCGACCGCCGTACCCTGCGGCACCAGCGCCACCTCGCCCAACCTCGACGCGCCTCGATCGGTATCCAGCAGTCGCTCCAAAACTTCAGCACCACGCCTGGCGGTGGCCCGCACCACGCTGCCGCCATGGAATTCCAACTCCACGCCCTCCAGAAGCGACCCGCCGTAACACACCGCCCGGGCCACCCGCAACCGCCCCTCGGCTGATCGCTGGTCCGGAGCCGTGAATACCTCCTCCGTGGGCAGATTGGGCACGAAGCGCAGCCCCTCCATCGTCACCAGACTCGCGGCACACCAGCGGTGTCCCCGCGGCAGCGCCAGGGTCAGGTCCGTGCCCGGCCCCATCAGCCGCACGGAGCGCACCCGGCGGGTATTCAACTCGTCTCGCCTGCGCTCCAACCCCGCCACGTGCTCGCGCCAGGAGGCCACCGCGTCCACAGCCTCGGTGCGGCAAGCCGCGCCCACCGCCCGCCACAGCGCCACCAACCTCTCGGCGTCCGGGAGTTCGGGAAACACCGCGTGCGCCCATTCGGGGGCCGGGGCCGGCACGGCCGTCCAGTTCGTAGCCCCCGCCAACAAGTCCGGCGCCACGCGACCATAAAGCTCGCCGCAGAACGCGCGCATCTTGGCCACCTGCTTCACAGGCAGATCCACCCCAAGTTCTGGATGCGCCCCCTGGAGAAAGAGCAGCGCCGCACCGTCCGCCACCGCTTGCACCAGCCGCTGCGTATTCACCTGCAACTGTTCGCGGAAGCGCCGGTCCGGCCAGCCGCTCGCCGCTCGCCGCCATTCCGCCTCGTCGCCCCAGATTGTCTCTACACGCGAAGCCCCGGCATCAAGCGCCGCCCGCTCCACAGCGGCAACCAGTGGCGCAGCGCTGCGGACCACGCCCTGCAACAGAAACGGCTCTGCTATGAGCAGCCGCTGCCCAGGCTGCAGATTCAGGCCCACCCGCACCGCCACCTCGGCCAACCGGCGTGCATGCTCTCCAATTTCGGGCTCCATTGCCCCATGCCATGCGCTCTGCGCCCGGCCATCAAAGCCAAAAGCCGCCGCGTGTCCGCATATCTCAGTCTCTCAGGGTTTCCGAATACTCCGCTCTGCCATCTTACCCCGACGGCTTCCGTACCTGACCTAGCTCTCCTGCGCGCGGAGGCGAAGCGTTCCGGAAGAGAAGCGCTGCTGCACGAAAGCGAAGCGCTCCCGCGACCAATGACTCCGCCGGCACCGGCACTCCGTCACCGAAAACTCGTGCCACAAAGCGTGTCCGCACGCACATTGCGCGCTCGACGCCCTAACGGCGTTTGGTTCCACTGCGACCACCTCCATGCGCATCCTCGTCGTCGTTGCCCATCCCAACCCGGCCAGCTTCAACCACGCCCTCGCCCAGGCCGCCGCCTCCGCGCTACGCACACTGGGCCATGAGGTGCAGTTGCAGGACCTCTACGCCGACGGCTTCGACCCGCTGATGCCCGCCGCCGAGTTTGCCAAGGACGCCCCTCTGCCGCCCGACATCGCCCGCCGCTGCGCCGAGCTCTCGGCGGCCGACGGCCTCGTCATCGTGCATCCCAACTGGTGGGGCCAGCCGCCCGCCATCCTCAAGGGCTGGCTCGACCGCGTGGTCCGGCCCGGTGTGGCCTATGAGTTCCGTATCCGCTCCGACGGTAAGCCCGGTCCCGTGGGTCTCCTTAAACTACAGGCCGCGCTCGTGCTCAACACCGGCAACACGCCCCTGGAGGTGGAGCGGGCCGTCTACGGCGACCCGCTGGAAAACCTCTGGCGGACCTGCGTCTTCGGTCTGTGCGGAATCGCGCGCGTGGAACGCCTCAATTTCGCCTCTGTGATCGTGAGCACACCCGAGCAGCGCGCCCGCTGGCTCGCGGGGGCGGGCGCCAGCGCCTGCTCCCTATTCCCGAGCCGTTGAGCGGTCGCCCGTTGCCGACTACCGCCCCCGTAGGCGGTAACGGTAATACGCAGCACACGCACCCTCGGTGGAGACCATCGGTGCGCCCAGCGGATGCTCCGGGGTACAACGGATGCCAAACACCGGGCAATCGTGCGGCTTCTTGATGCCGCGCATGATCTGGCCGCTGATACAGTCGGCGTCCTCGCGGCCGCCGCCTCCACCAAGGCCAAACTTCGTCACCGCGTCGAAGGCACGCAGCTCCGCCCGCAGCGCATATCCGCTTGCTGGGATCATCCCCAAGCCCCGCCAGTTGCGGTCGGTCACCTCGAACACCGCACGGATGGCCTCCATCGCGCGCACATTGCCCTCGGGCCGCACCGCCCGGGCGTAGGCGTTGGCCACCTCGGCCCGCCCTTCCTCGAGCTGCTCGATGCAGCACAGCACTCCGTGCAAAATGTCCACCGGCTCGAAGCCCGTCACCACCATCGGCACGCGGAAGCGCTCGGCCAGCGGCCCGTATTCCGCCGTACCCATCACGGCGCATACGTGCCCTGCGGCGAGAAAGCCCTGCACTCGATTGTCAGGCGCCGAGAGGATCGCCGCGATCGCCGGCGGCACGAGCACATGGGAGACCAGCAGCGTGAAATTGCGCAGCCCGAGCTTCTGCGCCTGCAGCACGGCCAGTGCGTTGGCCGGAGCGGTCGTTTCGAAGCCTACGGCAAAGAAGACCACCTCCCTCGCAAGGTTCTGCGCAGCGAGCGCCACGGCATCGAGCGGCGAATACACCATGCGCACATCTCCTCCGCGAGCCCGGGCTGTTAGCAGGTCAGTCGTCGAACCGGGCACGCGCAGCATGTCGCCGAACGAGCACAGGATCACCTCGCGCCGAGCCGCCAGCGCTACGGCTGCGTCGATCAACTCGACCGGCGTGACGCACACCGGGCAGCCCGGCCCGTGCACCAGCGTGATCGAGGGTGGCAGCAGCTCATCTAGCCCGAACTTGACGATGCTGTGCGTCTGGCCACCGCAGATCTCCATGATCGCCCACGGCCGCGTCACGCGGCGGGCGATCTCCTGGGCCAACCTGCGGGCCGGCGCCGCATCGCGGTACTCGTCAACGTACTTCATCGACGGGCGGGGAGGCATCCGATGAAGGGGCGGTGAGCTCCTCTAGATCGCCCATCTCCTTGAGGTAACCAAAGATCTCCTGCGCCTCCTTCTCGTCGACGATGCTCAGCGCCATGCCTACGTGCACGAGCACATAGTCGCCCGGCTTCGCCTCGGCTACGCAGGAGAGGTTCACCTGTTTTATGATACCGCCGAAGCTCACCCGTCCGGAGAGGAAGAGCGGATCATCACCTTGGATCGTCAGGATCTGGCCGGGAACAGCGAGGCACATGGGTTGGAGGGTAATGGGTTGGCTGCACGGATTCAGCAAATACGCGGCAACTGTTCGCCGCTCAGGCGATCGAGGATGCGCTCCACGCCGATCTGGCTGCGTATGGTCGTCTGCCCGCGCGGAGCCGCCCGGAATTTTCCAATACGAGCAGGAGGCCCGCCGGGCGCGCAGCGGGCAATCAACTCGAGGGCGCGGGCCGCATCCGCCGCAGCGACAATGGCGACAAACCGCCCCTCGTTGGCCACGTACGCAGGATCGAGTCCCAGGATTTCACAGGCACCACGCACCGGCTCGCTCACAGGAATGAGGTTCTCGTCCAAATGAGCCGCCAGTCCCGCCGCCTCGGCGATCTCGATAACTGCGGTCGCCAGACCGCCGCGGGTGAGGTCGCGCAGGCAATGCACTTCGATGCCGCCCTTCAGCAGCGCCTCCACCGCCGGCCACAACAGCGCCGAGTCGCTCTCGATCGGCGACTCGAAAGCGAGCCCTTCGCGCTCGGCCAAGATCGCCATCCCGTGCCGCCCGATATCGCCGCTGAGCAAGATCACATCGCCCGCCCGCACCGACGCCGGAGCGATCAAGGTGGGGCTCTCAACCAGGCCTATCCCGGAAGTGGTTACATAGAGCCCGTCGCCCTTGCCGCGTTCTACGACTTTGGTGTCGCCGGTGACGATCTCGATGCCGGCGCAGCAGGCCGCGGCGCCCATCGACGCAACCACGCGTTCGAGGGTCGCCATCGGCAGTCCCTCCTCCAGCACAAAGCCCACGCTCAGCCAGCGAGGCCGCGCCCCGCACATCGCCAGATCGTTGGCTGTGCCGTGCACCGCCAGGGCGCCGATATCCCCGCCGCGAAAGAACAACGGACTCACTACGTGGCCGTCGGTAGTGAACGCCAACGCGACGCCAGGCGGTGGCGACAAGATCGCGCCGTCGTGCCGCGCCCCGAGCGCGGCGTTGCGGAAGGCCGGGATGAATACCCGGTCGAGCAGATCCTGCGTTAGCCGCCCGCCCCCGCCGTGGGCCAACTGCATCTCCTGCGGCCGACCGAGCGGAACCGGGCACGTGAAAGCCAAAGAAACCTGGGCGGGGGCATTCACGGGATCGTTCGGCACGGGCATGTTCTCCAGGAAATCGGCTACGTGCTCAAGCTTCGGGTGACTCCACCAACCGCCGCACCTGCGCCCCCACCGCGGCCAACGCCGCCGCCACCGGCGGCGATAGCTCCAAACACATCGGACGCAGCTCCTCGATCGCGACCGTCACCACATGCAGTTCGCCCCAACCGCCGAGCAGGGCAGCCGCCGACAACAAATCTCGCAGTCCAATGTCGTGGGCTCCGAGCGCCGGGGGGCAGTCCTGCGGCATCCGCGCGCGAAAGGTGCGGACGGTGCCCGCCGGCGCACCGTCGCGCGTGGCATCGATGAGGACGATTCGCCGGAAGGACTGGAAATACTCCAGCAACTGGAACCCGCCGGTGCCGCCATCCAGCAAGGTCACATGCGCCGGCCATTTCTCAGCCTCCAGCGCGTTCACGGCATGAATACCCACCCCCTCGTCGCCGACGAGCAGATTGCCCACGCCGAGGACGAGCATCGGCGTGGGCCCCGTGACACCGTCCAAGGAGATGGGACCGGGCATGAAGGGTTAGGATTCGCTCTTGGGGGCGGGAGCCTTGGGGCGAGGCGCGAACCACGACTTCCCATCGGCCGGCCGCGCCTGCTCGTCGACGTGCGTCTCCACGAACTTCCAGCCCCCCACCATCGAGGACATCACGCCATGCCCTTCGACATAGTCGTGGTAGAAGACCAGGTACACGTGAACGATCGTGAAGATCATGAAGAACCACGTCGCGCCATAGTGCCACTGGCGCAGCCCGTACTCGCCGCCGAAAAGCGGCGTCGCCCAGGCGAACAGTTGCGGGAACCACGACTGGCTCATCGGCGCGTACATCGCGAAGCCGCTGATCACCTGAAAGAGAAACACCAGGAACATCGCAAAGTAGGTGAAGTAGGCCAAGGCGTTGTGGCCCACCGCATGGACCGCCTCGCTCCGCGACTGGAACACGTCGACCCGCAGCACCGCCAACACCTCACGGAACTGCGCGCGCCGCCATGGGAGGAAGTTCTTCCAGTCCGAATACCGGTTGCCCACGAAGCCCCAGTAGATCCGGACCGCGAAGTTAAACAGGAATACGTACGCCGTGATGAAATGGATGAAACGAACCGTACCGAACCAGTAGCTGAACGACGCCTCGGTAGCCCGCGTCAAGGCCAGCGGGTGCGCAATGAGCATCCCCGTTACCGCCAAGACGAGGATACAGAGCGCGTTGATCCAGTGGTAGAACCGCACCGGCAGTTCCCACACGTAGACCCGCTTGAATCCATGAGATTGGACTTCGGTGGCCATGGCGTCACCTCCCGGAGGCCGTGCCCACCGGGCCCGTCTCCACCGAGTTGAGCGGCTGGCCGTGGTCGTCGAAAAGGTGGACCGCACAGGCTAGGCAGGGATCGAACGAATGAATCGTGCGCAAAATCTCGAGCGGTTGCTGGGGATCGTGCACCGGGGTGCCAATGAGTGCCGCCTCGTAGGGAGAGCGCTGTCCCTTGGAGTCGCGCGGCGAGGCGTTCCACGTCGTGGCGACTACGAGTTGATAGTTCTCGATCCGCTGGTCTTTGATCACCAGCCAGTGGGCGAGCGCGCCGCGGGGCGCCTCGGTCGCGCCCACGCCGCGGGCGGTCGCCGGCCAAGTCGACGGCTCCCACAGCTCCTTCGTAAACGTGCGCGTGTCGCCATTGCGGATATTGGCCAGCAGTTGCTGGTAGAACTCCATCGCCCAACGCGCCACGAGCCGAGTCTCGATGCCTCGCGCGGCGGTGCGGCCGAGCGTCGAGAACAGCACGGTCGCCGGTGCCTTCAAGGCCGCGAGCGTCTCGGTCACGGCGTCCTTGATCTCGGCGTTGCCCGCGGCATAGCCCACGAGCATACGTGCGAGCGGACCAACCTCCATCGCGTGCCCCTTCCAGCGCGGAGTCTTCAGCCACGAGTATTTCCCCTCGACGGTGAGATGCTCGTAGGGCGGCTTGGGCCCGGTGTAGTTGAACTCCGTCTCTCCATCCCAGGGGTGCAGCCCCTTCTCGTCACCTCCGCGGTAGCGATACCACGAGTGGCCGACCTCCTCGCGCACACCGTCCGGATCGTGCGGATCAACCGGGTGGATCCGCGAGAGATCACGATCGAGGACCACACCGCGCGGGAATTTGAAGCGCCCGATGTCGGCATAGCCGTTGGTCGGCAGATCGCCGTAGGAGAGGTAGTTCGACACGCCACCGCCAATCTCCGTCCAATCGAGGTAATGCGGCGCGATGGCGAGCAGGTCCGGGAGGTAGACCTGTTCGATAAAACGTTGGCCCTCCTCGAGCAGGCGGCCCACGTAGGCAAGGCGCTCGGCGTTGAGGGCGTTGGCCTCGTCGATATTGATCGCGCAAGGGACGCCGCCGACCAGGTAGTTGGGATGCGGATTCTTGCCACCGAAAATGGTGTGGACCTTGACCATCTCCTTCTGCCACTCCAGCGCCTCGAGGTAGTGCGCCACGCCGATGAGATTCACCGCCGGCGGGAGCTTGTAGGCGGGATGCCCCCAGTAGGCGTTGGCGAAAATGCCGAGTTGCCCGCTCTCGACGAACTTCGTCAGCCGCTTCTGCAGGTCGCGGAAATATCCCGGCGAACTCTTTGGCCACGCCGAGATGCTCTGCGCGACGCGCGAGGTCTCCTCGGGGTCGGCCTTCAGCGCGCTCACGAGATCGACCCAGTCGAGCGCGTGCAGATGGTAAAAATGCACCACATGGTCCTGCATATAGAGAGCGCAGAACATGAGGTTGCGGATCAGCTCGGCGTTGGGCGGCACGACGATATGCAGCGCATCCTCAACCGAGCGCACGGAGGCGAGCGCGTGCACCGTCGTGCACACACCGCAAACACGTTCGGCAAA
Organism: uncultured Verrucomicrobiota bacterium; assembly: GCA_903960515.1. Classification (GTDB taxonomy): domain Bacteria; phylum Verrucomicrobiota; class Verrucomicrobiia; order Opitutales; family Opitutaceae; genus CAJCBL01. Next base: position 18,038 of record CAJCBL010000287.1, read on the forward strand.
AGCCCAGGCATCGCGCGGATCGCGGCCCTTGAGGATGGTCTCGATACCGCGCACCATGGTGCCGGCGCTCCACGCGTCGACGATGCGGCCGTCCTTGACCTCGGCCTCGATGCGCAGGTGCCCTTCGATGCGGGTGATGGGATCAACTACCACTCGTGTGCTCATGGCGGGTCAGTCTTGGGATGGGGCGGAAGAGGGCGTAGCGGAGTCGCCGGCATTCTCGCCCGGATGCGGTCCGATCTCGTCGTGTTTGCGGATATTGGTCATCACCGCGTGGGCCGCGGCACCGGCGACTGCGGCGGCGCCGACGGCCAGGCCGATCTTGTCGGCGGTCATTTCGATGCCGAAACCGGGGAAGCTCTTAAGCCGCGCGTAGAACGGGCTCGCGTCCCAGAATCCTGCCTCCGAGCATCCGATACACGGATGCCCCGACTGAATCGGGTAGCTCACCCCGCTATTCCAGCGCATCACACCGCAAGCGTTGTAGGTGGTCGGGCCCTTGCAGCCCATCTTGTACAGGCAGTACCCACGCCGCGCATTCTCGTCGTCGAAGGTCTCGACGAACAACCCGGCGTCATAATACGGCCGGCGGTAGCAGGTGTCGTGCACCCGGCGCGAGTAGAAGGCCTTCGGGCGGCCGAGGGCGTCGAGCTGCGGAATTCGCTCGAAGGCGAGCAGGTGGACGACCACCCCGGCCATGACCTCGGCAATCGGCGGGCATCCCTGGACATTGATCACCGGCTTGCCGGCGATGACCTTGTGGATCGGCGTGGCCTGCGTGGGATTGGGCCGCGCCGCCTGCACACACCCGGCGCTCGCACAATTGCCCCAGGCGATGACGGCCTTCGCCCCCGCAGCGGCCTCCTGCACGATATCGAGCATCGACCTACCACCGATGCAGCAATACGCCCCATCCGCCCCCAGCGGCACCGACCCCTCGATCATCAGAATGTAGTTGCCGGGATTCTCACGCATCGTCTTCGCCTTGCACTCCTCGGCCTGGTGGCCGGCGGCGGCCTGCAGCGTCTCCGAATAGTCGAGCGACACCTTGTCGAGCAGGATGTCGGCAACGATCGGATGCGACGACCGGATGAACGACTCGCTGCAACAGGTGCATTCCTGCCCGTGGAGCCAGACGATGGGCAGGCGCCGCTTGGTCTCTAGGGCGCCAATGATGGCGGCCACCCCGGAGTGCTCCAACCCGAGCATCGCGCCCATCGCAGTGCAGAACTTCAAAAAATCACGCCGGCTCACGCCGCGCGCACGCATCTCTTCCCAAAGCGTGGGTCCTCCGGTCTGGGTCGGAGTAGGCAAAGCATTCATGGATTCGCTGCTGGGGCCGGAAAGAACGACACCGCGTGTGGCCGGATCGCGGTGAACGGGTAGCAGGGTCGGCCCCACGTTGAATCCAGATCCCTATTTGTCGAACCGAAGGGACAATTCCCCGAATACCTAGGCCCTTCCCGCATCCATGTCCCCCTCGTACAGGTGCGGTAGCCGGCGTATCCAACAACGACAAGCTGGCCGCGCCGCAACCATTCCCCTCCGCTGCCCGCTCGACAACTCCGCCCGCCTCCGCAACCTCAAGCCCGATGCACGAGTTGGGAATCGCCCAGGCGGCCCTGCAACACGTCCTCGCCCAAGCGGAGCGGGCCGGCGCCGCACGAGTTGGCCGCATCGTGCTGCGCATCGGCGAACTCTCGGGCGTCGACCCCGATTCATTACGCTTCGCCTTCGAGGCGATCCTGCCCACCAGCGCGGCCGCTGACGCGCAATTGGAAATCGAGGCCATCACCGCCGTCGCGCGCTGCCGGAGCTGCAACCTCGAATACTCCCCCGGCCCCACCGCGCTCTTCGAATGCCCACACTGCCGCGCGCTCGGTGCCGACATCCTGCACGGCCGCGAACTCGACCTCGTGCGCATCGACTTCACGTAACCTTTCCATGGAAAACGCCCCCCAGCCCAGCCCCACAGCCGCTACCGACGACGTGGTCATCGTCGATGTCCGCGATCCCGCCGACACCCTGCCCGCCCCTCCGGGCGATCTCCTGCCGGGCGCGCTCCGAGTAGACCTGCAGATACCGCTGCTCGACGCCAACGACCGGCGGGCAGCCGAGAACCGGGCCACCTTCGCCGCCCGGCGCATCCAGGCTCTGAATTTCGTCTCCTCTCCCGGCGCCGGGAAAACCACCCTGCTCGGCCGCACCCTCGACGCACTCGCCGGCGTGATACCCTGCGCCGTCCTCGTGGGCGATCTGGAGACGGCCAACGATGCCCGCCGCCTGCGCCGCCCCGGGGTGCCCGTCGCGCAGATCACCACCGGAGGCTGCTGCCACCTCGACGCCTCCATGGTGGCTCGCGGCGCGCAGGCGCTCACCCTCGACGGCGTTCGCCTCCTCTTCATCGAAAATGTCGGCAACCTGGTCTGCCCCGCCTCCTTCGACCTGGGCGAAAACCGCCGCATCACCCTCGTCTCCTCCACCGAGGGCGAAGACAAACCGCTCAAATACCCGCCGATGTTCAGCAGCGCCCACGTCGTGATCCTGACCAAGATCGACGTCGCCGAGGCCATGGACTTCGACCGCGCCCTCGCCCGCGAAAACATCCGGCGCGCCGCGCCCCAGGCGACCATTTTCGAGGTATCCGCGAAAACCGGCGAGGGCCTCGACGCCTGGCTCTCCTATCTGCGGGCCATGCTCTGAACTATGTCCGACTCGCCGCAAGACCCGGCGGATTGCGACCACCTCATCACCGTCGCCGGAACGGTCCAAGGCGTGGGGTATCGCCCTTTTGTCGCGCGCGTCGCCACGCGCCTGGGTATTCGCGGCTGGGTGCGCAACGATCTCCACGGAGTTCAGATCCGGGCTGGGGCCGCGAGCCCGGCGCTGGATACCTTCACCCGCGCGCTGCAAGAAGAAGCCCCTCCAGCCGCCTGCGTCACCGCGGTTACCGTGCATCCGATCACGGCCCATAGCCGCGACCTGCCCACGGCTGGCAGCGTTTTCGAGATTCTCGCCAGCCCGGAATCCGCCGGCGCCGCGACCACTTCCGCCACTCCCGACCTCGCGCTCTGCGACGACTGCCGCCGCGAACTCCTCGATCCGCACAATCGCCGCCACGGATACCCGTTCATCAACTGCACCAACTGCGGCCCCCGCTACTCCATCCTCCTCGAACTGCCGTACGACCGGCCCCACACCACGATGCACACCTTCGCGATGTGCCCGGAGTGCGCCCGCGAATACCATGACCCGGCCGATCGCCGCTACCACGCCCAGCCCAACGCCTGCCCGGTGTGCGGTCCCCGCCTCGAACTACTGGTCTCCGCTGGCCAACGCCTTGCCACCCACGACGCTGCGCTCACCGCCGCGGTCGCTGCCCTCCTCGCCGGCCGCATCGTGGCCGTCAAAGGCATCGGCGGTTTCCACCTCATGGTCGACGCGACCAACGACGCCGCCGTGCGCGAGCTACGCCGCCGCAAACACCGCGAGGAAAAGCCGCTGGCCGTGATGTTCCCCGATCTCGCCGCAGTGCGCACTGTAGCCGAGGTGCCGCCGGAATCCGCCGCTCTCCTCCAGTGCCCTGCCGCGCCCATCGTGCTGGTTCGGGGAAGAGCGCCCGCCGATCGATCGGTTCCGACCGATCGGTCCGATGCCGCCGCTGAGGCCCTCGCCGCCGCCCCCCTCGCGCCCTCCATCGCGCCCGACAATCCCTGGATCGGAGCCCTTCTTGCGTACTCGCCGCTCCACCTCCTGCTTCTCGCCCGCGTAGGCCGTCCCCTCGTCGCCACCAGTGCCAACCTTTCCGAGGAACCACTCTGTACCGACAACACCGAGGCACTCAACCGCCTCCGCGGCATCGCCGATTGCTTCCTCGTCCACGACCGCCCCATCGCACGGGCGGTCGACGATTCCCTGTTACGCCCTGCCTTCGACATCCCGCCGATCGTCCTGCGTCGCGCCCGAGGACTCGCTCCTGCCTCCTTTGCTCTGCCCTCGCCCGCCTGTGGCGGCGAGCCGCTCCTCTGCGTTGGCGGACACATGAAAAACACCGTCGCGCTGGCCACCGATTCCTCCGTAGTGCTCAGCCCGCACATCGGCGATCTGGCTACCGTCGCCTCGCAACAGGCCTTCCAACGCCACATCGAGTGGCTCATCTCGCTCCAGCGCACGCATCCCAGACGCATCGCCTGCGATGCCCACCCCGACTACGACTCCACCCGCTACGCTCTAGCCTCTGGTCTCCCGGTCACCACGGTTCAACATCACCTGGCACACGTCTTCGCCTGCCTCCTTGAGCACAACGGCGGTCCCGATCAGGTGCTCGGCGTGGCGTGGGACGGCACCGGTTACGGGGGCGACGGCACGATCTGGGGCGGCGAGTTTATCCACGTCGACCGCGCTGCCAGCACCGCCCGTCGCGTGGCCTGCCTGCGCCCCTTCCGCCTGCCTGGAGGCGATGCCGCCATCCGCGACCCACGCCGCAGCGCGCTGGCCCTGCTGTATGAGCTCCACAACGGCGAACGCGAACCGCTCCGCCGCGCAGCCACCGACCTGGGCCTCCCCCCAGCCGAGGCGGAAACCCTGCTCACCCTCCTCGCCAGCGGTGCCCACGCTCCGGTGACAACCAGCGCCGGCCGACTCTTCGACGGCGTCGCCGCCCTTCTAGGACTGTCCCAGCGCAACAGCTTCGAGGGGCGGGCGGCCATGCAACTTGAGTTCGCCGCCGACCGTGCCACAGGCGAAACCGGCGCGCTGCCGTTCACCGTAGCACCCGTGGCTCGAGCGAGCGGCACGCGCCTTGAGCTCGACTGGCGCCCGGCAATCACCGAGCTACTCGCGCTGCGCGCCACCCAACCCGCCGACGTCCTGGCCGCCCGCTTCCACCGCGGCTTGTACTTTGCGATCACCGACGTGTCGCGAGCGATCGGAGTCGGTGCCATCGCGCTCAGCGGAGGCTGCTTCCAGAACCGCCTTCTGCTTGAAGGTACGCGCAACCACCTCGCCTCCGCCGGCTTCAGCGTTCTCTGCCACCGCGAACTCCCACCCAACGACGGGAATCTCTCCGCTGGTCAGGCCCTCGCCGCCCGCTTGGGCATCACGGATGTTCTGTAGGTGTCACGACCGCCAAGGCCGATGACCCAATCGGTGCGCCAAGCCAGCCATCGGCTGTGCGGGTGAAAAGAGTGCGCGCCGGAGGTAGCACCGCCCCACGATGCGACAGAATGGTTGCCCTCAGCGGCTACCAGGCAGCAGCGCTTCGAGATGGGCGATCCACGCGTCGAGACCTTCGCCGGTGCGCGAGGATAACTCGAAGATGGCGGCACCGGGCGCCACTTGCGCAACTGCGGCACGGGCCCGGACCCGATCGAACCCAGCAGGCTCGGCCAAATCGGTCTTGGAGAGCACCACTGCCTCGGCACCGTTGAAGATGGGCGGGTATTTGAGGGGTTTGTTTTCCCCTTCTGTGGAGGCGAGCAGCACGATGCGATGGGCCTCCCCGAGGTCGAACGAGGCTGGGCATACGAGGTTGCCCACGTTTTCGATGAAGAGCAGGCGAATGCCGGTGCGGGGCAAGGTTTCCAGGGCAGCGGCGACCATGCGCGCGTCGAGGTGGCAAACCGTGCCGGTGGTGATTTGCACGACGGGCGCGCCAGTGGGGCGCAGCGCCTCGGCATCGGCCTGGGTTTCGAGGTCGCCCACGATCACCGCGCAACCAATACGCGGGTGGAGGCGTTCGAGCGTGCGGCGCAGGAGGGTGGTCTTGCCGGAACCGGGCGAGGAAACGAGGTTGAACGCGATGATGCCTCGCTCGTTGAACAGCGTGCGGTTGCTCTCCGCCTGCCGCTGGTTGGCATCCAAGATCGGCTGCACATGCCCTTGGTTACCGTGGCGATGCCAGCTATGGCTGCCATCGTCTGCGGTATGGGCGTGCCAGCCGTCGTCGGCAGTGGCGAACGGCGCTTGGGCGTGTCCTGAACTAGTAGAGTGGACACGGAAGGATTCGGATTCGGCGCAACCGCAGTCTCGGCACATGATGGAAGAAGGATTGGAGGAGAAGGTTCTATCCGGAGGAGGGAGTTACACCGCAGAGGAAGAGATCCCGGCTGGCATGCAAGAGGCGAAGGGGGCCGCCGCAACGGGGACAGACAAATTCGAGGCGGTCGTGGTCAATTTCGCCACAGGTGATGCAGGCGAAGCGCGCGGGTTCGGTTTCAAACACCAGTGCGGAGCCCTCGGCCACCGTGCCGGCCGCCAGTGCGGAGAAGGCAAACTCCAGCGCTTCGGGGGCCACTCCGGAGAGCAGGCCGACCCGCAACCGGACCTCCTGCAACCTGGGCCAGTCGCGCCGGGCGGCGAGGGTCGTGAGCTGCCCGAGGAGCGCCTCGCAGATGGCGGCTTCGTGCATCGGAGTGTCAGGGGCCGGCCCGGACAACGAGGCGGTAGAAACAGGCGGGGGCGTCGATGGTGGTGTCGATGAACTGCTCCAGGCCGTCGCCGGTCACCGAGGCGCCGAGATCGGTCCAGGGAACGCGGGCAAGATCGGTGGTCTTCTGTACTTGGTAGATGAAGCCGGCATCGGTGGGGAAGCGCAGGTACACGGTGTTGGCCTCGATCTGGATCTGTACGGCCGGAGTGGGGATATTCGCGAGCAGGGCGCGCAGGCCGGTGAGGCGCCAGAGGACCTGGGTCTGATCCGGCGCGATGGCGTCGCCGGCGATGGTGTCGCCATCCTCCGAGAGCACCGGGCGACAGTAGGTGAAGCGGTAGTTGTCGAGCGGAAGGCCCGCAGCGCGGGTGATGGCCGAGAGGCTGCGCATGCCTCGGGAGGGTTCCCAGACGAAGACCTCACCGTCGGCGGCGGAGGTGCCCAGACCCACGACGATAGTGCCGTCGCCACTCACCGCGGTGGCGCTAGATTGATACGCACCACCGGGCAGATCGCCGAGCCCGACCATGCCGGTACCGGTCGTCCAGCGGAAGGCCTCAATCCCCAGGCCGGAGTGTGAGCGGCCCACCACGACAGCTCCGTCGGCTGAGACGGCGAGCGCCTCTGAAAAGACGCGTCCGCCGGACAGATCTCCGAGCGAGACCATGGTGCTGCCGGATGGTGCCCGAAACGCCACGACACCTGCGGCGCTGGTGGCCCAACCGACGATGGTGGTGCCATCGGCCGAGATGCGGGTGGCCTCGGAGTGGGTGAGCCCGCCGGGCAGATCTCCGAGGGAGGTGGCTACGCCGGTGGCAGTGGACCAACGGGCGGCGGTGCCGTAGGCAGTGTTGCTGTTGGACGTGGCGTTGCGGCCGACAGCGATCGTGCCGTCGCGGCTCACATCGAGGGCGACGGCGTTGTTGAGTGAGGTGAGGGCGCGCGGTGCACCGTTGACCCAGCAGGCGGCGCGACCGGTGGAGTTGAAACGCCAGCCGGCGAGCACGGTGCCGTTGGCCGAGACACCCCAGGCGGCGCCGGCGGCAGGGGTGGTGGCAGTATCTAGACGTCGGGCACCGTCGAGAGGCGTCCATTTCACAGCCTGGGGCCCCCAGGAGGCCAAGGACCAGCCGGCGGCGGCTACGGTGGCGCCGTCGGCCGAGATGGCGCCGATCTGGCCCATGCCGACGAAGTCCCCGGAAGCGGGGAGCACTTCAAAGGTCGCGGCCGAGAGGCCGGTGGCGAGCGCCGCAGGGAGCAGGACGCGGAACAGGGCGAGACGGAGCGGGGAGTTCATTGGGCGACGGGCCAATGGTGGAAGCTGGATTGGGCGAAATTTTGGGAGGTGCACCCGATGCAGGGCGCATGGGAATGCAAGCAACTGGTGGCGACACCGTTCCAGCCGCGGGACACGCAGTCGGCGTAGGTGGAAGGGCCTTTGCAACCGTACTCCTCCATGCAGCCCGGGGGACCGGAGGGGCTGGCGTCCTCCATTTCGCGCAGGGGGCACATACTATGGACGGTCTTGCTGTAGAATTTCAGCGGGCGGAGCTGGCTGTCGAGCGGCGGCATGCCGTATTGGATAAGGTGAACCAGGGTGCCGATCATCCAGTCGGGATGAGGCGGGCAGCCGGGGACCCGGACAAAGGGCTTGCTGATGCCTCGGGACTGTAGGAACGAGATGGCGTCGACTGCACCGGTGGGGTTGTTCGGGGCGGCAGGGATACCGCCAAAGGCGGCGCAACTGCCCACGGCCACGATGTGGCTGGCGCCTTGGGCGGCGCGCTGAAGATGATCGCCGAAATTCTCCCCGCCGAAACGGCACGCACTGGGGATGGTGACGGGCACCGCCCCCTCCACCACCAGCAGGTATCCACCTTGGGCGATGGTGTGGTTGACCAGATCAACGGCTGGCGCGCCTTGGATGGTGGAAAGCGTCTGGTGAAACTGCAGCGAGAGGTGCCGAGTGAGCACAGAAAGCGGCAGCACCGGATAACTGTTAAGAAGGGAAATGGAGCAGCCGGAGCAATTCGAGCCCTCCAGCCAGAGCACGGGCGCGCGGCCGGTGGAGAGGGCCTGAATCGAGGCAGCCAGCGAAGTCACAGCGCTGCTGCCCAATCCCCACAAGACGGCTACGCGGCCGGCCAGGGAGAGGAAGTCGCGCCGGGACATGCCGGCGGGCGAATCGGTGTGAGAGGAGGGGGGCATGGCGAGGAGTCCGTCAGTGGACGGCGCAGGAGAGGCAGGGATCGAAGGAGCGAACGACGCGCACGGTCTCGACTGGCGAAGTGGGATCGGCCACTGGGGTGCCTACGAGGGCCTGCTCCATCGCACCGGGCTGGCCGCGATCGTCGCGGGGCGAGGCGTTCCAAGTAGTGGGTACCACGCACTGGTAACGGGAGATCACGCCGCCGCTCACCTGCATCCAGTGACCGAGGGCGCCGCGAGCCGCCTCGGTCAGGCCGATGCCCTGACAGGAGGAGGGAATTGTGAAAGGGGTGAACCCGATGGCGTCGGCCGTGAGCTGCTCGAGCCACTGTTCGCAGCGGTCGGCGATGATCTTGGTCTCGACTGCGCGGGCGGCATGGCGGCCCATGACGGAGTTGAGTTCGCCGAGGGAGCGGCCGGTGGCGAGCAGGAGGGCGTCGACCTGAGCGGTGAGCGCGGGGTTGGTGCCGCTCTGGTAGGCGATGAGGACGCGGGCCAGGGGGCCCACTTCCATGACGTGCCCGTTGTAGCGCGGGGCCTTGATCCAAGAGTAGGCGCCAGCCTTGTCGGGGGCGGGAGTAGTGTCGCCGGATAGCGGATGCTGGCCCGAGCCGGAGGAGAACCAGGAGCAGCCCACATCCTCGGTGATGCGACTCTGGTCGAGCGCACTGTAGACGCCCCCGGTGAGCACGCCGGAGGGCAGGAGCTTGTTGGTGCCGGCGGCGTCCTCGTGGAAAACGCCGAATGCGAGGTAGTTTCCGGGCCCGGCGCCGATGCCGTAGTACGAGGAATACGCGGACGCCACGGCGAGCACATCGGGGATGTAGCAGCGCTCGATGAAGTCGCGCAGGCGCTGGATGAGCGAGATGCAGTCGGCGATGATGCGCCCGCCAACGCGGATCGTGGCGCCGCCCGGGATGATGGAGGCGACGTGGGGCAGCTTGCCTCCGAGGAGGGCGCCGAGCTTCGAGGCTTCGCTGCGCAGCTCGAGGGCCTGGATGTAGTGGCGGAGCGCGCCGAGATTGAGTTCGGGATCGGCGGCGTAGTCGCCGTTCATCCGCGGAAGAAAGGGCGCGGCGGGATAGTAGTTGGTGGAGCGCAGTTCGGACTGCACCCAGCCCTTCAGGTAGCCCAGCGCCGGATCTTGGCCTTGATACTTGAGCACAGCGGTCACGTCGATGAAGTCGATCGCCGAGAGCGTGTAGAAATGGAGGATGTTGGACTGGATGAAATTCGCCGCAGCCACGATGTTGCGGATGAGGCGGCCATTGGTGGGCGGGGTGATGCCATAGGCGGCGTCCTGGGCAAGTACGGACGCGATGGCGTGCTCGACCGGGCACACACCGCAGATGCGTTGCGTGATGTACTGGGCGTCGAGCGGCTTGCGGCCTCGAAGGATGGCCTCGAAGCCGCGGAAGGATTCGCCGATGGACTCGGCGGAGGTCACCCGGCCTTGGTCGACCTGCACCCGGATGGAGAGGTGGCCTTCGATCCGGGTAATGGGATCGATCAGAATGGATTGCGCTGCCATGTGGGGAATGGGCTGGGGAAAGCGGGCTGTAGCAGTTGCTGGCTTAGATCGCTCGGTGCTTCAAGCAATCCTCGGAGGTTGCAAACTATTGTGAAACCGGCGTATCCCGGCAGAGAAGTTGCAACGACGGCACCAGAGCACCGGCCCGATGCGACCCCACTTCCCCCGAAACCACATCCATTCGTCGTCGCTCGAATGCGGATGGGGCAAGGGGACTGCGGTGTAGCGAAGTTCCACCGCCGCCCCGCCCGCGTCCAGTGTCGGGCCCGCGAAAGCGCGTCCTCTAGCAGATTTTGCCTAAACCCCGTCCTGATCCGGCCGATAACCCGCTCGCCGACACCACTCCGCGAGGCCCCAACGCCCCGCGCCGTCGTTGTCGGCCCGAGTTGGTGGCTCGTGGCGAAGGTGCGCTTGCGGCCCTTCATCATCGGTTGATCGACCGGCCCTCTTCGTTTTCCGCCCGCCCTAACGCTTTCCCGACTCGCCCATGAAAGAGACGATCTCCGTCAGCCCCGTAACGCGCATCGAAGGCCACCTCGGGGTCAAAATTGAGACCGACAACGGACGCGTCGCCAGCGCCCAGGTCGTGGGCGAGATGTTCCGCGGTTTCGAGCAGATCCTGCGGGGCCGCGACCCGCTCGACGCCCAGCAAGTCACCCAGCGCATCTGCGGGGTGTGTCCGGTCGAGCATGGCATCGCCTCCGTCCTCGCCCAGGACGCCGCCTACGGCATCACCCCGCCGACCAACGGCCGCATCGCCCGCAACCTCGCCCAGGCGGCCAACTTCATCACCTCGCACATCACCCATTTCTACCTGCTGTCCGGGCTGGACTTCGTCGATGTGGCACAAGTTACCACCTACGCGGGTGCCGACCCCGCACTGGTCGGCCTGCGCGACTGGGCGAAATCGGAGATCGCCAACAACACCGTAAACGCCGGCGGACCCTTCCTGCCGCAGTTCCCCGCCCAGCTCATCCGCGACCCTGCGATCAACCTCGGAGTGCTGCGGCACTACCTTGAGGCCATCGAAATCCGGCGCGACGGCCACAAGCTCGGCGCCCTCTTCCTGGGCAAACTGCCCCACGCCGCCGCGCTCATCCCGGGCGGTGTCACCGAAAAGGTGAGCGCCATCCTGATCGCCTCGGCCCGGGCACTGCTGGGCCGGCTGCGGACCTTCATCGACAACGTCTACCTGCCCGACGTGGTGACTGTGGCCGGTGCCTTCCCCGCCTATTTCGAACTCGGCCGCGGCTGCGGCAACTTCCTCTCCTTCGGGGTCTTCCCGGAAAGCGACTCGGGCGGCTCGCCCTTCCTGCCCGCCGGAGTGCTCATCGACGGCAAACTCCAACCGGTGGACACCGCCGCGATCACTGAGGACGTGCGCTACTCGTGGTATTCCTCCGCCTCCGGCCGCCGGCCCACCGAGGGCGAGACCACTCCCGACGCCACCAAATCCGGTGCGTATTCGTGGCTCAAAGCCCCCCGCTACGCCGGTCGTGCGCTCGAGGTAGGCCCGCTCGCCCGCCTGCTCGTCGCCTACCACGACGGCCGCAACCCCGCGGTAAAAACCGCCGTCGACGGCCTGCTGAAAGCCCTCGACCGCAGTCCCGCCGATCTCGTATCCGTACTGGGCCGCCACGCCACCCGCGCACTTGAGGCGAAACTGTTGGCCGACCGTTGCGCCGAATGGCTCGACCAACTCGTGCCCGACCAGCCCACGAACCGCGACTTCACCATCCCCGCCTCCGGCTCCGGCGTCGGCCTCACCGAGGCGGCCCGTGGCGCGCTCGGCCACTGGATCGAGATCCGCGACCACAAGATCGCCAACTACCAGTGCGTCGTCCCCACCACTTGGAACTGCTCTCCCCGCGATGACCGCGGCGAACCCGGCCCCATGGAGCAGGCGTTGGCCGGTACTCCCGTCGCCGATGCGAAAGCCCCGATCGAGGCCGCCCGCGTGATCCGCTCCTTCGACCCCTGCCTCGCCTGCGCCGTGCACTGAGGCCACGCGACGAATACTAGGCAGCCACAGAGCATCCGCCTCCGAAAACGCCCTCGCGCCGCCGCTCCGCATTCCGCACTCCGCACTCCACATTCCACATTTCGCAAACCCACCCATGGAGCCGATCACCCGCCGCTCGTTCCTCACCCTCGGCCTGCGCCTGGCCGCCGTCATGGGCCTGGGCGCCGCAGCAGCCCCCGCGATGGCCGAGGCGCTGGAGCGTATCGTCCGCGGCCGCGCACCCGCACTCTGGCTGCAGGGGCAATGCTGCTCGGGCTGCTCGATCTCGCTGCTCGACTCCGAACCGCTCGGGCCCGACCAACTGATCACCCGCCACCTCGCACTGGCCTTTCATCAGACACTTTCCGGCGCCACGGGCCACCAGGCAGTAGATACCGTCAACCGTGCGATCAGCGCAGGCGGCTACATTCTCATCGTCGAGGGCAGCGTGCCGGTAGGCATCCCCCGCGCCTGCATCTTCGGCGAGGAAACCTTTGCCGACCAACTCACCCGCGCCGCCCGCGCCGCCAAGGCGGTGGTCGCCGTGGGCACCTGCGCCACCGCAGGCGGCATCCCCGCCGCCGAGGGCAACGCCACCGGCGCTCTGAACGTACCCGCTTTTCTCAAACAGGCCGGCATCGCAGTGCCGTGCATCTCCATCCCCGGCTGCCCGGCACACCCCGACTGGATCGTGGGCACGCTGGCGCACGTGCTCCAATTCGGCCTGCCCCCGCTCGACACGCTCGGCCGGCCCAAGGCATTTTTCAGCAAACTGATCCACGATCAGTGCCAACGCTTCGCCGACTACGAACGCGAGAACTTCGCCCAAAACTTCGGTGACGACGGCTGCCTGTTCCGCCTCGGCTGCGCCGGCCCGATCACCAAAGCCGACTGCAACGTCCGCCAGTGGAACGGCGGCACCAATACCTGTATCAAGGCCGGCGCGCCCTGCATCGGCTGCGCCTGGGAGGGCTTCGCCGCCAAACGCGATTTCCCCTTCTACCTCAAGAACGGCCAGCTCCGAAAGGATGGCTGACGGCTCGCATGAAGCTCCACGTCAAACTCACGCTCTCCCTGCTGTCGGGGTTGCTGGTCATCGTGCTACTGGCCCAGACCTTGCAACTGCTGCGCAGCTCGGCCGCGCTGCAGACCCAATCCAGTGATGATCTCAAACGCCTGGAAGCCCGCGAATGGCAGAGTGCCGAGAACATCGGCCAGACCGTCGAATACGCCGTCGCCGGTTCCCTGGAACGCGGCGAGATGGTGAAGTTCGAAAAACTCCTCGCCGCCCAACGCCAGATCAAGGGCCTGCATGAGTTTTCCCTCTACGACGAGGGTGGCATCGCCCTCTACTCCTCCGAGCCGTCCTTCGTAGGTAAGAACCTGCCGGCCGACGTGAAGCAGCAACTAAAGGACTCGCCCAAACGGCTCGCCCGCCGCAGCGCCGACGCTTTCGAAATCTATCAACCGCAGATTGCCACCGCCGAGTGCCTGCGCTGCCACACTGGCTGGAAGCAAAACAGCATCTGTGGCACCACCGCCTTCCGCTTCTCCAGTGCCGCACTCACCGAAGCGGAAACCCGCGCCGCCGCTTCACTCGCGAGTCTGCGTCGCGATGGGATGGTTACCACCGCATCCACCGCACTGGTGATCATCGTGGTGTTCATCGGCCTGGCCTACTTCGTCGTCCGCAGACTCGTCACCCGCCCCCTGACCAGCGTCATGGACGAGCTCACCGCCGCATCACAACAGGTCACCGCCGCCGCCTCCCAGATCCTCTCGTCGAGCGAAACGCTCGCCGACGGTGCCAACAAGCAGGCTGCCTCGCTGGAGGAAACCAGTTCTTCCCTCGTCGAAATCGCCTCGATGACCAAGCGCAGTGCCGAGACCCCCCAGAAGGTGAAGGACGCCACCGACCAGACCGTCCAAGCCGGCACTGCAGGGACCGTCGAAATGCAGGCCATGAATGAGGCGATCGCCGGCATCAAGACGGCCAGCGATGACGTCGCCAAGATCCTCAAGACCATCGACGAAATCGCCTTCCAAACCAACATTCTCGCGCTCAATGCCGCCGTCGAGGCCGCCCGCGCAGGTGAAGCCGGAGCCGGGTTCGCTGTAGTCGCGGAGGAAGTTCGCAGCCTTGCCCGCCGCAGCGCCGAGGCAGCCCGCGAGACCGCCGCCAAAATTGAAAACTCCGTACAGCGCAGTACCCGCGGCGTGCAGATCAGCGCCGAGGTTTCCAAGCGCCTGCACGAGATCGTCGACCGAGCCCGACAGGTGGATACCCACCTGAGCGGCATCGCCTCCGACTCCCGCGAGCAGAGCCAGGGTATCGAACAGATCAGCACCACAGTCGCCTCCATGGACGGCGTCACCCAGAACAACGCCTCCACCGCGGAAGAAACCGCCAGCGCGGCGGTGCAGCTCCACTCCCAGGCCGAGGCGCTGCTGCGCGCGGTGGACCGCCTCGGCGATCTGGTGGATGGCGACGGCCAACGCCCGGCACCGCCGCAGCCGAAGACCAAGACGCCCAAGCAGCAAGCCGCCCGGCACCTAGTCGCATGAAACTGCACACTAAGCTCACACTTGCCCTGCTCTCCGGCCTGCTGGTCATCGTGCTGCTGGCCCAGACCTACCAGCAACTGCGCAGCTCGGCCGCGCTCAAGGGGCAAACCGGGGAAGACCTCAAGCAGCTCGAAGAGCGCGAATGGAAGAGCGCCGAGAACATCGGCCGCACCGTGGAATACGCGGTAGCCGGTTCCCTCGAACGCGGAGAGATGGCGAAGTTCGAAAAACTCCTCGCCGCCCAACGCCAGATCGAGGGCCTGCTGGAGTTCTCCCTCTACGACACCTCCGGCGTAGCACTCTATTCCTCCGATCCCTCCCTGGTGCGCAAAAGCCTGCCCTCGGACGTGCTCAAGCAACTCCAGTCATCTCCTCAACGCCTCACCCGCCGCAGCGCTGTAGCCTTCGAAATCTACCAGCCCCAGATAGCAGTGGCTGAGTGCATCCGCTGCCACACCGGCTGGAAGGAGAACTCACTCTGCGGCACCACCGCGTTTCGCTTTTCCAGCGCGGCCCTCGCCCAGGCCGAGGCCCGCTCCGCCGCCTCGCTCGCGGGCCTGCGTCGGGAGGGGCTGCTCACCACCGCTCTCACCGCGCTCGTAATCGTCGCCGTCTTTGTCGTACTGGCCCACCGGGTTGTCCGCTGCATGGTCGTGCGCCCCTTGGCCAAACTCGCCGCCGGGCTCGGCCAGATCGCCACCGGCGACACCACCACCCGCATCGCCATCGCCACGCGCGACGAGATCGGCGACCTCGCCGCCACCGCCAACCACATGGCCGAGTCGCTCGACGCCAAGGCCCTCCTCGCCCACCAGATCGGCGAGGGCGACCTCACCCAGGAGGTCCAGCTCACCTCCGCGCAGGACCGGCTCGGGCTGGCGCTCCAGACTATGGTGACAAATCTACGCGACGTCGTCGCCAACGTCCGCTCCGCCGCCGAGAATGTCGCCACAGGCAGCGGCCAGTTGACCGGCACCGCCCAGAGCATCTCCACCGGCTCCGCCTCCCAGGCAGCCTCCGTCGAGGAGGTCTCCGCATCGATGACACAATCCAGCGCGAGCATTGTGCACAACACCGCCAGCGCCCGGCGCACAGAGGCCATCGCCGTGCAGGCAGCCACCGACGCCACCACCGCAGGCCGCTCGGTCACCCAGACCGTGCACGCGATGAAGGACATCGCCGGCCGCATCGCCATCATCGAAGAGATCGCACGGCAGACCGACCTGCTCGCCCTCAACGCCGCCATCGAAGCCGCCCGCGCCGGCGAGCACGGCAAGGGCTTTGCGGTGGTCGCCGCCGAGGTGCGCAAGCTCGCCGAGCGCAGCCGCAACGCCGCTGTCGAGATCGGCCGGCTCTCCGGCTC
Source organism: uncultured Verrucomicrobiota bacterium (assembly GCA_903960515.1). GTDB lineage: Bacteria > Verrucomicrobiota > Verrucomicrobiia > Opitutales > Opitutaceae > CAJCBL01. The sequence continues at coordinate 34,137 of CAJCBL010000287.1, forward strand.
AAGCGTTGCGGTGGCCGAGCAGGCTGGCGACATGATCGAGCAGCTTGTCCCCCGTATCCGCGAGACGGCGCAACTGGTGCAGGAGATCGCTGCCGCCAGCGAGGAGCAGAACACAGGCGCCACCCAAGTGACCCAAGCCGTGCAGGCCCTCGACAAGGTCATCCAGCAGAACGTCACCGCCTCCGAGCAGATGGCGTCCTCCGCCGAGGAGTTGGCGGGCCAGGCCGAACAACTCCAGAGCGCAATCGCCTATTTCCATACCACCGCCGACAGCGCCATGGCCGCGCCGCGAGCATCCGCGCGGAGCGAACGGATACCAGTCGGGCAGGATTAGGCGGCTCCGGGTGCCTCGCTTGCCGGCCACGCTGCCACGCGCAACGCCCCGGCACTCGCGGGCTCACGGCCTCGCGACATTCCATCGAAGGCAGCGAATCCCAGCCGGCTTGGGATTTTACCCACCTCCGGCCCACATTGAGGTTCGGGACGCAGCAAGGGATGTCGCCGACGTGGGTGGGTGTTCGTATGCTGCTTTATAGCCTGAATCGAGGATACCGTTCTGCGATGCGAGTGCCCCCGCCCATCGGTTCTATTACCCGAAGCTGCGGCTGAGCGGGTTGGCCGCATTTTGTCTCCCATTGCTGTTGGATTGTTTGTGGTATGGTGCCCCGATTCTTTCGGGGGCTCGCTGGTCGAAGGGAGCCGAGCAGTCTGGCATGATCGGCGGCCTTGGGTGTTTTCGCTCCCAACCCCGGGGAACCGAGTGTGCATCCACTTAGGGCTCCGAGCCTAGCGAATCGGTCGCCTTTTCCGACTAAAGTTAGTGTTGGGGCGGTCGATCCTAATCGACTCCGCATGTATTCCACAGACCACCCCGTCAGCAATCAGCACACACCCATGCAAAGTATCGTCAAAGCCGCCGCCCTTACCGCTCTTGTCACCCTCGCCTGTAGTTCACCGGCGCAGCAACTCAAAGGCAAGAAGGTCTACTATATCAACGCCTACCACACCGGATATGCTTGGAGCGATGGCGAGGAGCAAAGCGTTATAAAGGGATTGGAACCTCTGGGCGTTGAGGTGAAAATCGCGCGGATGGACACCTATAACGACAAAACGCCGGAGCACCTTGCAAAAGTATCCGCCGAATGTCAGGCGACCATCGATGAATGGAAGCCGGATGTTGTCGTGGTATCCGACGATGCACCAATGAAGGCGGTCTACAAGCCGTTCTATAAGGACAAGGATGTGCCTTTCGTATTCTGCGGGGTGAACTGGACGGCCGAAGCTTATGGCGTCCCCAACAAGAATGTAACTGGCATGCTAGAGATTTGCCCAGTGCAGGACCTGGTGGCGGAAATGAGGAAGATCACGCCAGGAAAGACCATCGGATTCCTAGCCGCAGATGCCTTTACCCCACGCAAAGATGGCGA
>CAJCBL010000288.1 GCA_903960515.1 uncultured Verrucomicrobiota bacterium
ATGATCCAGTCGAAGACTGGACCTACCTTTCTGATCGATCAGTAGGCAGCGGCGAACCTAAGGCAGAAGGCAGAGTGAAGAAGGAAAACGAGACGGCTGAAGGCTGAAAACTGAAGAACTGAATGGCTTCGCCATTCAGCTACGGCGGAAGGAAGAGCCGGCATTCGGGGTTGGCCGAGCATTCCGCAGTCCGCATTCATCAATCCGCAATATTGGGGGGCTGAAGGGCTGAAACCTGAAGGCGGAATTGTTAACCGCAAAGAACGCAGAGAGCGCAGGGAAGACAAAGACCGAACGCGGATTCGGATTTGGCCACAGAGATCACGGAGGGGGAGGAGAGCACGGAGAACGGAAAAGGGATGAACGGCTGAAAACTGAAGAACTGAATGGCTGCGCCATTCAGCTACGTCGGAAGGACTGAACCGGAAGGCTCCGAGCATTCCGCAATCCGCATTCTTCAGTCCGCAATATAGCAGACGGCCGAACGGCTGCGCCATGGGACGAGATCATCGCCGCGCTCTTCGAGGAGTTCAGGACTGCGGGCTGCTGGATCGATGCATTGAGGCGATCTACGGCGACCGCGATAACTCGATCATCGCCCGGTTGGGGAGCGAGTTGCAGGTGTCAACGTGAGTGATTTCGGATTCGGCTCCATTGATCGTGAGCGGGCTACCGGAGGCTCCGCAGCGAGTCGACGCGGTGGCCGGGGTGCAGGATGTTCCCGTAATCGTACTGGAGGCGTTGGGACTGCGGGTGCCCCGTATTTCACTCTTCGACGGGGGGCGACCCGGGACCGCGATGTGTGTGGCGCTTGAAGCGAGACCGGCGGGTGTGGGACCCTCGCCCGTGCCGGTGGGGCAGGAAACCGCTGACTCTGCTTGTGTTGCGCCGCCCACAGGCGCTGCTGGCCCCGAGATTTGCCGGTAACGGCATGGGCGGTTGCTCGGGCGAGCGGTACTTGCGCTTACGATGCACCCGAATCGCCCGGGGGTGGGCAGTGATCTTGATCCCACGGGGAGTGATCGGATCGACCCGAAACCAATACTCGACGTCGCTTCGACCTCCGTGCCACTGTCGCGTGAATGTTGCAATCCGAGGAAACTAAAGGGTCTGTTGCGAATGGCACTAAGTTAAGCGCGGTCATTTTTTAGCACGGGTGGGAGAAACGACCATTTTGCGACGCGGTTTGGTAAGCAGCGGGTATGGTTTTGGCCGGCGTTTGCGCGCTCGTGGTTCGATGCGATTAGGTCGATCGGGCACCTGGTCAGCGGCTATGATGCGCAGGAGTTCCGCTCGGGCTCGTTTGGCGGCGAACATCTTCGGGGCGAATAGCGGAGACCATTGCCTGAGCGTATCGACGGTGCCCTTGAAACTGAGCCGTCGGGGTTCGATATCATAAATCCAGGCCGCCTCGAGCATGAGTGCGCGCACAAGATTGTAGGCGATAGCCTGCATCCATATCTCTTTTTCGATGAGTTCCGGGCTCTTGCAGCGCAGTATGTCCAGGCCCAGCGTGGTCTTGATGTCGCGGAAGAATAGCTCCACCGACCAGCGCCGCCTATAGAGTTCGACAAAGAACTCATCGGGATAGGCCTTAATATCCAGTAGGGTTGTCACAAGAACCACCTTCTGGGTACGAAATCCCGGAACCCTCACCCGAAAGCGCACGATGCGCACCTGCAATGAATCGGGCAGTTCCGCCCACAGCGATTTGTTCCAAGTCTCGCCTCTTCGCTGCGGCTTGGCCCAGCTCATCTGCCGGCCCTTGAGCTTGCGGGCTTGGTGGGCTCGCATCACTATATCGACCTTCTTTCGGTGTAGTAGTGCGATAAAGCCCCAGCCGCAAAATCCGCGGTCGGCCAGCACGATATCCCCGGTCTCGATCCAGCCAATCAGCAACCGAGCCAGCGGAATCTCGTGGGCCTTCCACGAATCTACAGCAAACCGCACCAACCGGCCAGTGGCTAGACAGAACAATCCAACGAGTTGGGCGGTGGGAAAACCGCAGCCGGGCTTTTGTCCACCGGCATAGGGCCAGCGGGCGCGGTTTTCGTCAGTATCGGGCATCGACACGCCGCAACCGTCCAGAACTTTCACGGAGCGATTACACCACAGCCAAGTTTGCTTGGTGCGTTGCGCGATCCAAGCACCGATCTGTTCATGGGCTCCTTGCAAGCTGCGCAGCGACAAGCGGTTGCGCGCTTGAATATAGGCGCTTTCGTGATCGTCGGGCACGGATAGGCGCGCGGCAATACGCCAGGCCTGGACCCTGCGCACCGCCTCACGGCAGGTGCTGCCGCGAGTGAGAACCTGTCCGAGGAAGGCGATAAAGGTTACCCAAGGTGAGAAGATGCGTCTGCGCTGTCCGTCCGCCATGGGGAAGCTGGTGGCCGGCAGGAAACGGGCAACCAGCGTTGCCAGCCCGTCGAGTGATGCGCCTTGAGCTTGCAGCTTAGTGGATGCCGCTGTCGCGCGGCTCCCGCAGAGCCGACGCGTGAATCCGGGTAGATATAGAGTCTGATGAGACATGCGCCGCAATGCAGCGAATACCATGCCAATCATCCACTTATCTAACTATCCATGAACAACTTACGGTCTATCTTAGTGGCATTCGGGTCTGTTGCTGAACGCGCCGTGTCGTCCCGGGTTCCTCGGCGGGGCTGGGCGAAATGGTCGTTTTGGGGCTGGATCGGTCTGTGCGTGGTGAGCTCGGGCTTGTGCCTGACGCAGCAGCCTTGGGTATGGTTGCGGTCCCGAAATCTGAATGCGCAGGCGGTGGAGTCGCTGGGCGGTATGGGATACGCCCTTTTCGATTTTGGGGAAATGAGCTTGAACTATTGGCGCACGATGAACCTAGGTTCGGTCGATACAGCCCCCTACCGGCTGTACCTTCAAGGTCTGGCCGCGAGACGCCGGCCGGTGCCCTTGGTGCCAGCGCCGCGTAAGCATTTGATCTATGTGCAGATGGAGTCGGCGGAGGGATTGTTGATCGGGGCCCACTATCTGGGCCGGCCGCTGATGCCGTTTCTCGATTCGCTGGCGCACAAGGAGGTGTATTTCGCCAACGTCATCGACAACACAGCGGGAGGTCGCACGACGGACGCCCAGGTGCTCGTGCAGACCTCGCAGGTGCCGCTGCGGAGCGCCCCGGTCTATGTGAGCCAGCCCTTGGGTCGGATTCCCACATTGCCGAAGGCGCTGAAGGCCGCGGGCTATCGAAGCTGGTTGATGAGCGGCTTCATCGGCTCGTTCGGCAACTGTCGGGCGGCGCAACAGGCGATGGGATACGATGAACTGCTCTTCAGCGAGCGGCTCGACTCCCGGGAGCAACTGGGCTGGGGCGTGTCGGACCGTTCGATATTGCGGCAGGCTGCGCAGCGGATCATCGCCGCCAAAGAGCCAACTTTTGCCCACGTGATTCTCCTCACGAATCATCACCCGTACAATTTTGTGCGCGAGGCGCAGAAGTTGCCGGACGCCGGAATCGTGTCGGATTACGCGCTGTCGGTGCACTACATGGATGAATGCATTGCCGGGTTCTTCGCTGAGCTGAGGGCGGCGGGCGTATTGGACAACTGCATCATCGCCTTGTACGGCGACCACGACAGTTCGATTACGTCCCGACTGGAGCGGGAGTTTCAGGACGTGCCTCAACGTCTCTTGTCCGATTCCGTGCCGCTGATCGTCGTCGGTCTTCCCGAGGCTCCGCGGCGGATTGAGGCGGTGGCTGGGTTGCAGGATGTGCCCGTGATCATGCTGGAGGCGCTGGGGCTGCCGGTGCCGCTTACGTTCACCGGAAACGGCATAGACGAAGGCGGCCGAACCGTTGCGGCGATGTATGGCGCACTCGAATCCACGGCGCAGGGGTTGGTGGCCTCGCCAATGCCTGTCTCCCAAGAGACACTCACCTTGTTGGCGCTGCGTTACCCGGAGAAGCTGTTGGCACCATTAAATCGTACCTTGTCCTATTTTGCTTCGTCGGACTGGGGCTCTCGCGGCTCGGCGCGGCGCCGCGTCCGCCGATGGCAGTGGACGCGCTAGCGCCCCAGTGGCGGCTCGCCATGGTTGGCGCAACCAGCGAGCGCCAGGAGTTGCCGTTCCACGCTGAGGCCGACGGGATTGTCGTTGAGGGGCGGCTGACCTTCGATCCGGTTGATCAAATGTTGCGGATGGAGGGAGTGTATCGCACCCGGCAGGCGCTGGACCCGCGGGCAAAACTCTCCTACCAGCTCTATTCCGATGAGGGAAAGGTGCTCCTGGCCGATGGCCAACGTTTCAATTGGCGGGCGAGCGCAGATGGAGGAGTCGAGTCCGATTTCCTCATCAAGGATTTGCTGACAACGCAGTCGAAGCTACGACCCGTGGCGCGGGTGCAGTTCAACTACGTTGTGGAACATGAATTCTGGTACCGTGATCGGTATCCGGAGTTGTTCATACCCGAGATCGCCGTGGGCGGAGTGGTACGAGTGGCGCAGTTTTCGGTGCGCTGGGCCTGGATCCCGCCGGTTTTGCCCGCGCAAACCGAAGGGGTGCTCCCAGCCTGGGTGGGGGCGGAGTTTGCCGGCAAGGCACCGCCCTATTCGGCTGCCCTGGATGTGTTGGCGGCCAATGGCCCGACGCGTATCGAGGCTCCACGACAGCCGTTGCCGCCGGCCCTGATTCTTGGGGGGCGAGCGCTCGTATTCTACGGATTCGGAGAGGCGACCGGACGTTCGATCAGGGTGCGCCCTGGGTTTGTTTGGGAGAATGTGCAGTGGTTTGATTTGTATCGCGGGAATCCCTACTATCGGGTGCTTCTGATCGGACCGCTGGAATATGCGGTCGGCTTCACGCTGGGTCTGCTTGGTCTACTTTGGGGGTGGACTGGGCTGCGCGGTGTTCGCCCACCCAAGTTGCGAAGGGCCGGTTATTGTTTGTGGGGCGCGCTTGCCTTGGCTCTCGTGGCGACCACGGCTGTCAGCCTCTATCTCGTGCTCGTCGTGGGACTTGCCTTGATCTGGTGGGTGCAGCGCAGGGTCGTGGCGCCGGGGCCTCGGGTCTATTGGACGACATGGGCGTTTCTGGTGATGCTGGAATTCTATTGGGGACATGTGAATGCTGGTGGCCGCGGTCTCTGGATCGGGACGCTGCTCTCGGCGAGTTTGGCTGCCGTGCTGTTGCTGCCGTTGCGCTCCCTGAAACGGCCGAACTGGGCCGCGTGGGTGGGAACTGGATTCAGCTTGATTGCGACGTTGGCGGCCACGGCCATGGCGCTGTACTTCGCCTTTTTTTGCGACTATCCCGGGTTGAGGGACTTGCTCTATGCTGGGCAGGTCGGCGAAGTGGGCGATTCGGTGGCGACCTTGATCGATCAGAGGCATCTGGTGCCGTGGTGGCTGTGGGCCTGCTCGGTGGTCGGCCTCTGGCGCAAGTGAAGAGCGCGTGACGCGGGCATACCGCGGACCGGTAACTTGAGGCCCTGATTGGTGACGGGCCCTGATTGGTGACGGGTAGAGAATTGCTCCCGGGGGGCCGACGGCCTAAGCGAACCCACCTGACGCGGGTTTCGGTGGCGGAACGGGAAGCCGTTCCGCTAATGGAGCCGGCCAGGGGGAAGGCGCTAGATACCCGATGGAGGCGCACTTGACGCGGCCCCTCCGGAAACGGGACACTGGCCGCTCTGTCACGGCTGCCTGGGCAGAGAACCTTCGTCACCTTGAATCCACTCGTTTCTCTCAACCCAGTCTACCGGCTCCTGCATTGTCTCCTGCCCCAGGCGACGGCGCGGCAAGTGCCTGCCAGGGCGACGGGTTGGTTGCCGGAGCTTTCGCGCACGGCGGAGGGGCACGGATGAGCGGATACGATCGGCCGATCGGCCCGTGGCCGCGCAAGGAGCCACCAGCCGGAGCGATTCGCCTGATCTCCCCGGAGGAGTTGCGCGCCTGGATTCTTTTCGAGGACGAGCGACTGCTCGTGCTCAACAAGCCGGGCGACATCGTCTGCCATCCCTCGAAGGCGGGCCCGTGGTCGAGCCTGGTCGGAGCGGCGCGGGAATACTTGGGCGGGGGCGCGGTGCATCTCATCTTCCGCCTTGATCGCGAAACCAGCGGGGTGGTCCTCATCGCCAAGGACGAGCTCACCAGCGCACTGCTCCAGCGCCTGACGTTGAAGCGACGCTACGCCAAGATCTACCATGCCCTGCTTGTGGGGGAACTCGCCGGGGAGACCATCGTAGACCAGCCGCTGGGGCCGGATTACAGCGGCCCGGTGGCGGCGAAGACTTGTGTGGTGCCAGTGGGGCAGGGGAAACCGGCGGTCACTCGGTACACTCCGCTCATCGCCGGCGGTGGCTTCACGCTGGCTCGCGTGGCGACGGAAACCGGCCGCAAGCACCAGATCCGCGCGCATGCCCAGTGGCTGGGTTATCCGCTGGTCGGTGACAAGATCTACGGCCCCGACCAGAGGCTGTTTCTCGAGTTCATCGAGACCGGTTGGACGCCCGCGCTCGAGGGCCGCTTGCTGCTGCCGCGTCAGGCGCTGCACTGCTCGGCGATCGAACTGGCGATGGCTGGCGAGGCGCTGGTGTTTCGCTCCGGGTTGCCGGACGATCTTGTCGAGTTTGCCACGAAGCGTATCGGCGGGGCGGTGGGCCCGGTGTTGGCCGCGCTGTAAGGGTGGAGCGGCTTACCGCTCCACCTTATGGGTAACGGGCGATGGCGTACGGGTCTCCGGAAACGGGCTGCCTACTCCTCGGCGGCTACGCTGAGGAAGGAGGCGAGGGCGGGCTCGGGTTGGGGTGCGCCGCGCCAGCCCACGACAAGGCGGCTTTCCGGCGCGGGCCCGGTGAGCGGACGGAAGACGACTTCGGCGGGCAATTGCTTGGCCTCGGAGGGAGGCATGAACGTAGCGCCTACGCCGGCACGCACCAGGCCGATGCCGTTGGCGCGCGGCCAGACCTCCTCGGCGATGCGCGGGGAGATCTTGGCGGTGGCAAAGGCGGCGAGGATACGGTCGTAGAAGCCCGGGTTGTGTTTGCGCGGGAAGAGCACGAAGGGCGTGGCGGCGAGGTCGTGTAGCTTGAGGCGGACGCGGCCGGCGAGCGGGTGGTCCTTGGGCAGGAGCACTCCGTTTTTCTCGCGCAGCAGGGTGCGAGTGGCCAGCGCCGGGGTGGGGGCGTCGGGATGGAAGAAGCCGCAGTCGATGTCGCCGGCGAGCAGGGCGGGCACCTGCGCGGCAGTGGGGGACTCGTTGAGTTCGAGTTTGATCCCAGGATACGCGCGATGAAATTCCCGCAGGATGCCGGGCAGCACCGTGGCCATCGCAAGGCCGGTGAAGGCTACTCGCACATGGCCGTGCTGCCCCCCGGCGACGGCCGCGAGCTCGGCGGGCAGTTGGCCGAGGTTGCGCAACAACGGCTCGATGCGGTCGAGCAGCGCCTGACCGGTGGGGGTGATCTCAACCTTGCGACGCGTGCGGCGCAGGAGGTCGAGCCCGAGAGACTTCTCCAGTTGCGCGATCTGGCGGCTGAGCGCCGGTTGGGCCACTCCGAGCGCCTCGGCGGCTGCGCGGAAATGCAGGCGGCGGGCGACCTCGCGGAAGTACACGAGATGGCGCAGTTCGAAGGGGAATTGATACTCCCGAGGCATCACCAAGGAGCGAAGCGGGGATGCCGAGGATTGGCAATACGGGTGTTGCCGGGGCGCCGGCCGGTAGCGGGCGAAGCTCGGGCGTGCCAAGGGCTGGTGCGGCGAGGCCCAGTGCGCGGCGGCGAGTCGTTAGGGGACCCGTAGTTGGGCGGCTCGCTGGGTCGTAGTTCCAGTTCGCTTTCGAGATGAGACGCTATCGCGTGCAAGCACGCTCCTACACGGGCTCGGCATTAGTTTCATCTTGAGCGCGCATTGGAATAATCACCCGACAGCCGTCTTGTTGTGACCGGACCGAGCTTCGGTGGGCGTTGCAGGAGCGTCCTTGCAGGCGATCTGCGCCTGAAGCGCGTACAAGCACCTCCTGCAAAACTCGGTATTCAGCTCAAGCGGGAACGTGCCTTGGGGCGAGTCAGGCTCCGGCGCTTTGGCGCACGGCAGACTCCTGCACGGTGTTTGCGCTGGGAGAGTGGATAGCGGTGCCGGTTTTGTTGGCGGCGATGAGTCGCTCGGCGGGGGAGCCGAGCTGGCCTACAAGTAGCCAACCCTGGGATCCTTCGGTCCGATACAACCAGTGCATGGTGTCGGCGGCGAGGGATATACGAGTAAGGAACTCGTCACGAGGTATTGGCCCATGGCGGCTCGCGCCATCGAAATAGAAGTAAAGGCCTTCCGGCAGGTCAGCGGGCCAGGCCAGTGGCTGCGAAACTGAGCCGGATGCGGCAGCGGCAGCGCCGGCGGTGAGGGGCGGTGGCGAGAATACGGAGGCACCGGGACGGGTCGAAGCGAGGGGCGGTGTTGAGGCCAAGAGCGGGGGCTCGCCTGAGCGGGCGAGGGTGAGGCGGCGGCCGGTGTATGCGGCCACGGCGGAAGCTGCCGGCTGGATTGCGCGCTCCTCGTATTTGGAGCGGGCGTTCTGACGCAGGCCGGTTTGGGCCCTGGCGGAGGCACCAACAGCAACCGGCAAGCCACGATTGCGGAAGAAGTCCAGCAGGGAGCCGTTGTCGGATTCGGTGGGTTGCACGAAGGAGGCTGCGAGTATCGCCAGCCCGAGAGTCAAGCCGGCGGCGGCGCCGCCGATTTGTCCCCAAGGTGCGGATGTCCCGAGCTGCAACCCGGCGCCGAGCCCCTCCAATGCGACCCAGTAGATCGCCAGAATCCACAACGGTGCCGCCCGGTAGCGCAGGGAGAACCCATGCGGGTAATACAGGCTGACATTGTTGACCGGGAAGAAGGCCACGCCCACGCCAATCAGGCCCGCTACGGCTCCGCTGCCTCCGGCCACCGGACTGGCGCTGATCGCGAGTTGAACCAAACCGGAAATACAACCGAGCGCGAGGTAGAGCGCGAGGAAGGGGAGGTTGCCGATGGCTCCGCACACCGCGTTGCCCAAGATCCAAAGGAAAAACATGTTGATGGCCAGATCGCCATAATTGGCGTGGGCGAGCATGTGCCCGAAGAGCGAGAGGGGCCCGCCGGAACCGAGGGTGAACCATTGGGCCGCCTCGTCGGGTGTGAACACCCCGTACTGGATCATAACGCTGGCAAGGATAGTGGCGACGATCAGCAACCAGTTGGCCCAGGGTTCGTGCTGGTACATCGTTTCGACGTGGACGGGGATCATGCGAATGTCTTTGGGGACCGGATGCTGCGTTTGGGGTGGCCGAACTCCTCCCGGGGGAGGAAAGGAAGTCTCGGGAGGGCCTAGGGGATACCCCTCACGATGCCGCTTGCCCGAAGGACACGTCAAGGCTGGAGTGCTACCGCTGGAAGTCCGCACTTGATCTCGGCGGTCGTGCGGTGCCGGTTACGCTATTTGTGGAGGCGACGCCGAGGGATGCGAGACTGCGCCTGTGGCGCGCGGCGGGAGCGGTGTTGGCGGAGGCTCGAAAATCGATCCGGCTCGCCGCCTCGCGGAGTGCGGTGGGGCGGGCCGGGGGGCGGGCCCGATTGATGCCCAAGCGGCATCACCGGTGACCAAACAAGTATTTCCCGAGCACGGCAATCCTGTGGTAGTCTCTGGGCAGTCAGTCCACTTCACCGCATATCACCATGGCCAAATCACTCTTCCAGAAAGTCTGGGAAGCGCACACCGTCCGCCACTTGGCGAACGGCCAGACCCAGCTCCTCATCGGCACGCACCTCATCCACGAGGTGACCAGCCCGCAGGCGTTCGGCATGTTGCGCGACCTCAAGCTCAAGGTGGCGATGCCGCATCGCACCTTCGCTACGGTCGACCACATCGTGCCCACCGACCAGTTCGCCGAGCCCTATGCCGATCCGCTCGCGCAGGCCATGATGGATGCGCTGCGTAAGAACTGTGCGGAGTTTGGCGTGACCTTCTTTGATCGCGCCTCCGGCAAGCAGGGCGTTGTGCACATCGTGGGACCGGAGCAGGGTATCACCCAGCCGGGCACCACGATCGCCTGCGGCGATTCCCATACTTCCACCCACGGCGCTTTTGGCGCGATCGCCCTCGGTATCGGAACCACTCAGATCCGCGACGTGCTTGCCACCCAGACGATGGCGCTCGGCGCGCTCAAGGTGCGCCGCATCGTCGTCAACGGGAAGCTCCACGCCGGCGTCTACGCCAAGGACGTGATCCTGCACATCATCCGCACGCTCGGCGTGAACGGCGGCACCGGTTTCGCCTACGAATACGCGGGCGAGGTGTTCGAGCGCATGTCGATGGAAGAGCGCATGACCGTATGCAACATGTCCATCGAGGGCGGCGCTCGCGTGGGCTACATCAATCCCGACGAGACCACCTTCGAGTATCTCAAGGGCCGCCCCTACTCGCCCAAGGGCGCGGAGTGGGATGCCGCCGTGGCGCGCTGGAAATCCTTCGCGAGCGATGCGGGCTGCAAGTACGACGACGTAGTCACCATCGACGCCGCCACCATCGAGCCCACCGTCACCTGGGGCATCAATCCCGGCCAGGCGATCTCCGTGGGCGAGTGTATCCCCACTCCCGAGGCGGCGACCAGCGTGGACGAGAAGGCCTCCATCGAGGAGGCGCTCGCGTATATGAAATTCCAGCCCGGCGCGCCGATCAAGGGCACCAAGATCGATGTAGCCTTCATCGGTTCCTGCACCAACGGCCGTCTCTCCGATTTCGTGGAGGTCGCCAAGTACCTCAAGGGCCGCAAGGTGGCTGCCGGTGTGAAGGCTCTGGCCGTACCCGGTTCGCAGATCGTAGCGCTCCAGTGCATCAAGCTCGGCCTCGACAAGGTATTCAGCGAGGCGGGCTTCGAGTGGCGCGAGGCCGGTTGCTCGATGTGCCTGGCGATGAATTCCGACAAGCTCATCGGCGACCAGGTCTCCGCCAGTTCGTCGAACCGCAACTTCAAGGGCCGCCAGGGCAGCCCCACCGGTCGCACGATCCTCATGAGCCCGCTCATGGTCGCCGCCGCCGCCCTCACCGGCAAGGTAGCCGACGCCCGCGAGGTATTCGCGGTGAGCAACTGATCGCCAAGACAGTTTAAGTTTGGGGTTGAGGTTCAGGTCGCGAATACCGCGTACGACCTCCTCCACCTAAGCCTAAACCATCAACCTCAACTTCCATCCCTCTCTTCCTTTAGTCATGTCCCTCGCAAAAATCACCCAGGTGTCCGGCCGCGGCGTTTACGTCGCCGGCAACGACATCGACACCGACCGTATCATCCCCGCGCGCTTCATGAAGTGCGTTTCCTTCGACGGTCTCGGCGAATTCGTCTTCTTCGACGTCCGCAAGAATCCCGACGGTTCGCCCAAGCCGCATCCGCTCAACGAGCCCCGCTTCCAGGGCGCGAAGGTCCTGCTCTCCGGCGCCAATTTTGGCTGTGGCTCCTCGCGTGAGCACGCCCCGCAGGCGATCCAGAAGTACGGTTTCCGCGCGATCATCGCCGAGGGCTATGCCGAGATCTTTTTTGGCAACTGCACCACGCTCGGTCTCCCGTGCCTGACCGCCAGCCGTGAGGACATCGCCCAGGTCGCCGCTGCGATCGAAGCGGATCCGCAGCTTGAAGTCGTTGTCGATGTGGCGGCGCAGGAAGTGCGCTTTGGCGGCAAGACGATCAAGGCCACGATGCGCGAGTCCGCCCGCGATGCGCTGGTCAACGGCCGTTGGGATTCCATCGCCGAGTTGCTCGAAGGCGCGCCCCAGGTGCAGGTATTGGCGAAGAGCCTGCCGTATCTGGCCGCCTGATCGGGAGCCACCTGAAGTGGGCGATGCGATAGCGGAACGGGAAGCCGTTCCGCTACGGGCCGGATAAGATAAAGAATGGAACGTTCGGTCCGATCCGTGTTCAGCCTTCCGCCTGTTTTCCTCGTAGCTGGATGGCGAAGCCATCCAGTCCGATCCGGAGCGTGTTTGCACGCGATCCGCCCTGCTATATTGCGTCGATCTTCGCGTTTCCTGATCCACATCCGGTGAGCACACCTACAGACAACGCGACCACTGACATGCGCCGGTTCTTATGGATCTATCCACTATAGCTGAGGTCCGGCGGTGCCTCCGGTTGATAGGAAGGCAAACGATTTCCCGCTGTTGCATCTGTCGACTTGTTCGGCTGTATTCTATGGATTTTCATGAAGGTACCAAAGTGCGAACTGCAGCAAGCCGTCTGCTATAAATGGCGAGACTACAAGAATCCCTAGATACGCAATCCAGTCAGGCCCTACCTCTCTCCGGATCTTCGCGACGGCAAAGCGCAAGAGCACTAGCGCCACTACCGTAACTCGCAGCTCTATCTGTAACCACCCCAGCTCCGATCCAACCCCGCACATACATTTGTCGACCGTTGCGACCGCCAGCAACAGCACGGGGATCGAGACGAGCAAAGCATAGCCCATTCTCCACGTGGATTGGCGTGATTGATCGGTCATTCTATTTGCCCAACGATAAGGTCAGAGACGCCGGGGTTCGGACTCAGTCGAAGGAGAGGATTTACTTTCCGGCGTTCTCTGTAGTGACTGGTTCGGCTCCGGTTGTCTTCGGAATTTCCTCCCACGATATCAACTTCATGAAATCCTTCTTACAGCTCATTTGCTTGGTGACGCTTCCCGCTTTCGGGGCGATCAGCTCCGCGAAGAGCACGGTCGCTGCGGCTTGGATAGCGCCAGTCGGGATAGGCCCAGCGTAGTGGAATTCCTTATTGATCACAGCAGTCCATGCAATGTCCTTCGCGAAAGAGATGTAGACAAGAGCCTGCGATCCATTTTGACCGTAATAGATGCCCCTGGTGTCCTTAAACCACGGTGCGTATTTTCCAGCACGCACAATCACCTTATCTTTGAGCATAGGATTGCTAATTACGTACTCCTGCGACAAGCTGAAACCAGGAACCGGAACATCTGAAGCGGCAATCGCTTTAGGCGCGGCAGTGGAGATGGGAATGATCCAAATTAGGAGGAATAGTGATAACAAGGTGCGCATTGTAATGTTTGTGCCGAACGATATAAGCTCAGAGACTCCGGGGAGCGGACTCGGCCGAAGGAAAGGATGCTCTTCCCGGCGTTCTCTGTAGCGCCTGGTTCGGCTCCGGGTCTTCATTTTCCGAAATAGCTACTTTG
>CAJCBL010000289.1 GCA_903960515.1 uncultured Verrucomicrobiota bacterium
CCCCAGAAACCCTGAAGCGCTCCGCGCCAGAGGCTGAATCGCTCCGCGCTCCAGCTACGACGAGCCCTCCTGCGCCATTCCCTCCGCCTCCCCGTAGCTGGACGACGCAGTCGTTCAGCCCTGCCATCGTTCAGCCCTGCGCCCCCCCAGAAACCCTGAAGCGCTCCGCGCCAGAGGCTGAATCGCTCCGCGCTCCAGCTACGACGGAAAGGCTGAAGCGCTCCGCGCTCCAGCTACGACGAGCCCTCCTGCGCCATTCGCCCCCCCACCCGTAGCTGGACGACGCAGTCGTTCAGCCCTGCCGTCGTTCGGCCCTGCGCCTGGGCGGGCTCAGTGGTGGGCGTTGTGCTCGGCGGCGTGCTGGCGCTGGCGCTCCTCCACCACGGCCTTCTCGTGCTCGGCGGGAAGCTCCTGATAACAGGCGAAGGCCTCGGTGTGGTTGGCCCGGCCGCCGGTGAGGGCGCGCAGCACTGTGGCGTATTTGGCGAGCTCCTTCTGCGGGATCACCGCCTTGACGAGCTGGAAGGCGCCATCGCTTTCGACACCGACAATCCGGCCGCGGCGGCCGGAGATGTCGCCCATGACCGCGCCGATGAACTCCTCGGGCACCTGCACTTCCACGGTATAAACCGGCTCCAGCAGGCAGGGGCGGGCATTGTTAAAGGCCTCCTTGAAAGCCCAATACCCGGCGACCTGGAAGGACACATCGTTGGAGTCCACCGCGTGCATCTTGCCGTCGTAAAACTCGACCTTCACATCGGTGACATTGAAGTGGGCCAGAATGCCCTCGTTGCAGGCGGTGCGCACCCCCTTTTCGACGGAGGACACATAGACCCGGTCGACATTCTGGCCGACCAGCGACTCAGTGAACTCAATGCCGGAGTCGCGCGGGCTGGGTTCCAGGCGCATCCAAACCTCGGCAAACTGGCCGGAGCCGCCGCTTTGTTTCTTGTGGCGGTATTTGGCCTCGGAGCGGGAGTGCACTGTATCCCAGTATGGGATACGCGGCTCGACAAGATCGACGGCCACATTGAAGCGGCGTTTGAGGCGTTCGACGATGACCTGCAGGTGCATGTCGCCCTGGCCGGAAAGGATGTGCTGGCGCACCTCCGTGTCGTAGCGGTGGGAGAAGGTGGGATCCTCCTCGTGCAGCGTGCCCAAGCCGTGGGCGAGCTTGTCCTCCTCCCCACGGGAACGCAGGACGATGGCCGCATGGACCTTGGGCTTGGGGTAGTCGATCTTGGGCAGTTCCACCGCAAGGCCGGGGCTGCACAGGGTGTTGCCGGTGTGGGTATCCTTGAGCTTGAGCACACAACCGATGTCGCCCGGGCAGAGGCGGGCAATCGGGGTGCGGGTTTTGCCGTTGGCCAGGTGCAGTTGCCCGAGCCGCTCGGTGCTTTTGCGGGAGGCGTTGTAGAGCTCCATGTTCGCGGTGACCGTGCCGGAGCACACGCGGAAGAAGCTCAGCTCCCCGACATGCGGTTCGGCCAAGGTCTTGAAAACATGGACCACGGTTTCCGGGCGATCCAGACGGGTCTCGACGGTGGCTCCGGAGACATCGCAGACGGAGAGGCAGGCACGGTCGACCGGGGAGGAGCCGTATTTGGCGATGATGTCGAGCAGGCGGGCGATGCCGATATCGGTCTCGGCGGAGGCGGCAAACAAAGGGACGAGTTGGCCACGCTGGATGGCCGCGTGGACCCCGCAGCGCAGCTCCTCCTCGGTGAGGGTGCCGCCTTCCTCGAAGAAGCGCGTCATGAGGGAATCGTCGCTTTCGGCGATGAGCTCGATGAGCTGCTTGTGCAGTTCGCGCACCTTGAGCAGCAGCGGGCCGGTGGCCGGCTCCTCGGTGAACTTGCCGGAGCCGTCCTTGGCATAGGTGACGACTTCGCTGCGCATGACATCGAGCAGGCGGTTGAAGCCCGGGCCGGGGTTGAGCGGCAGGCTGAGCGGGAAAACCTTGGGCCCGAAGTGCTCGCGGGCCTCCTCCACTAGGTCGTCGAAGTGGGTGTTCTCCTTGTCGGGAGTGTCACCTGGCATTTCACCATTCCTCACCATACGCTCAGCGTGGGCATCCCCCACGCCACGCGTACGAAGAGTATAGCGAGGGCGAGTCCCTCCCTAAAACGCTTCGCCCCTGAACGGCGCCAATGACTCGCAAGTCACGAGCCGTTC
Source organism: uncultured Verrucomicrobiota bacterium (assembly GCA_903960515.1). Classification (GTDB taxonomy): domain Bacteria; phylum Verrucomicrobiota; class Verrucomicrobiia; order Opitutales; family Opitutaceae; genus CAJCBL01. The sequence continues at coordinate 2,176 of CAJCBL010000289.1, forward strand.
GGCAGGGCGAGCCGGAGGGCCCAGTTGTTAGCGACCGGACCTCGCATCCTTCACCACCGAGGAGTCCATGATCGGCGCCCGCCCACCCGCAGACAGGGTGTGAACGCGTAGTCCACGCCTCCCCTGCCGCCCTCCGCAAGACCCCACAGTCGGGTTACACCCCATGGCGGCAGCAGGCTATTCAGCAGACACTCGGGGATGGACTACACCCCTACCCGGAATGGACAGCCAGCAGAGTTCTTCATCGTGCCCGGCCCGGATACCCCCGCCAGATTGCACCTTCGCGCGCACGAACTCGCCTCGTTCGCCGGGCCCCCGGCAGCGCACGTCACCCAAGCCCACTTTGAACAAGCCAAACATGAGGTGAGCAACGAAACGCGGGAGGGCCGGTACCACGCGCATCCGGCCTCGGTGATGGAGGCCATCCACTCATGAACTCCGCACCGGCACTCGAATCAACGGCCCAAGCACTTGTGGCTACAGGCAAAGGCATCCTGGCCGCCGACGAAAGCCTTCCCACAATCGGAAAGCGCTTCGCGGCCCTCTCGATTCCCTCGACCGAGGAAAATCGCCGTGCCTACCGCGAACTCCTCTTCACCACGCCAGGCTTGGCGAAATTCATCAGTGGCGCGATTCTCTTTGACGAAACCCTCCGGCAAAAGTCCAGCACCGGCACCTCTCTGGTCGAAACGCTCACGCAGCAAGGAATCATCCCCGGGATAAAGGTCGACGCCGGTACCGCCGCGTTGCCCGGCTTTGCAGGCGAGAAGTTCACCCAAGGCCTCGACGGCCTGCGCGAGCGCCTCGCCTCGTATCGGGCACTCGGAGCGCGCTTCACCAAATGGCGGGCGGTGATCGCAATTGACGACGGTTTGCCCACCCGCACGAGCATCATGACGAGCGCACGCTCGCTAGCCCTTTTCGCCGCACTGAGCCAAGAGGCCGGGCTAGTACCTATCGTGGAGCCGGAAGTGTTGATGGACGGCAGCCACACCCTCGCGCGCTGCGAAGAAGTCACCTGCGCCACATTGAAAACCGTCTTCGCTGCCCTCTTTGAGCACCGGGTCGCACTGGAGTCGATGTTGCTCAAGACGGGCATGGTCCTTCCGGGCAAAACCTGCCAGCAACAGGCAAATCTGGCGACGGTGGCGGAGACCACGATTCGCTGTCTCCTCCGGGCGGTGCCGGCGGCGGTGCCGGGGATCGTGTTTCTTTCGGGAGGCCAACCCGACCTGATCGCCACAGAGCGGCTAAACGCGATCTGTCAGCGCGGAGGCACCCCGTGGAAGATGAGCTTCTCTTTCGGACGTGGGCTTCAGGACAATGCGATGAAAACGTGGAAGGGTCTTCCAGCCAACGCGACTGCGGCCCAGACTGCGCTCCATCATCGCGCAAAGTGCAACGGTCTGGCGGCTCAAGGAATGTATCGCTCATACATGGACAACGCAGACCCGGCGCGCCAGCCGCTCGAACTGGCCAATGCCCAACCGTAGAAGAACATCACTGGCAGGAATGTATCAGATCGATTGGCCCGACCTCGCCGGCGGGCTGCACGCGTCCCGCCCCGCTTTCGAATGGCGATGCCGGCATGCGATACCGATCACCGCACGGCTTTTCGCCTCACTCCCCGGTGACGCGCCCTCCAGCACCCGGGATCCAGGCTGGGCCGAAACCAGCGCGGCCCGGGCCACACCCCGACCGCTTCAACCAGTTCGCGCGCGGCCATTCCTCCGTGCGACCCCACCGGGAACACGATGCGCGCGACCTGCAGGGGAGCCCCCTTCCCCGCGATCGCCGAACCCGCGACATACAAGGCGTCGACGAGCAGAAGCCCGGGAACAGGACCTAAAGGTTCATGGCGGCAGCCCAGCCCTTCGGAGCCCCCCGCCATGCTCTCCCACCCGGCTCCTCCGCGAAAACCAGCGTGTCCGACTATTAGACCGGCCTGCCATGCGAACCGGCCCTCAGGCCCCGGTGACGGCTGCCTGACCCCGGGGCAGAGCTTCATTCACCCGCCCACCCACGACCGATGATTCCCACTTGGGCCGCGATAGCGGCGGGAGCCAGTAGTGGATAACCCCAGCCCGTATCCCCCAATTCGCGCCATGTTCGTATTGCCGGGCGGTACTCAACTTCTGGGCAGAAACGCCCCGCCCCTTGTTCCTGATCGATTTGAGCGCCGCCGGCCCGCAGGAACCGAAGCCCGACAAATGCCCGACACTGCCCGCCTGCGTCGGCCGCCCGCATGCGACTAAAGAAGAACCGAAACACTCTTGAGCCAGCCACCCGCTTGATGAAGGGCGATAGGCGGGCGGGCAGCGCCGCGCCGATCGTATCTCAACACTGGGGATCCGCCCCGCTCTAGGCGCAGCCCTCACTCCAGCAAGTAGGCGCCGCGCTACGCGGAGACGAAGCGTCCCACCCTGCCGTTTGGCCAGGTTGGACAGGCGATACGCTGTTGCGTTCGGCCAACGAATAGCCGGCGCAAACTTTCGCCGTTCGATTCAGACTTCTTCCAGTCGGAGCGCCTCTTCAGCGACTCGCTTGGCTCCGGTCTGGGTGGTCTCGCAGCCGGTGTGAAGTACAAGGCCCTCCGTGCTACAGATTGCCCAGCGCCAGGCGTCGGACTGTTTCTGCTCAGTCAGTGCAAAGCTCGCCTTGCCAGGGTGGCAGCAGGCGACCTCAAGTGTCGCAAATGAGAAGCTGCAGCAGACCGAGGCTGAAGCGCTCTCGCTATCCGAGGCCAAGGTAAGAAACGAACGCCAAGGTGGTATCAAGTAGGGCATGTCGAGTGGGGGGCAGCAGGGGTTGGGAAGACTGGACGATCAAGCCCGCGGCGCGTAGTCGCGAAGTTGGTCAGCTTGGCTGCCTAGCCTCCACGCCATCTCGCAGTGAACGCGGTACACGTCGAAGGCCTCGCTCATCCGGCCGCGCGCTTCCGCCAAGGCTTCGAGCAGGGCGCGCGCCCGCGGCGCCCCGACCTCATCTCCATCCTCCGGGGGCCGCTCGCACAGCCCGGTCCGCAGGCAGTGCTTATCCAGCGCCCCCGATGCCCCTGCCCTCGTGGATGAGTTCATGGGAGATGGGCCTTCCGGTAGGGACTGGCCATGTATCACGTTCACGGGCGTTGGGGCTGTTTCATTGTTCATAACTTGGATCTCCTTGTAACTGGTGTCTGGCGGCGTAATTCATTCGGTTAATACGGGGGGAGCCCGCCTCGCATGGGCCATGCAACCCGCATCCATCGTCCCCTAGATCACCCTGCGAACTTCGGGGTTGGCCGGCCAACACCGCTTGAAATGTGATCCGCGTTTTCATCGTGCCGCACGCTACCCGCAACTCCGTCGGTCTCCTATGGGGTCTAGCCCTACTGCGGCTGTCTTGGGGCCCAAAACTCAACCGAAGCCAGCCCTCACGCCAGCGAGGCGCCGCCCCTACCTCCTGTCCCCCTTGCGCCCGCAAACAGAAATCGGGCGCCCCTCCATCCTGGAGCGCCCGACCTGCTTGGCGATGTTCCGCTCTCAGTAGTGCCGCTCGGGTGACCGTCTCCCGAAGCTGGACTCCAGACTCCCGGTTGCCCTCGGTGGCGGCACTAGTTCACGTCGCCATCCTTCTCGTCCCACTCCCCCGCCGAGAATTGCCTCGCCCGCCCACCGTGCCCAGAGAGCTTGGCCATGGACGTATAGAGACTGCCCACGAGCTTGCGTTCGTCGGCAAGTGTCTTGTCGGAATCAGTGGCCAGCAACTGATGGAGCTCGCCCAACTGCGTGTACGCCTTCTCCTGGTTGTTCTCGGTGAGATGCGCCGTCATCGCGCCCTTCAACGCGAGGTATTCGCTCACTAACAACCGCCCGCGGGTAAGCCCGAGGCTCGCCGTGCGCTTGCTCACAAGCGGCAGTTCAAGCTTCGCGGTCTTCGCCACCTCGGCACCAACCTCCAGGTACGACAGCTGCACCGTGGCGAGCGGGCGTCCCTCGACATACCGGCGGGACGGCAGGTCCTCCGCCTCCGGGGCGAACGCCGCGTAGATCGCCCCGCGGCTCTTGCTGAGAAACACCGTCGTCACCTGAAAACGGACATCGCGGTCGCCTTCCCACTTGAGCATTTCTCCCGGGATGCCGTACACGCCCACCAGTCGCAGCCCGGCTGCGGGCCGTATCGTGATGTCGAGATCGTGGACCAGCTCGGTCACCATAGTGTCGAGATCCTCGGTGAAGGTCTTCACCATCGCCGCCTCGTCGGGGAAGAAGAAGAGATTGCCGCCGCGCACCGAGCTCACCTTCGACGCCAGTTCGGCACCGAACTCCACGCCTACGCCCACGGTTGTCTGCCCGATTCCGTCGCGCGAGCCGGCCTCCATGATGCCCATGAAACCACCGGCGCTGGTGTCACCAACATTCGGACGCTCGTCGGTGAACTGCATAACCCGCGTCCGCCCCCGGAAGGCGGTCTGGCTCTGCCGCGCCAGGTCGAAGCCCACTTGCAACCCCTCCTCCATGTTGGTCGATCCCTCGCTCACAATCGCGTCGATCGCGGCGCCGATCGTCCGCTGGTTCGCTGCGGTTGTGCGCATCGGGGCCATGTGGATATGCGAGCTAGAGCCGTAGAGCACGATGGAGAGTTGGTCACGGGGCCCCAGCTGCGAGTGGATCTGGCGCAGGCAGTTCTTCACCAGTTCGAGCGGATGCCCGTCCATCGAACCGGACTTGTCGACGACCGCCACGAGATTGAGCGGCTCGCGATGCCACGTGCCGGCATCGAGCCCGGAAGAGAGGCCGATCTGCCCGAGGTATTTCACCTCCGGTTTCGTGAGCAGCGAGGCCGGCATCGCCTCGCCGTTGAGTATGAAGAGATCCTTGCTCTCGGTGCGGCACTGCAACGGCAGGTCGTGTTCACTGAATAGCCCTTCGGCCGTGATCGTATTCGGGTGGGGAAACTCGCCCTCGTTGGCGGCGTCGCGAAAGAATCGGACGTCTTTCGCCCCTCCGACGGTGGCCCCCATGCGGACGCCGGCCAGCGTGGAGGTCGCGGAGTAGCCACAATCAATGCTCGCGTTGACCACAAATGGGCTAAGCACGACGACCGATCCGTTGGCATCCTTGTCCTTTTCCGGCGGAACTGGCGCGGTCGGGTCTCCAAGGAGGATGAGCGGAGTGGAGAGCAGGACACTGGAAAATACAGCAGCGGCGAGGCGGCGGGAATTGAGGTGTTTCATGGTGCGTTGGGTTTGGGACGATCTGCGTTTTGAACGTCACCAGCCTACCACTTCCGCAATCCCGAGTTGTCAGGCCCACGTAAGACTTTGTCAGAGTTTGCGCGGACATTGTCATGGAAGACCAACCGAGTGGGAGTGAGCCTGCTCTGCCGGGCTCCGCATCCCCACGCCGACCTCCTGGACCGCCACCACCAGCCAGACGCGAAACGGGCTCCACCTTGCGGCAGAGCCCGCAGCGACATCCCGCGGAGCGATCTACTTCGCAAATTGGAAGCCAGCCTGCTCGGCCTGTTGCTGGATCACACAGAAGGGGCTGAGCACAACAACTTCGTCGGTTGCTTCCGCCGCCTTCATCTTCTCCGCGACTTCCTTCGCGCGCTGCTCGAGCAACTTCTGGTTCTCGGCGTACAGCTCGCGGCGGCGTTCGACCTGCTTGGTGATCTCCGCGTTGCGCTCGGCGCGAGCTGGCTCCGGGCCTTCCGAGCTGGCCGGGCTCGGAGCACAAACGTCCTGACCGGCACCTGTGCTTGAGGATGTGTGATGGCCCGGCTCGGCGAAGCCAATGTAGAGCCCCTGGCCAAACTCCTAGGCGGCGTGTTCGCCACGTCCTCAGCCCATAGATCGGGACCATCCTCGCTGCGGAAGCCAAGCGCTTCCGCAGCGGCGATTCGCAAGGGGCCCGTAGCCCCTCGCGGGAACCAAACAGCACCGCCTACTTCACTTCCAGCGCGATGCTCTCGGAGTGGCTGTTGAACTCGGGCGCATACATGCACTGGATCTCGGCGATACCGGTCTGGTACGCGCCCTTGAGCTGAACGCGTGTCGAATACTCGAACACGTAGACGCCCTTCGGCAGGTAATCGATGAAGAAGTGCGAGGCGGTGTCGCGGGTGCTCTCGTAGTACGCTAGGCCGTCCTGGTACCTGTATCGGCTGAGCACGTTCACCGGTTCGGTGCCGCTGCCGCGCTGGTCCTTGAGATGCACAAACTCCATGTCGCGGTCGGTGCGCAGCTCGATGCGCACCACCAGCTCGTCGCCCACCGACACTGGGCCGGCCACCGGCACCAGCTCCTGCCCCTTCTTGGTCGCCTGCTTCACGTAGAGGGACTTCTTGAGCTTGAGCGGCGTGCCCTCGTGGGGCGTCACCTTCGCCATGTCTTCGAGGTACTGCCAGTGCACGCTGCCCCAGCTCACGCCGTCGTCGACCTTCTTCACGGTCACGTTGCCCATCGCAGGCTTGATGTCGGCAGGGGCGAACTTCTGCTCGTAGAACCCGGTGCCGGCCTCCACGTCTTTCGGACGCACCGCCTGGCCGCCGAGCGACACCTCCACCAGCGCGTCGCTGGAAAGCAGATTCGTGCCGCGCAGGAGCAGGCCGTAGATGGCGTCGGCGGTGGCCTTGGTCGTCTTCCAGTCCTGAGTCTGCTTCTGTTTGAGCAGCCACACCTTGCAGTCCTCGACGGCCTGCGCGTCTTCGGCGACCTCGGCGAAGGCTTCGATCATGAGGGCCTGGGTCTCGATGGGGGCGCGATACCACCACCAGCTCAGCTCAAGCTCGCGCCAGAACATCCCCAACTCCTCGTTACTCACGCTGCGTTCCTTGAGCGAGCGCATGATCGCCCGGGGCGTCGTCTTGTCGCCGAAACGTTGCAACGCGAGGGCGAGGTGCGCCTGGCTCTGCCTGGAATCCACCTTGAGCCAGTGCTTGCGCGCCTGCCCAAGGAAGAAGTCGAACGCCTTGCGGTGCTCGTCGGCGACCGGCCGGTCCTCTAGGAAGAAACTCCGGCCGTAGAGAAAGAGAGCATCGGTGCAGCTCGGCACATAGGTCTCGGGTGCCGGTGAATTCAGGATGCGCTGGTAGTGCTCATCCATCCACGCGTCCAAGGCGCCTAACGACTTCACGGCAGCCGCCTGGTCCACGTCGACGCCGAGGTGCCGCAACCGCCCAAAGCCGGTCATGATGTACAGGCTGATGTATTCGCTCGGTTGCCCGCCCGGGAACCAAGGCCAGAGCCCGTCGCCGAGCTGCTGGTCGGCGAGCTTGCGCAGGGCGCGGGCGGTCTCCTCGTCGAGGCGGTTGCCGTCGAAGAGCAGGCCCACGTTTCGGCGCGCCTCGCCCTCGGACTTCGCCTGGCGCACCCACGGAGTCTCCTCGATCATCACCGACTTGAGGTCCTGGTTCTTGGTGAGCGGGCTGTCGAGGGCCGGGGTGTTCTTCCAGAGGTCGAAGATGCGGCGTATCTTCGGGTCGGAGGCGGCGATGTGGCGGGCGAGCGCGTTGGCGTAGAGCCGGTTGAACACCTGCTCGCTGCACTCGTACGGGTACTCCATCAGGTATGGCAGCGCCATTACCGCGTACCAGGCCGGCTGGGAGGTCATCTGCACGGTGAGCGACTGGTGGCGAAGCGATTCCGACCGTCCGGAGTCGAGCAGCTTCTGGAACTGGAAGTTCTTCGTCTGCCTGCTGCGGATGGGGAGCGGGAGCGACTCGGTGACCAGGATCCGGCGACTGAGCACGGGGAGGTAGCCCTCCTCGCCGTCGCTGGCCTGGGCGGTGGCGGCTACGGCCTTGTAGGTGAGGAACCCAAGGCCATCGGGGACGGCGATGCGCCAGGAGTAGCTGCGTGATTGCTTCGCGGGCACATCGAAGGCCTGCTCTGTGGCGCGGTTGGCCAGCGCAGCGTCGACCGACTGCTGGGTGGCGGCGTCGGCGAAGGTGAGTCGCACTTTCCCCTGCTGCGGCTGGGCGCTCTGGTTGGTGACCTTGACGGTGAACTCAATGGCGTCGCCCTCGCGCACAAAGCGCGGCGGATTGGGTTCGACCATGAGGTCCTTCGCCGTGACGGCGGTGCCGCAGAGGTAACCGGCGCGAAGCTGCGCATCATGGGCGAAGCCGACGAAGCGCCACTCGGTGAGCGCCTCCGGCATGGTGAAGGTCATACGGACAACGCCATCGTCACCAGCGATCAGATGCGGAAAGAAGAAGGCGGTTTCGTTGAGGTTCTTGCGCGCGGCCACCTTGGAGAGATCGGGGCCGGGGGCGGATGCGAGCCCGCCGGGGCCCATGGCGGCCGCGGCGCCGGTTTCTTGTTGCTGGGCCATCTCCTTGTCAGCCGAGGCCTCGTCGGCGCCGTCGTCGACAGCCATGCCCCGAGGGAGGCCGGCAGGCGCTGCGCACGGCAATAGGGACATCTTCGCCTTCCGAGGGAAACCCCAACCCCATACATTGGAGACAACCTCCGACGGGAAGGCTCGGTAGCGCCAGACGAACGAGCGTTGCTCCACCGGCCACCAGCCGTGGAGATGACGGAAGCCGGCCGTGGAATTCTGGAACTCGGCATGTCCGATCATCGCCTCGGATCGGAACACGTTGAACGCACCCGGCCAGCCCAGCGACGCGTATTGGTCGAGCGAGGCGTCGTAGAGCGTGGCGACCATCTCGGCCGCGGCGCTCTTGGCGTTCGGTCCGGTCACGAGCGCCGTCCACGTCTCCTTCTGGCCGGGCAACAGCTTTGAGCGAAAGCTCTCCCACTTCACGTCGAGCCGTTTGTTCGTCCACGGCACTTGCACGCTGCGAGCGTTGAAATAGGCGCGGTTCTCGCGGACGTAGCTCACCCGCACCGTGAAGCCGCCACGCATATCCTCGGTCACCGGCCACTCGACACGCTCCTGCGTGCGGCCGGCGGCCGTCCAGTAGCGCTTCAGGGACTTTCCAGCGCACTCCAACTCGACGAACGCCCGGCCGCTGGCGTAACCGGTGCCCCACAACGCAGCGAAGGTCTCCCCGGGCTCGACCGACCACTTGGGCGCAGCAAAGAGATTCGGCACCTTCACGCCATAACGACTCGCGTTCGGATCGACCACCTCCACCGTGCGGCGCGCGGTCACCTTCTTGCCGAAACGGTCCCGAGTCTCCAGCGACACCCGGTAGATGCCGGCCGCCAGCGTGCGGGAAACCTGGATGTAACCTGCGGGGCCCGTTTGCCATGGGATCTCGGCGACAACGGCTCCGAGTGCCCAAGAGTCCGGGTTGGTGGGATCGGCCGAGGGTTCCACGTCGCCCCACCACCGATAATGCTCGCGATGCAGCGGCGCGCGCTCAACGGCTGCGGGTTGTTGGAGCGCATGGATGATGGCGGTGCCGCTTGCCGCCTGGGGCACGCCGTCGAGCGAGCGGGTGGAGAGCGTGAGCGAGACCGACTGCTCCGGAGTCTGCCATTCGGCCGAATTGATCGCGGCCTCGAGTGCGGTGTAGCCAGCGCGAACCGACGAATCGGCGGAACGCGTCTCACCCGTGGTGTCGGTGGCGTCGGCGTGGACCGAGTAGGTGAAAACCGGCTCGTTCTTCTCCGGCACGCTGCGGTCGGGCACGGCGATGAACTCGATCTTGAAGGTGCCGTCGGCCTCGGTGACGGAGGTGCCGTGGGCTACGGCCTTCGCTGCGACGGGGCTCCACCACCAGCACCAGGAGGGGCATCGCACGTTGCGCTCGACGCGCCACTTCACCTTCGCGCCGCCGATGGCGGAGCCGGTATAGGCGGTGGCCTTACCGGTGAGGGCGACCGCAGCATCGAGCCTCGCGGCCACGGCGGGCGCATCGAGCGAGACCTGGAACTTCGGGCGCTTGTACTCCTCCACATTGAAGGAAGTGCTGCTCGGCCGGCCGAGCACTTGGATGGACATCGTGCCCATCACCCGGTCACGCGGCGCGGTGAACACTCCGCTGAACGAGCCGTAGTCGTTGGTCGTCTGCTCGGTACGAGCGATCTCCTGGCCGTTGGCGTCGTTGAACACGATGGTGAGCCCGAGGGCGGCAATAGCCGAATACTTGGCGGCGGCCTGGTCGTAGCGGATCGACACGCCCTTGTAGTTGATCGTCTGGCCAGGGCGATAGAGTGCGCGGTCGGTGAAAAACACCGTCTGCGTGTCGGCGCGATCCGGAGACTGCCAGCGGCTGGAGGAGAACGCGTCAATGCTGGCGACAGACTGTCCGGCATGTTCGGCGAGGAACACTGCCTGGCGGTCGGCCCGGGGCAGTTCGAAGCGGCCATTGGAGTCGGTCGCCAAGGACGAGCCGGAGCGGAACCGGCCCTCCTGATCCTGCACCCAGACGCGCACGACGGCGCCGGCAACCGGCTCTCCGGTATTGGCGCCAAGGACAAGGCCGTCGGTGCCGCCGATGGTACTGCGCAGCACCAGGGCCAGCTCGCTGACCCATACCCGGGTGAAGCTCACCTGGTTGGCGCTCTGGCCGAACGATGGGTCGCAACTGGCGAAGATGGCGTAGAAGCCGGACTTGAGGGAGCTGGGCGCAGGCAACTTCTCAGTGCGCTCCTTGAGATCGGCGGTGGGAGGCAGCGGGGAGTCCCAGCTCAGCGCGGGCGTAGTGGCGAGCAGTTTGGCGAGGTTTTCCTGGTCAAAGTTGCCCAGGCTCCAGCGGGACTGTTCGACGTATTGCTCAAAATCCACCGGTATGGCGCGGAAATAGACGTGAGTGACATTGCGGTACGTTACGTCGACGGTCGGCCAGGGCGCGTTCCAGACCTGCTCGGTGCCGAGCTGCACCGAATGCGCCTCCAACTGTTGGATGAGGTTGAAACACTCGACGGCCCCCGCGCTGTTGGGGAAGGCCGCAATCCCGCGCCGGGCCAACTCGCGGGCCTGCACCAGGTCGCCCGAGGCCTGACAGCGGCCGGCGAGACGCGCGAGGGCACGGGCCGAGATCTCGTGTGCGGCACTGGAGGCGATGAAACGCTCCAGCGCGCTCTCATAGCGGGCGCCCTTGTCCTCGCCCACGGCAACATTGGAGGCGTATTGCAACCGGGCGAGGTCGGCATCGAGGTAGGCGGAGCGGTCCTTGTCGCTGCGATGGAACTCCATGAGCCGGCCGTAGAGATCGAGCGCCTTGATGATGGGCGAATCCGGAAAGTCCTTGCTGGCAAAGGTCGTGCGCCAGGCGAGGAACTTGCCGGCGTCGTCGAGCGCCGGGCTGGAGGCCGGCAACTCGTAAGCATCCTCGGCTACGACCTTGCCCTGCTCGCCGGCCTGGTAGAACGAGAGCGCCTCGTAGGCGAGGAAGTCGAAGAGCGTGGGCCGGTAGAAGTCGGGCACGCTGCCCTTGTCGATGAGCGCGTCGAAGGTGGCGATGGGCGTGGCTTGGAGCGCGGCGGTGTCGGCCAGAGCGGCGTCGAAGTGCTTGCCGATCTCGGCGAGGATACGAGCGAGGTCCCAAGTCTGGATATCGGCGCCAGGCGCCACCGCGGTCTGGGTACGCTGCAAGAAGCGCCAGCGGTTGTGCTGGGAATACTGCCAGTACCAGTGGGCGAGCAGGGCTTCCATCGCCGGCTTCATCGGGGCGGGCGCCTTCCCGAGCTCGGCCTGCAGTCGCACGATCTTCTCCTCGGGCTTGTTGCCCTCGATCGTCCCCTCCAATGCGATGCGCCGCCCGATGGCGCGGACGGCCTCAGGGTAGGACTTGTCGGCGATAGCGCCGGCGATGATCGGCTCGAGACGCTCGATGGCGGTCTTGGGCAGGCCCTGGTTGGCGGCCTCGTCGACCTGCTGCCATTGTTCGTCACGAGGGTTGGAGAAGAGGTTGGCGGTCATAAAGAGAAGCGCTAGGGCACAGGTGAAGGAGCGAGTATTCATGGCTTTGGATCAGCGGAGCGTTGGGACGGACCAGGAAGCGAGGGCGGTGAACCACGGGAGATATGCGGCCACCGGGGGCGGCAAGGAGCCGCCCGCCCATCATAGCCGCCGCGTGGGGAAATGTCGTCATGGGCCTGTATGACGCTTGTCAGGGAATTGTCAGGCACGGATCGGGTGAAGATGGAACCGGCCCCGGCGGGACATTCCGAGGCTGCGCTTCGCCATGCCCGTGAGGCCCGGGCGGCGCGATCTGCTTCTGCCCGTACAGTTGTTGCCCGATGATGAGCGCGCCATCTGCACCTCCTTAGCCGTAACCATTCCTTTGGGAGAACAGAGCCGGGCGCCGAGGGCCTGATCACCCGGCAAGCCCCCGGCAGCGCGCCTGCTCCTGAGCGGGTCACTGGCGGTTAAAATCTCATCACTCGACACCCGGCGCTGGTCTGCTGGCCGCGGCTCACCGCACCCTGACCACCTCCCACCTCCAGCGCTGCACGACGGCCAAAGATACCGAAATTCTGGCGACTCAGTTCTCTCGCCGAGCCCCGCGCCGCTCTACTTCCTCAAGAGCAGGAAGCGCTCGCGGTCGGTGAGGTCGCGCTTCGATTCGATGGCGGCGTAACCGAAAGGTTGGGCAAAACTGGTAAGCGCCTCGTGCTGGGCGATGCCGGTCTCCAGCGCAAGCAACGCGCCGGTGACAAGAAAGGGCGGCGCTGCGCGGATGATCGCCTCTAGGTCGGCGCGGCCGTCGCGCTCGGCCACGAGGGCGGTAACCGGATCGTGATCGCGCACCTCAGGCTGGGCCTCCGCCACCTCGGAGGCAGTGAGGTACGGCGGGTTGGAGACAATGAGGTCGAAAGGAGCCTCGCCTACGAGGCCCGCAAACCAGTCCGATTCCACAAAGCTCACGCGGTCGGCGAACCCGAGCGAGGCCGCATTCTCCCTGGCGAGCGTGAGCGCGTCGCTGCTGCGGTCGACAGCGACCACAGTCGACTCGGGCCAGAACTTTGCCAGAGCGAGGGCGATGGCGCCGGTGCCGGTGCCCAGATCCAGAATGCGCGCCGGTGCAGCGGAGTGAGCCTTGGTAACCAACTCGAGAAGTTGTTCCGTTTCGGGCCGCGGGATGAGTCCTCGGCGGTCGGTCTTGAGCTTGAGGTCGAAGAAGTCCGTCTCCCCGAGGATGTGCTGGAGCGGCTCACGCTGGCTGCGCCGTTTCACCAGCGGGCGGATGGCGGCCAACTCCGGCTCGGTAAGCAGGCGTTCGAACTGCAGGTAGAGATCCATCCGACGCAGCTTGAGCGCGTGGGCCACCAGCACCTCGGCATCCAACCGCGCGCTCTCAACGCCCTTGGCGTGGAGGAACTCGGTGGTCTTGCGAACGATTTCGAGAAGGGAGAGCACGGGCGAATGCGAAGCGCGGATTATGGATTGCGGAATGATCGGACTAGAGAGGCCTGAAGGGTGAAGGCAAAATGCTGAAGGCGGAAGTGCAGACTCGCGGAGCCGATGGAGAAAGGATGGGCGCGGAAGACCAAACAATGAACTACGAACTGAAGCCAGGGTACTGGATTCAGACCTATCTCACCCTCATCCGGTCTCCGGTTCGCGTGCCGCCCTCGCGCTCTGTCAATGCAGTTGCCCGCGCAGCGCCGGTTGATCAACGGCCCTCCACTGTGCGGCGGTTACCAGGAGGCCCCCCCGGCCTTGGACCAAATACTTTGGCTCCTCGCCTCCTATCCCCGCTGTACGGACGGCGGTATGTCTACCTGCAGTGCGAATCGAGTTTCCTGTAAGTTGTCAGCGGCTCCCCGCTTCTGGCCGCTCAGTCCTCGTCGTCGCTTCTGCGGCGGGAGGCCACCGGCTGGCCTGTGATTGCTGCGAAGCGCTCCTCGAAGTCGGCGCGCTGCAACTCGGTCACAAGCGTATCGATGGCACCCTCCAGAATCTGCGGCAGGCTGTAGAGCGTGAGCCCGATGCGATGATCGGTGCAGCGGTTCTGAGGGAAACTGTAGGTGCGGATGCGCTCGGAGCGGTCGCCGGTGCCGATCTGGCTGCGGCGCTGGGCGGCGTACTTGGCGCGCTCCTTGTCCTCCTCAAGTTGGAGCAGACGCGAGCGCAGAACGGCCATCGCACTGGCCTTGTTCTTGATCTGCGAACGACCGTCGGCGCAGTAGACCATCAGCCCGGTGGGCTTGTGGATGATGCGCACGGCGGAGTCGGTAGTGTTCACTCCCTGACCTCCGGGGCCGCTGGCGCGTTGCACCGTGATCTCCAAATCCTGGGGATCGATCTTGAGGTCGACCTCCTCGGCCTCGGGCAACACGGCCACCGTGACCGTGGAGGTGTGGACACGGCCGTTGGCCTCGGTCACTGGGACTCGCTGCACACGGTGCACGCCGCTCTCGAACTTGAGCTGCTTGTAGACGTCGGTGCCGCTGATAAGGAAGATCGCCTCGCGGAAGCCGCCTCGATCGCTGGGGCTGGAGCTGAGCGGCTCGAACTTCCAACCACGGCCCTCGGCGTACTTCTGGTAGAGTCGCACCAACTCGGCGGCGAAGAGGGCGGCCTCCTCGCCCCCGGTGCCGGCGCGGATTTCGAAGACGGTGTTGCGCGAGTCGGTGGGGTCGGGCGGGATCATCGCGAGCATCACCTCGCGCTCGATCGACTCGCGGCGGGCGGCCAGCTCGGGAAGCTCGGCGGCGGCGAGGGCGCGCAGGTCGGCATCAGCCGCCGGGTCCTTGGAGAGGGCGGTGTTGTCGGCGTGGTCACGGGCAAGGCGCTGCCACTCGGCGAACTTCTCCAGAAGGGCGGAGAGGCGCTGCTGCTCGCGGGTGACCTCGGCGGCGCGGCGCAAGTTGGAGTAGAAACCCGGATCGGCCATCTGCGCGTCGAGTTCTTCTTTACGGCGCTGGAAGGGCGCGATGTCGGGCAGTGCGGGCATGTCGGCGGGCCGGAGGGAAAATGTGCGTTGCGGAGCGGTGGGCATGGAGCTTTTCTGAGGGGAACGCAAGGCCGCGCCCGTCTCCGAGCTGCGGCGTGCGGCACCCGCCCATGGCCACCACGCTGTTCACGCAAAACATCATCGCCTGCATCTGGGATTTCGACAAGACGCTAATCCCTGAATACATGCAGAGCCCGCTGTTCCGGCGCTACGGGATCGTGGAGCAGGATTTCTGGCACGAGACCAACGCGATGATCGAGATCTACCGCAAGCGTGGCAGCCACATGTCCGGTGAGAACGGTTACCTCAACCACCTGCTCACCCATGTGATGCACGGCAAGCTGCGCGGGCTCAACAACCGGATACTGCGGGAGTGCGGCCGGGAGATCCGCTTCTACCCGGGCCTGCCGGAGTTCTTCCCGGCGATGCGCGAGTGGGTGCGGGAGAAACCGGAATACGCCAAGAATGAGATCAAGCTGGAGCACTACATCGTGAGCACCGGGCTGGCGGAGATGGTGCGCGGCAGCGCGATCGCCCCCCATGTCGACGGAATCTGGGGGTGCGAGTTCATCGAGAACCCCCTGCCTCCGGGTTTCGTTGGGCAAAAGGAGTTCGAGATGGAGGCCGAGGCGGAGATCGCCCAGATCGGCGCAGTGATCGACAACACCACCAAGACGCGTGCGCTTTTCGAGATCAACAAGGGCACCAACAAGAACGCCGAGATCGACGTGAACGCCAACATCGCCCCGGAGGACAGGCGTATCCCGTTCCAAAACATGATCTACATCGCCGACGGGCCCAGCGACATCCCCAGCTTCTCAGTGGTGCGCAGGAACGGAGGCAAGGGCTACGCGGTGTACAACCCGGACGTGGCCGCCGAGTTTGAGCAGAACGACCGGTTGCGGCAGGTGGGGCGCATCGACCACTACGGCCCGGCCGACTACACCCTCACCAGCCCCACGGCGCGCTGGCTCAAGATGCACGTCCAGGCGATCTGTTCGCGCATCGCCGCCGACCGCGAGCACGCGGTCTCGTTGCGGGTGTCGCGCCCGCCCCGGCATCTCAACGACAAGCCGGAAAAGACCTCTCCGGCAGCGCCCAAGAGCGTGCAGGGCGAGTTCCTAGAGGATTGAGCGGGCGGGCCCCATCACCGCGTCCCTGGCGGCAATCCGCTGAGTGGGCGAACTTGCCCTGCTCACGCGCCGGCCAGGATCAAACCGGCTCGGGCACAAGGAGCTCAGAAGGGACAGGTCAATAATCTTACGCTGGGGCGGCCTGCGGCTACGGTTGCTACGCTTCCTGCAACCGTGGGTGTGGGGAATAAGGGGCCAACTTTGCATGAGGCCGGGAGCTCAGAAGGGACAGTCAATAATCTTACGCTGGGGCGGCCTGCGGCTACGGTTGCTACGCATCCTGCAGCCGTGGGTGTGGGGAATATGGGGCCAACTTTGCATGAGCCCGGGGCCTGATTACCGACCCAAACCTCCGAAGCACGCCTGTTCGTGAGCCGACCACTGGGAGGGGCCGATCTCATCACTCGACACCGGTCTACACTGTAACGGATGAGCGCCCACTAACGTGGATACATGCCAAATTCCGAGGCGCTCACCATGTCTGGAAAATGGTAGTGCCCAGCCGGTATTAGGTAGTTTGCCCCCGTCTACCAGTTCCCGTTCTCGCGACGGGCCTCCGCGGCCTGTGCAGCCTGTGAGCGGCGAGGCGAACCTCACCTGTTTCTGGCGGATAGAAAGTCACCTGTGATAGCAGCGTGCCGCCGCGGCCCGGGCGGGCGGCGGCGGCGGTGGACCTTCAGGGTGCAGGGTCCTCGGCGAG